>JASFKW010000154.1:0-8805 GCA_050118435.1 Gammaproteobacteria bacterium | reverse complement strand
TATGTCGAGCCCGACCGGGTGTTGTTTTCCGGCGATATTCTTTTTGAGGGCAGGATTCCGTTTCTGGGCGACGCCAACTCCGCCAACTGGCTGGAGGTGTTGAAGCGCATGGAAGGTCAGCAGCTCACCGCGCTGGTGCCGGGGCACGGCGCCGTGGCCAGCGATCCCAACCGTGCCATCAGGACCATGCGCCGTTATCTCTCCTACCTGCGGGAGAAGATGGGCGCGGCGGTCGAAAACTTCGTGGCGTTTGACCAGGCCTATGCCGAGACGGACTGGTCGGAGTTCGAGGACCTGCCGGCATTCGAGGAAGCGAACCGTCGTAACGCCTATCAGGTGTATCTGTCGATGGAAGCCGAATCGTTGGCGCAATAGTCACCAGGCGGCATGTGCCGATGCCCGCGCCCCTGTACACCGCGGGCGCGGGAAGCCCGGGCGTCACACCCGAGAGTGGCGTCTGATTCCGACCGCGCCGACGCTCAACAGCCCTGAGAGGAACAGCCATACCGCCGCCGGGATCGGCACCACGGTCGAGTCGGTGTGCGCGATCTCGATGCCGTACTGGCCCAAGTTTATCGTGTCGCCATCATAGGCCAGCTCGGGCAGATCGGGCTTTTCTTGCCATGTGCGGGCCACGTGCTGTTTGGCGGATTTGCCATGATCATTGTTGCCGGCGCGACCGTTTTTCTTGTGCTTCTGTTTATCCCGCTTGTGTTTATTATTGTTCTTCCGATGCTCTGCGTTGTCATTGCGATTCTTGCCCTTGCCAGCCAGCGCGAAAAAACTGACATGATAGGTGCCGGGATCCGCTTCGAAGTCCAAAGTGCCGGGGCCGAAAATGGTACCCAGCGTATCCTTCGATGTGGTGATGTTCAGCGCCATTTTCTTCAGCGGCTTGGGGAATTCAAAATCAGTGACGGTGGCCTGATATTTTCCCGCGGTCTCCAGTTGCAGTTCTTCCGTGAAGAACGTCTTGTTTTTGAACAACCCGACTTTTTCGAACACAACGGTGGAAGCCGAGGCGGTGTCCGTAAGCAGAGCGAGCAATGCAAATGCAATAGCGGGCGTTAGCTGTTTGCAGAAGTTTGGCACAATGATTCTCCTCATTTTTCTCAGTTGTTGACTTTGCGATCTGATCTTGGTGGCCTGAGTTCCAGGTGGCGCTCCACGCTTCGTGCTGCAAGTGGTTTCGCGGGTTGCAGGTTGCATTTTGCGGGTGCACTCAACATGGAGCGCAGGGCACTGATGGATTGAAAGGGGTGGCGTGTTTCCCGCTCGACCGACTCCAGCACGCCGGTAATCCTGTCCGGGTCATCCGGGTCGCGGCCGTAGATACGAACGATATAGTTTTCCATGCGCTTGTCCGTCGGGTGACTGTCGGTTATGGGGCACACTAAAACGGCACTACTTACGGAAAGCTTACAGGGCGCAACTTGCGAGGAATCTGTGTGGTGTGGTTTTACTGCGCTGCCCAGCAGCGCCGTCCGGGTGGCACCGTGCAGCCTTTCCCGGCGGCCAGATGGGTTCGGCGTGGTGAGATTAAAACAGTTAGGTTATCAGCGAGTTGTATAGCTGGCGTGTGTTCCGCGAGGGTTCGATCTGGAATTGCTGGGCCAGCACCGTCCGGCAGCGGTGATAGGTAGCCAGCGCTTCTGGAACGCGCCCGGTTTCCCGGAAACAATACATGAGCCTTTGGTAGAGCGATTCGAATAGCGGGTCTATTTCCAGGCCTTTTTGGTAGCAGCGAATCGCGGTTTCCCATTCGCCAGCGCGCTCCCACGCCGGTCCAGCCTCATGCATGTGCCGCAGCAGCTTGCTGCGCAGGCGCTCGCGCAGGCTGAGCGCCCAGGGGCGAGTCGCCTCGCGCTCCAGGAACGCACCCTGGTAGAGATTGAGCAGCCGCTCCTCGTAGCGTGCCAACTGGTGCGCTGTGCCAGGATCGTCGAAACGGGGGATCAGACGTGCCGCGTGGTTGATCAGCCGCTCGAAGCTCCAAACGTCCACCCACGCCAGCTCATGGTTCAATGAAAGGCGACGACCCCGCATGAGGAAGAGAGCCTCGACGTTGAACAGCCGCCGGAGCCGATGAAGTGTGACGTCAAAGGTATTCTGCGCGTGATCGCCGTCGGCGTCGGGCCAGAGGGCCTGGCTGAGCAATTCGGCATGCACGTCCCGCCCGCCGAAAGCGATGAGCGCCTGTAGCAGCTCCCAGGGTCGCTGGTAACGAGGTTTGAGCTGAGGGTTCAGGGAATGACGATGCACTGTCACGCTGAAGCGTCCCAGCGTATAAATACGCACGGGACAGGCAGTGTTCCCGCGATACCCCTTTGCTTGGCGAGGGGACCCGTCCCGTTTCCTGCTTTGCGCACTGACAGTCATACGTACCCCACTGACCCTGTCGGTGCCCCGGCTGCCAATCCCTCACATTCTCTGTCGTTATGTCACGATCTAGTGTCAGCGAGATTGACTTAAGTGGCTAAACCTACACCATATTGTTACCCGCATCCTGCGTACGATTTCCGACACGTCGGTACCGGGCCGTCCTGCGACCCAGGGGAGAGCCTACTGCAAGTACTAGGCCTTCGCACCTTATTTAACTGAAAATGCGGCCTGTGACAATGAACAAAGGTCCAAACGGCGGTCAGACAACGTACAAACGGTAGGTGACGGACCCGCAGCGCCAGGGCAGGTCCGGGACGGTGTGGAGAGCCCTGGCCCGGGCCACAGGAGCTTTGGTTAGGGATCAAAGGATATCAGCCGGTATTGCGCATGCCACTGGCAATGGCGTTTATGGAGCGCAGGAGTGGCTCCAGCCAGCGTTCCTGCTCGGCGTCGTCGAGGGCCGGATCCCGCACGCGGCCCAGGAGCTTGATTTGAATGTGATTGAGCGGATCCAGGTAGGGATCACGCCGCGACAGGGAAAGCGCGAGGGCGGGGGTTTCCTCCAGCAGGCAGCAGATGTCGGCCACCTGCGTTACCGTCTGCCGTGTGCGCTCGTACTCGGCCCGGATGCGTTCGTAGATGGCCTGCGCACCGGCCGAATCGGCAGCCAGGGCGGCGTACTCCGCCGCAATGTCCATTTCCGCCTTCGCCAGCGACATCTGGGCGTTGCTCAGCATAGCGCGAAAAAAGGGCCACTTGCGGTACATCGTCCTGAGCTTGTCCAGATCACCACCGTCCTGCTCGATGAACCAGTCGAGTGCGCTGCCGATGCCGTACCAGGCGGGCAGGGTATGCCGCGACTGTGCCCAGCCGAACACCCAGGGGATGGCACGAATGGAGCTCTTGGAGCGGTCCTGTTTCTTGCGGTGAGTGGGCCGGGACCCGATGTTGAGCAGACCGATCTCCGTCACGGGAGTGGCTTCATAGAAATAGTCAAGCAAGCCGGGTGTCTGGTCCACCAACGCCCGGTAGGCCTGTTCGCCCTGCGCGGCCAGGCGCTTCATAATCGCGGTGTACCGCCTGCATTCGTCCGTCTCCTCCTGCACCACGTTGCGGCTCGCCTTGAGCAGTCCGGTGATGCCCATGGTGAGCTCGTATACGGCGGTCTCTTCGTTGCTGTACTTGTAGGAGAGCACCTCGCCCTGCTCCGTGAACTTGATCTGTCCATGCACGGTTCCAGCCGGCTGCGAGAGGATCGCATCGTGGGTGGGTCCGCCCCCGCGCCCCAGCGTGCCGCCCCGGCCGTGGAAGAGCCGGCAATCTACGCCGTATGCCCCGGCGATGGAGATGACCTTCTGCTGCGCCTCGTAAAGGCTCCAGCCTGACGCCAGAATGCCCCCGTCCTTGCAGGAGTCCGAGTAGCCGAGCATGATTTCCAGCAGGTTGCCAGAGGCCTTCAGCAGGCTCCGGTACACCGGCTGGTCGAGCAGGCGCCTGAGCACCGTTTCGACGTGGGTCAGGTCGTCGATGGTCTCGAACAGCGGGCTGATGCGGATGTGGCAGAACCACTCACCGCGGTCCCTTCCGGCCAGCCCGCACAGTGCCGCGAGCCACATCAGCTCCAGCACGTGGCTTGCGCTGTGGGTCATGGAGATGACGTAGCTTCCGAAAGCGCTGGCGCTGACCTCACGACGCATGCGCGCCATGACTTCCAGCACGCCGAGTGTTTCCTGCGTGCTTTCACTCAACGCGCCCCGCTCGAGCTGCCAGGGGCCGGCGTCCTCCAGCAGCGCGCACAACAGCGCAATGCGCGCCGCTTCGTCCAACGAATCATAGGCGTCGCAGGTGCCCAGATGTGCGCAAAGCTCGGCGACCGCCTCGGTGTGTCGTTTCGATTCCTGGCGGATGTCCAGGTGCAGGAGAAAGAAGCCGAAGGTCTGCGCCAGGCGAATCAGATCCAGCAAATCGCCGTCTGCCACATTGGCGTCGCCGTGCGAGGCCAGCGAGGCCCGCATCAGCTCCAGGTCGCTTAGAAATTCCTGCTCGTCGGGGTAGCGGCTCGGATAATCGGCCGGGTCCGCCGTTTCGGCGTGCTCGGTGCGGGCAATCGCAAGCCTCAGGTTATCGCGCAGGCGGTTGCGCATGATGTAGAGCTTGCGCCTGTAGGGCTCATGAGTATAACGGTCCGGGCGCTCCCCGATGGCTTGCGGGTAATCGCGCAGGTCGCGTTCCAGGCTGTCGTTGAAGGCCTGCGTCGACTGGGCAAGACGGCTCGAGTAGGTGAGCTTGGTGCGCAGCTCCTCGAGCCGGCGCAGGTACTCGCGCAGGATTTCGCGCATGTGCATGCGCAGCGCGTACTCGGTGGTCGCGGGCTTTACGTAGGGATTGCCGTCGCGGTCTCCACCGATCCACGAACCGAAGTGCAGCAGGCTCGGCACGCGCAGCTCCACCTTGCCGTAAGTCCGCCGCATTCCCTTCTCGAGGTAGCGGCAGACACGCGGAACCGCCTCGAACAGACATTCGCGGAAGTAGAACAGTCCATTGCGGATTTCGTCTTCCACGGTCGGCTTGTGGCTCCGGACCTCGTCGGTCTTCCAGAGCACCTGAATCTGCGAGCGCAGATCGTCGATGATGCTCCCGCGCTGTTCCCGGCTCAGGAGCGGTGCGTCGAGCTGCTCAGCGGTCAGGAAAGCGCGGCGCAGATTGTGCGTGACCGCGCGGCGCTTCGACTCTGTCGGATGCGCGGTGAATACGGGCAGATAGAGGGCCGAGTCGAGCAGCGTCTGTACCTGATGCGCATTGATTCCTTCGGCGTGAAACTCGCGCAGGGTGTGATCGAAGGAGCCCCGCCAGAGCGGTCCGCCCTGACGGACCTGGCGGCGCCGCTCCCGATGGTGGAAGGCCTCTTCGGCGATGTTGACAAGGCTGAAGTACAGATTGAAGGCGCGCACCACGTGCGTGAGCGTGTCCGGATCGAGGCTGTCGATCTTTCTGGACAGCCGGGCACGGAGCGCCGGATCATCCTTGCTGCGCAGTCGGATGTATCCCGTGCGCAGCGTCTCGACGGTCTCGAGCACATCCTGCCCCGCCTGCTCGGCCAGGACCTCGCCCAGCAGGTTGCCGAACAGGCGCACTCGCGCTCGCAGCTCCTTGTCCCGGGGCGGCGGGGTAATGCTCCGTTGCACGGCCATTTCCATAAGTCGTTCTGCTGGGGGCCCCTCGCGGGACCGGCTCAAATGGCGGGCCATTATACCCCGTTCCAGACGCTGCCGGGCGGACGGGGTGGGGCCATGAAAAATGATATCAATACAGTCAGATAGAAGTCTCCGAGGATTCTGCCTGTGAGCTCGCGGACGGTGCCTCGCGCCCGTTGCGGCGCGACTCGGCCAGCCGCTGATACAGCTGCAGGTAGCCCGACGCGCTGCGCGCCCAGGAGAAGTCCTGCCGCATGCCGGTTCTCACCAGACCCCTCCAGAGCTCCTGCTGCGCATACAGCGTGACGGCGCGATCGATCGCGTGCAGCAGGGCGGCCGATTGCGCCCTATCGAACACAAAGCCTGTCGCCCGGCCGGCACGAAGGTTGGCCGCGTCGGCGTCGACCACCGTGTCTGCGAGCCCGCCGGTGCGGTGAACGATGGGCGGCGTCCCGTAACGCAGACTGTAGAGCTGGTTCAACCCGCAGGGTTCAAAGCGCGAGGGCATGACGAAGGCGTCTGAGCCCGCTTCGATCAGGTGGGCGAGCCCCTCGTCGTAGGCGATACGCACGCCGATGCGGCTGGAATGCGCCTGGCTCGCCCGGCGTAAGGCGACCTCCAGCTGTGGCTGGCCGGTGCCCAGAACGACCAGTTGCAGCGAGCGTTGCACCAGCTGCGGGATCAGCTCCAGCAGCAGGTCCACGCCCTTTTGCTCCACCAGCCGCCCGACGTGGCCGAGCAGCGGCACGTCGGTGCGTATCGGGAGATCGAAGGCCTTCTGCAGGGCCACCTTGTTCTCCAGCTTCCTGGCGAGTGTGCGCCCCGTGTAATTGTGCGGGATCAGCCGATCGCGTCCCGGGTGCCAATGCTGGTAGTCGACACCATTGAGAATGCCCGTGAGTCGGCGGTTGCGGTGTCTCAAGAGTCCCTCCAGGCCACAGCCGAACTCGGCTGTCTGGATTTCACGCGCGTAGCTCGGGCTGACCGTGGTGAGCCAGTCCGCAAACACAAGTCCGCCCTTGATGAACGAGAGCCGGCCGTGAAACTCCAGCCCGTCAATTGACCACCACGCCGGCGGCAGACCCAGAGCCCTGAGCTGGGCGTGGCTGAACAGGCCCTGGTAGGCGAGGTTATGGATGGTGAACAGCGTCGCCGGCCGCTGTGGCTCCGTCGACAACAGGGCGGCGACCAGTCCAGTCTGCCAGTCATTGCAGTGCACCAGGTCCGGCTTCCAGGCCAGGCCGGCACGGTCCATGGCGATTTCACACACGGCACGCCCAAACAGTGCAAAGCGTGCCGCATTATCGGGCCAGTCGGTGCCCTCGGGTGTGCTGTACGGCCCCCCGGGACGATCGAAATGCTCCGGCGCATCGACCAGGTAGAGGCGCACCCGGGTGTGGGGAAGCCACCCCTGCAGGACGCGCACCGGCAGGCTTGCGCCCGGCAGGATCAGCTCGGCCACGGATTTCAGGCTCCCCGCAGCGTCCCGCGCTCGAGGGTACGCGGGCATGACCAGACGGATTTCCTGTTTGAGGTTCCTGATGGCGCGCGGCAGGCTGCCGGCGACATCTGCCAGTCCACCGGTCTTGACGAGCGGGTGGGCTTCGCTGCACGCAAATAGGATATCCATGGGTGGTACCAGAGGCCGATTTCGGTTAGGTTGGGATAACGCCAAGCAAGCGTCAAGCCAATGCCTTACACTGCTTAAGAAAAACAGCAACCGCGAACGAACGGCCATGGAAGACTGCACATTCGTCATTTTCGGTGCCACCGGCAATCTTGCCCAGATCAAGCTGATACCCGCGCTCTACAGTCTCGATGCCGAGGGGCGGCTGGCGCCGGGTTTCAGCATCGTTGGATTCGGGCGGCGCGACTGGGATGACGATGACTGGCGCAACAAGGTCCGCAGCTGGCTCGCCAGCCTCCCGACCGAGCCCGAGGCGCTGGAACGGTTCTGTTCGCGGCTGTTCTTCTTCAAGGGCAATCTCGATGATGCCGGTGCCTACCGGAGATTGGCCGATTACGTCGCGGATTCCCCCCGCTTCGCCCCGAATGTCGTCTTCTATCTGGCGATCGCGCCCGCCGATTTCGGAGCCGTGAGCCGTCAGCTGGGTGACGCCGGCCTGAACGGTGAGGACCGTGGCTGGCGAAGGCTGGTTATCGAAAAGCCCTTCGGTTACGACCTTCAGAGCGCAGAGAGTCTCAACAACCGCCTGTGTCGGGATTTCCAGGAATCCCAGATCTATCGCATCGATCACTACCTGGGCAAGGGCACGGTACAGAATCTGCTGGTGTTCCGTTTCGCCAATCTGATGCTGGAGCCGTTGTGGAACCGGAACTACGTCGATCAGGTCCAGATCACGCACTCCGAGTCGCTGGGAATCGAAGGGCGCGCGGGATACTATGACAGCGCCGGTGCGCTGCGTGACATGATCCAGAGTCATCTGCTGCAGGTGCTCACCCTCGTCGCCATGGAGCCGCCCGCCAATCTGGATGCCGAGTCGCTGCGCGACGAAAAGGTCAAGGTGCTGCGCTCGATCCGACCCATACCCCAGACGGCCGTGAACGCCTACGCCTACCGCGCCCAGTATGCGGCGGGGCGGATTGACGGCGAAAAGGTTGTTGCCTACCTGGACGAGTCGGGGGTTCCCCCGCACAGTGTTACCGAAACCTACGCGGCGCTGAAGCTGTTCATCGACAACTGGCGATGGCGCAACGTTCCCTTTTATCTGCGCACCGGGAAGCGTATGAAAAAGAGCAATTCGATGGTGTCTATCCGCTTCAAGCATCCCCCTCAGCAGCTCTTCCGCGAGACCCAGCTGGAGCAGCTCAAACCGAACTGGATCCTCATGAACCTGCAGCCCCACGAGTGCATTCGCATGGAAATGCAGGTCAAGAAGACCGGGCTGGAGCTGCGTGCCGAAACCACGCGGCTCGACGCGAGCTATTGCGGCATCGGACAGGCGCAGCTCGACGCCTACGAGGCCCTGCTGCTGGACGTCGTCGACGGTGATCATTCGCATTTTCTGCGCTATGACGAGGTGAGCTGGGCGTGGAAGGTGGTCGATCCGATCCTCAAGGTATGGTCGGTGGAGCGTGATTTCATACCGACCTACCCGGCGGGCAGCTGGGGGCCGGCCGAGTCGGATCGCCTCTTCGTGCGTGAAGATCAGCGTTGGCGCAACATGCTCGAAGACGACGAAGGCTGAGCCCGCGGCGCGGGTCATTC
>JASFKW010000153.1:0-8806 GCA_050118435.1 Gammaproteobacteria bacterium | reverse complement strand
ACCAGGCGCATGACCGAGGAACAGCTCGCCGACTACCAGAAGAACAAGCCCGGCACCTTCATCACCTGGCATTTCATCGACGAGAGTAATCCCGACGATCTGAAGCTGTTGGATAAGTCGGTTCTGGACCCCAGGATCCTGATCGAGTCGGATGAGATGTTCTGGATGTTCATGGACGACCACGACCGCATCATCAACTACTCGGGAGACGAGTGGCCGCTTCCGGAAGGCAGCTTCTCGCATCCGAGGTCGAACGGGACCTTTGCCAAAATCCTGCGCTCCTATGTCAGGGAGCGCAAGCTGATGAGCTTGCAGGAGGCGCTGCGTAAGATGACCCTGATGCCCGCCCAGACCCTGGAAGGCTTCGTGCCGCAGATGAAGAAGAAAGGCCGTCTCCAGGAAGGGATGGATGCCGATATCGTCGTCTTCGATCCCGAGACCATCAGTGACGTCGGCACCTACGAAAAGCCCAACCAGCCAGCGGTGGGCGTGCAGACCGTGCTCGTAAACGGCGGCTTCGTCGTGCGCGACGGCGAGCTGATCCTCGATGCCCCACATGGCCAGCCAATCCGGCGCCCGGTCGTCGAGTGAACACGGTCGGGCACCGTGCCATCTGAGATAGTGAAAGGGACAACCCGATGAGACAATGCCGTTCCAAGATACTGCCGCCGCTTGCGGCGCTGGCGCTGTTCGCCTGTGCGAGTGCCGGCCTGGCGCAGGAGCACGCGCCGCGGACGCTGTTCACCAACGTCCACGTCTTCGACGGCGAGGCCGAGAAGCGCATCATGAATGCGAACGTGCTGGTCGAGGGCAGCCTCATCAAGCAGGTCTCGTCAACGCCGATCCGGGCCGACGGGACCACGGTAATCGACGGCGGCGGGCGCACGCTGATGCCGGGCATGATCGAGGCGCACGGTCACGTCACCTACGCGTCGCCTCTGGGACAGATGCTGCTCAGCCAGGACGCCAACGAACAGGCGATCCGCTCGGCGCGCCGGGCGCAGGACTACCTGATGGCCGGCTTCACGACGGTGCGCGACATGGGCGGCAATGCCTTCGGCGTGCAAAAGGCCCTCGACGCCGGCGTGTTCCCCGGCCCACGAATCTACCCCAGTGGGCCGTCTATCTCGCAAACCACGGGGCACGGTGATTTCCGGACCGCGCACGACGGCCATCCGTATTTCGACGGCCGCGAGAGCGGCGGCGCCGCCGAGAATCTGGGCTGGACGAAGATCGCCGATGGCGCGGACGAGGTGCGGCGCGCGGTGCGCGACAACCTCTTTCGAGGCGCTGCCCAGATCAAAATCATGGCGGGGGGCGGCGTCACCAGCTTCACCGATCCGCTCTTCGCGCCTCAGTACAGCCACGAGGAGCTCGTGGCGGCCGTCGAGGAAGCAAGGCGCTACGGCACCTACGTGGCCGTGCATGCGCAGACCAACGCCGGCGTCGTGGCGTCGCTCGATGCCGGCGCCATCTCGATCGAGCACGGCCTGATCCTCGAGGAGAAGACCGTGAAGCGCATGGCCGAGGTCGGAGCCTACTACGATCCGCAGGCGTTCCTCGCCCTGCAGGACACCTCGGGCAACCCGATGTTTCAGGACCCGGTCCAGCAGGAGAAGCTGAAGGCCGTCCAGGAAGGCGCGCCCCAGGCAATCGAGTGGGCAAAGAAGTATGGCGTCAAGATCCTCTGGGGATCGGATGTGTTCTTCGGCGACGACGCGTTCCAGAACTTCCGCCAGGAATTCGCCTATCGCGACCGTTTCTTCACGCCTGTCGAACAGATGCAGCAGGTCACCGGCATCAACGGCGAAGTGCTGACACTTTCCACCTGGAAAAACCCTTATCCGGGCGGGCCCCTCGGCGTGATCAAGGAAGGTGCCTACGCCGACATCCTCCTCATCGACGGCGACCCGACCAAGGACATACGCGTGCTGATGGACTCGGACAACATTGATCTCATCATGAAGGACGGAAAGATCTACAAGAACGAGCTGTAACGTCATCGACACAAATCTGGAGGGCAATCACAAGTGAAGGCTGAACGGAATATTGCGAGGCTCACAGGTACGGCAACGTTGGTCTGCGCGCTCCTCGCTGCCACAGGGCCGGTCGTCGCCCAGGACTTCGATCTGGTCATACTCAACGGCCGGGTGATGGACCCGGAAACCCAGTATGACGCCGTCGCCAATGTCGGCGTCAAGGACGGCAGGATCGCCGTCATTACCAAGGACGAGATCACCGGCAACGAAACCATCGATGCCTCCGGCCATGTGGTGGCGCCGGGGTTTATCGACACCCACTGGCACTATGACCGGCCCTGGTCCAACAAGCTCGCCCTGCGCGACGGCCGGACCACGGTACTGGATCTCGAGATCGGCACCCATGGCCCGTACCTCGACCAGTGGTACAAGGAGCGCAAAGGGAACAACCAGGTAAACTACGGCCAGGCCGTGGGCCACGAATTTGCCCGCGCCGCAGTGCTCGACGGCTTCAAGGGCGCCCGGGACGTTCGCACCGCTGTCGAGAGTCGAAAAGGCGACGGCTGGTGCTGCAAACGACCTACCCTGGAGGAGGGCAACAGCATCCTTCAGCTCCTGGATGAAGGGCTTCAGGCCGGCGGCCTGGGCGTTGGCTCCACCCTGGGCTATATGCGCGACGGCGTTTCCACCCGTGAGTTTTTCGAAGTACAGCGGCTGGCCGCCCTCTATGGCCGGCAGACCGGCGCCCATTTCCGTTACACGCCCGGAACCGATACCACCGAGACCAACGGCATCCAGGAGCTGCTGGCCAACGCCGCGGCGTTGGGCGCGCCGGCCCTGGCCTGCCATTTCAACAACCCCGGCTACAACCTGGTGCACGAGCTGCTGGTGCGGATGCGCGAGCGCGGCATGAACGTGTGGGGCGAGATCTACCCCTATGCCGCCGGTTCCACGGCCCTGAACGCCGTCTTCCTGGCACCGGAAGTGTGGGAGGGGACCTTGGGCTACAAGTATGAAGAGACCATCCAGGATGTGGCGACCGGCGAGTGGTACACCCCGAAGAAGCGTGAAGAAGTGCTCAAGACTGAACCCACTCGTCCCGTTCTCGTCTTCAAGATGCCCGAGTCAGCGATCGTCGACTGGCTGAAGCTGCCGGGTGTCTCGGTTGTCACCGACGGTATGCCCATGATCCCCGACGACGAGCTGACCCGGGACACGCCTTACGAGAATCTTCCCAACACCCATCCGCGGGCCGCCGGCAGTTTTGCCAAGGCCCTTCGGCTGGCGCGGGAGAACAACATCCCCCTGATGCAGATCATTGCGATGACCAGCTACAATTCTGCGGCGCCGCTTGGCAAGATGGGCTTGACGTCCATGCAGAAGCGGGGCCGACTGCAGGAGGGGATGATTGCGGACATCACCGTTTTCGATCCTGAAACAGTGACCGACAAGGCGACCTATGAAAAGGGCACGCTGCCCTCGGAGGGCATTCCCCATGTCGTGGTCAACGGCACCCTTGTCGTCAAGGACTCGAAGGTGCTCGAGGGGGTCAATCCCGGTCAGCCAATCCGGTTTGAACCGGAGGAGAGCCGCTTCGAGCCGATCACCATCGAGAATTGGGCACAGACGTTCTATGCCGCGCCGGTGGATTTCGGAGGCGGCGTGCCCGGTCACCAGCCGCGTAAAACAGGGGCACCTGACTCGCAACCCGACACCCATGGCCACTGAGGTCGGCATGTGAATCGGTGTCTTACGTGCGACTGTCGTTTGCCGGCGCTGTTCAAACTGAATGCCGGCAAGCGCCCCTACGTTTATTGCTATGATGAAAACAGAACGTCGGGACTGATCGGCGCCGTGCTCCGCAACCGATAGGGGGATTGACTTGCTTTCAACGCGCGCAAAGCTGGCTGTCAGGACAACCCTGGCAGTGGTCATTGCCTATGCCATACCATTATTTGCGCCCGTTGCTCTCGAGTTGGATGATCAGTTGCTCAAATTACAAGAGTGAACATGCGCTTGATAGCCGCCTCTAGGTACAACACAATCACGAAAGGGAATGCAAATGGGGTATCTAGGGTGAAGACCTGGAAGCCGGGAGCAGAATGACAGTGCATGTGCCGCAACAAGGCAATGATGCTGCCGGCGTGAGCTTGGCCGGAGTATACCGCCTGCTGGAGTGGTTCCGGTCCGAAGACTTCAGGCAGGCCGTGCGAGTAGCCCTCGCGATGGTCATCGTCTACTACGTTTCGCTGGCGATGGGCTGGGGTCGGCCCCATTGGGCGGGGCTCGCGGTCGCAGTGTGCAGCCTCGCCACTGTGGGTGACTCGCTCAACAAGGGGCTGCTGCGCATCCTCGGCACCTTCCTGGCCGGCTCCGTCGCGTTGCTGCTGATCGCGCTCTTTCCGCAGGAGCGTTGGCATTACCTGCTCGGAGCCACGGCGTATATCGCATTCTGCACCTACATGATGGGGCACTCCTCCCGCTGGTACTTCTGGTTCATCGCCGGCTACGTGATGCCGTTGCTTGCCCTGGCCGGGGGGCCCGAGGGCGCGACCGCCTTCGAGACCGTGGTGCTGCGCCTCCAGCAGACGACCATGGGGGTCATCGTCTACACGCTGGTCGCGGTGCTGCTGTGGCCGCGCCACAATGCCCCGGCCCTGACGCACACTGTGAGCAGCCTCGCCGACCTCCAGCGCCGGCTGCTCGAACATTACGTCGCGGTGCTCGCTGGCGCGCGAGAAGACCGCGAGGCATCGAAGTTGCGGGCGCAGGCAGCCGGGAGCGTGGCGGGTCTTCCTGCGGTCGTCGACGGGGCTGAGCTCGACAGCTTCGAGGTGTGGGAGACGCGGCGCCTGTGGCGGCGGTGCGCGAGCCAATTCGCCGCGCTGAACGAGACGATGGAGCGGTCGCGCCAGGGACTCCCGGACCTGGAGAAGCTTGACCTGCCACGGTTGATGCCGGGTCTGCCGGCTTTGGGCCCGGAGCTTGATGCGAGACTGGCCTCCGTGACGCGCATGTTTGCCGGCAAGCCGCCGCAGCGGTGGCCGGAGGAAATCGTCCTGGACTTCGACGCACAAGCGCTGGACGCGCTTGCTCAGTTCGACCGCGCCGCCGTCGTGCTTGCGCACGACCAGCTGCAGCGGCTCGAGCAGCTGACGCGCGCGCTGTTCTCCACCGTTGCCGACATCCACGGCTTCGGCTCGAACCCGGGCGAGGATCGCCTCACCGAGACGTCCACCGCGCTATGGACCATCGATCTCGACCGTCTGGCTTGCGCGGTGCGCTCCTTCACGGCCGTCTGGATCATCCTGCTCGCCTGCATCTACGTGCCCGACTTCCCGATGCCAGCCGGCGTCATTCCGGTTGCCGCCGCGGTCGCGATCATGCTTGCCCTGATGCCTCAGTTCCCGGTGTTGTCGCTGGTCGTGCCGGTCTTCGGAGTCGTCGCCTACGCCGGCGCCTTCCACATCCTGGTGATGCCGCACCTCAGCAGCTTCGTCGGCCTCGGCACGGCGATCTTCATCGCCATCTTCCTCGTCATGATCGTGTTCGCGAAGCCGCAGCATGCGATGGTTCGCGGCATCGGCACGTCAATGTTTGTCATGGTCATTTCGGTGAGCAACGAGCAGACTTATAATTTTTTGTACGTCGTCAACTTTGGCCTCATGTTTGTCTTGGCGCTGATCGCGGTATGGGTTTCGACCTGGCTCCCCATTTCCTTCGAGCCCGCGCAGGTTATCTTCAAGCAGCTGCGCCGATTCTTGGCGAGCTGCGAGCGGCTCGCTTCGCCGCGACACCGGGACGCCGAGGACCAGGTCCGCCAGACGCGGCTCGCCTTCGACCTGCACGAGGTGACGGCTCTCCCCGGAAAGATCGGCCGCTGGATGGCGGCGCTCCCCGCCGCTGCGCTCGGCAAGGGCACCCCCGCGCAGGCAGACGACCTGGTCGATGCCCTGCAGGTGCTTGGCGATCGCATGCGCGAGCTGGTCGAGTTGCGGGGCGCGCCACAGTCCGCGGCGCTGGTGCGCGATCTGGTCGCCGATGTGCGTACCTGGCGCCTCGCCATTCAGGAGATTCTGCGCCGTCTCGCCATGGATCCGGCGAGTGTGGAGGCGGCGCACCTGCGCGCGCGGCTGGACGCCAAGCTGGAGGCACTCGAGGCGCGGATCGAAAGGGCGCTTAATGCCGCCCCGCAAGGCAGCGCCTCGTCCGAGGAAGTCGACAACATGTACCGCCTGCTCGGCGCCTACCGGGGCGTGTCCGAGGCACTGGTGGAGGTCACGCGGCGCGCCGCCGGGATCGACTGGGGGTCGCTGCGCGAGACGCGCTTTTCTTAAAACAGGTTTGAGAAACAAAGACGAAGAGATTACCGCATTCAGTTCCGCGCCGGTCCGCTGGCAATTACAGCTTGGCCAGGAGCTGGGTCGCAGGAGCACTGCTGGCGCTGTTGCCCTGCGCGGCGCTGGGCGAAATCGGCCCCGCGCTGACCGGTCGCGCCAACGACGCGACGTCGGTATTCTTTTCGCCGGCCGGCATCACCCGCCTGGATCGGCCGGAGCTGGTGGCGCAGGCAACCTTTATGTACCAGGAATCGAAATTCGACGTGCAGCAAGCCAGCTTCGCGGGCGGAGACTCGGACCGGGACAGTCGGGTGTTCACCATCCCGGCGGCGTACTATGTGCACCCCCTGGGTGAGCGCTGGCGACTCGGGCTGTCGGTCAATGTGCCCTCCGGCATCGGCCATGACTACGGCAAGAAATGGTCGGGGCGCTATCTGTCGGAAGAATCGGACCTTGCCTTCGTCGCGGCTTCCACCGTGTTGGCCTACCGATTCACCGATCAGGTGTCGCTGGGTGCCGGTCCATACCTGATGTACACCGATTCCAGGAGCAAGGCCCGGGTCAACAACCTGCTGCCGGATGCCGGCGACGGCGCGGTGAGGCTGGAGGAAGACGGGGTCGCAGTCGGCTACATGCTGGGCGCGATGTACGAGTTCACACCCGAGACCCGCATCGGTGCTGTGTACCGCTCGGCGGTCGAGCCGGATCTGGAGGGCACGCCTTCGTTCAGCAACCTGGATCCCCTGGTGCGCCAGGGGCTGGCCGCGGCCAACCTGCTCGGCACACAGGTGGACGTTGATTTCACCGTACCGGCCCAGGCGCAGATCGGCGTCTATACGGAATTGTCCCCGCGCTGGTCGGTCACCGGAGATCTCATCTGGATCAACATGTCCGAGTTCGGCATTACCCGGGTCAGTGTGGCGCAGGACCAGATTTCGGTGCGCAACGATGACTTCCAGGACATGTGGATCGGCTCGGCCGGGGCGAAGTACCGGTATGCGGATCAGCGTGCGGTTTCGGTCGGCGTGCTGTACGCCAGCTCCCCGACCACTGACAGCCGGCGCAGCATTGCGTTACCCTTCGATCGCGTCATCAGCGTGGGCGCGGGCCTCGAGCGGCCCTGCTTCGGTTTCGTCTGCTACGCGAGCCTCAACTACGTCGACCTCGGTGATGCAGACCTGTCGGAAGACGGCGGACCGCTGCTCGGCAGCGTCGAGGGATCCTTCAGCAGTAACTGGGCGGTGGCGCGTGACTTTCAACTGCGCAAGCGGTTTTGATTGCTTGACCGGCTGGCGCGGGAGGCAAGGCGCAGGAATCGACAGATGCAGCTGATACCAAGTGAATTTAGCATCGGGGAGGTGTACTTCTCGCCGCTGCTGATTGCTTCCCTGTTGGGGGTCATTTTGGCCTGGCTGTCCGGGCGGGTGCTGAACCGCTACCGGCTGTCGCGTTTCTTCTTCTACCCGCCGCTGGTGCTGCTGGCGCTGGCGGTGATTTATACAGTGATCATCGGAACTTTCGTCATTCCCTCATGAACAAGACAGCTGAAATGGTGAAGTATGCGGCTACCGGTGCCGTGGTTCTGGTTGCCGCAGGGTTGGTGGCCTGGAAATACTGGGATTACATCACCAATCCCTGGACCCGCGACGGACAGGTGCGGGCGCAGGTTATACAGGTCACACCGCGAGTGTCCGGTCCGATCATTCATCTTCCCATCCAGGACAATCAGCAGGTCAAAGCAGGGGACCTGTTGTTCGAAATCGATCCGCGCACCTTCCAGTCAGCGGTCAAGCAGGCCGAGGCCGAGCTGAAACAGGCGCAAGCCAGCCTGGACGAAGCCAGGGACGATGCCAAACGCGCGGAGGATATCCGCAAGCGCGACCGCGGTGCCGTGTCGGGCGCGGAGTTTAAGCGCCGCGAGCTTGCCCTGCGCGGTGCCGAGGCCAAGGTGCTGCAGGCCGAGGCTGCGCTGGAAGACGCCCAGCTGAACCTGGAATTCACCCGGGTGCAGGCGTCGGTGGACGGCTATGTCACCAACCTGAAGCTGCGGCTGGGCAGTCAGGCGGTGGCCAACCAGCCGGTCCTGGCCCTGATCGATGCCGACAGCTTCTGGGTGCACGGTTTCTTCAGGGAAAACCACATCGAGGGCATTGGCGCGGGCGACCCGGCAGTTGTCACCCTGATGAGCTACCCGGACCGTCCCCTGGAGGGGCGGGTCGACAGCCTGGGGTGGGGTATTGCGCAGCAGGACGGCAGCACTGGCGAGAACCTGCTGCCCAGCATCAGCCCGACCTTCCAGTGGATCCGTCTCGCCCAGCGTGTGCCGGTGCGCGTCCACCTGGTCGACGTGCCCGACGACATCGAGTTGCGCGTTGGCACCACCGCCTCGGTGCTGGTGATGAAGGGCAGCCGCGATCTCAAAGGCAGGGTGCGGCTGACGCCGACGCCGCGTGCGCTGCAGTGAAATTGGGGTCAGAGTCGGTTTTT
>JASFKW010000152.1:0-9017 GCA_050118435.1 Gammaproteobacteria bacterium | reverse complement strand
GGTTGATGGGTGTAATAATAACGCCTTTTGTCCTAGACAAACCAGCTTTTTTGTTTATACTTCTTTCCCAGAGCAGCGGTAATTGCTCTTAACCCATCCAAGCCAAGGAGATATGCCATGAGTAACTACGAACTGCAGATTCTTGCCACTGAAAAAATGTACGATCAGGCCATCCGCGCTGCCGAGCAGGAAGACATCGAAATCCTCTCCTCCGTTGTTCCTGGCAGCCGGTTGCACGAGGTGATCCACAACCCGATCGACAGCGGAATTGACGAAGGTTAGGCCTAAAGTCCCCTCCTCTGACCATCAGCCTTGCCGCAGCTGGACGCCTTGGGCCGACAGCTGCGGCAGTCTGCTGAAACATGGCAAGTCTCCCACCTACCGATCTGTCTGCCTGCCAGATACCGACGTTCGTAAGCGCTGATTGGGTTTCGATATTTTCAAGATCAGCACCGTCAACGCCGAGCGGGATCGTGGTCATGACCAGCAACAGATAGCCCCAGCGGGTGAAAATGGCAATCAGCAGAGGTATATGATGACGATGGCTACGACATAGTAGGCAGCCAGCGCTTGCTGCGTACACTGGAGCTGCTCACTGGCGCCCGAGATAGTCATGTCGATGCTGCTGGGTACCGCGCCGGTTTCCCGCAGGTAGTTGACCAGGTCGCGCTTGACGATTTCCAGGCCTGTTCCGAGCGCGACCCGGTCGGGCGCAATGATATTAAGCGTGACCGTGCGCTGACTGTTGAGGCGGCGGATGATGTTGGTATCCGCTGTTTCCTGGATGCGCGCGATGGCGCACAGCGGCACCACGGCACCAATCGCGGTATACACCGCAATCTGGTTGAGACTGTCCAGCGATGCGTTCCGGCCTGCCTTGCTGTACAGGTAGATGTTGGTCTTGTCGTCGTCCAGGTAGAACTCGTCGACGAAAGCACCGTCGGCGAGCGCGGCGATGGTGTAGCCGAAGTCCTGTCTATTCATGCCGACTTCGCTGGCGCGCCCATTCCGGCTCGACCTCGATCAGCGGTTGCGACAGGGACAGCCTGGACAGGTCGGCGCGCAAGCGCAGTGAATCGAACATTTCCTCAGCGCGACGGTAGGCGCTCAGCGCGGCGTCGTAGATGTCCGATAGGTTAGGCCCGGAGATGTCGAGGTTGATGCAGCACGTGCCGCCGGAGTTGCTGGTGATGATGGAGCCGCGCGTCACAAAGCCGCGCATGGCCGAGTATTCACCGTACTTACTCTGCAACGCCTCCATCACCGGTTTGATATGCACCAGGTCTTTCGGTTGCGTGATAATGCGGATGCGCTGCGCCTCGATACTCATGTTGATATACTTCAGCGTCGGCACCTCCGTTTGACCGGCGTCGAACTGCTCCGGCTGGTGCTGCGTAAACTGCAGGAAGTAATCCTGCAGTTCCTTGCCGATCTCTACCATCGTCTCGAGGTTGTAACCGGGGGGGCGAAGTCAGTGAGGCAAAAGCCTTGGGCTCTTCGCCCTCGGGAAGGTATTCGGCCGGCGGTGTGAGCAGCGCGAAAATACCGGTACTCAGCAGTGCAACAGCGGCAATAATAGCGATACGCTGACGCGGGCCGGCGATGAGCCGACCGGTGCGCTCGCTGACGCGCTGCTACAGGTCGTGTCGCTGGCCGTCGGCGTGAGGGTTATCGGTGGACAATCCAGCCGCGCGGTAGCAGTGGGAATGACCGCGATGGCGACCAGCATGGAGGTCAGGATCGACGCCGAAATCACGATCGCGATCTCCGAGTAGAGCTGCCCGGCTTCCTGCTGGATGAACAGGATGGGTACGAACACGAGCACCGTGGTCAGCGTGGACGCGAGCACCGCGGGCCACACCAGCTGTACCCCGACCACGGCCGCGCGCAGTCGGTCGACGCCTTTGCGGCGCTGGTGCTCGATGCTCTCCAGCACCACGATGCCATTGTCCAGAGTCATGCCGATCGCAAACGCGATGCCGGTCAGCCAAATCACGTTGATGGTACGGCCGACGATGAGCAGGCCGATAAAGCCGGCGATAGTGCAGATCGGAATACCCATTACACTGACCAGCGTAGCCTTGCCGGAACGCAAGAACAGGAACATGGCCAGGCTCCCGAGAAGCGCCCCGATACTCAGGTTGGTCCAGACATTTCGCACGGAGGCCTCGATGTAACCGACGTCATCAGCGATCAGGCGCGCAAACATGCCAGCCGGCTTGAGGACCTCCTGGTTGATCCGTTCCATCTCGACCATCAAGTTTTCCTTGATGTCGATCACGTTGGAGCCGGCCTGGCGGCGCACCGACAGGCCGATCACGGGGTCGCCATCGGTGTAGGAAATGCGGCTCAGCTCATAGTGGTCGAGCCGGATCTCGGCGACATCGCCGAGACCGATCAGCGAGTCGCTGCGCCGCACCAGGATCAGGTCGCGCAGTTCCTGCAGATCCCTGAAGCGGCCGAAGGTGCGCAGCAGGTCGCGGCGCTTGCCGGATTCAATTCCACCGCCGGAAATGTCGCGGTTGCGCTCGGTGATGGCGCGGCGCACATCCGGGATGCTGATGTCGCGCTCTGCCAGGCGCTGCGGGTCGAGCCGCACCTGAACCTGGCGTTCGGCGCCACCGTAGACGTTCACGAGCGACACGCCGGACACGGTCTCCATGCGGGTGTGCACCTGGTCGTCGATGAAATCCTGCATCAACACCATGTTCAGCTTGCGCGGTTTGCCCGGCAGCGGCGCGACGCGAAAGTACATGAACGAGTTGCTCGAGAACGAGGTGGTGTAGATGCGCGGCTCGTCCACGTTAATGGGATAGGACGGCACCTGCGACAATGCGTTGTTGATGTTGATCAGGATCTCGTTGAGTAGCACTGAACTGCTATGAAACCACAGTTTGGCACCCAGACCAATCCGCGTAGACCCATTGTTTTATTTTTCCATCAGCTGGCGGATAGGGAGGGATTCGAACCCTCGGTCTTTGTTTTTATTTCAATAAGTTGATCAGCCATGCTGTCACAACGCTGCTAATGCTTGTTTGAATCAACAACCATCCGTCGACTGCGACCTGGTCCAAATCGTTTTCTGTTCGCTGTTTGAAACACTCTGGCTGTGTCGCAAGCGCACTAATGATTCCCTGTCGGCAACACTCCGGGGCATGACTCCCATAGATTCAGTCCGAGATAGTCAAACATTTATTCTGGTGAATACTGGCATTTCATTTATTTGTTATACTGGCCGTAGCACGCAACCGGTTGATGCACCACCTTGCACTCCGGACTTGTAGCGGGAGATAGCTGTATGCTGCGTATTCGTGTATCCATCAAATTCACCCATGAACCGGTCAAGCGCACCCCTGTCACCCTCTACCTGGACACCGATCCCGAACACCCGATCCAGGGCGCCACGGACCGCGGGGGTATCGCGACGTTCGACATTCCGCCTGCCAGTGGAAAAATCGTGGTTAACGGAGCAACCCGTTATCACGGGCGGCTGGACGGTGACGTTGCCATCGAGCTCTGGTCCCCGACTGATTCAGATACAGTGGTTGAGCATGGAGCACCGGGCGGTGCCGAAAGTGGCAGCATTGCCTACCCTGGCATGCAGATCCGTACGCTCAGAGTGAATGGGCACGGTGTCGAGACCGACAGCGAAGGTTATCTGGTCAATCTGGGTGACTGGTCCGAAGCGTTTGTTCGTGCGCAGGCCGAACGCGAGGGCCTGGCGTTGACAGATGAAATCTGGGAGGTGATCCGCTTCCTCCGGGACTTCTATGAAAACCACCAGGTTCAGGCCAACGTACGCGAGATTATCAAGCATTTTCGTGGAAGATGGGGACCGGAGCGTGGCAGCAACCGCTATTTGCACACGCTCTTCCCGCGCGGCGGCCCGCAAAAACAAGGGAATCGGCTCGCCGGTCTGCTGCGCACCAAGGGCGAACACTAAGCGACCGGCTCACTCTATCAGGGGTATAGCGGCCCGGCCCTATACGCTATGGAGCGTCCGCACCAGGGCCGTGCGATTAGCGATCAGGTCAGCCAGCGTGTAGGTGTCCAGCACCGCATAAAATGCCTGCGCCGCTTTTTGAAAAGCCCCCCGCAACAGGCAAGCCCGCTCTATGCGGCAGTCCGACCTGCCTTGCGAAAAACACTCCACCAGGACACTGCCCGCCTCGGACTTGCGCACGACGTCGCCAATACGGATACGGTCCGGGGCAGTTTTCAGTCGCACCCCGCCGCCTTTGCCGCGGGCTGTTACCACGTACTCCTCGGCAGCCAGAAACAAAATCACTTTCATCAGATGGTTTTTTGATATGCGATAAGCCTCTGCAATCTCGCCGACCGGCGCGCGCTGGTCAGCGCGCGTACCGAGATAAATCAGCACGCGCAACGAATAGTCTGTAAACGTCGTCAATCGCATCGAAAATTCCCCATGTTGCCGATTTCTGCGCCAGCCGGATCACTATAGCGCCAACGACACGAGCTGCGCAGGCAATAAACATAATTGTATACCGGTTTTCAAGCGCGTGTTCTGTATGTAGTATCTAATATACCACTTCCAGTCGTAACCAATCGGATACATGAAATCTGAGCACAACCTCATGACATAAACCGGACTGAACTCCGGGTGCAGCGACCATGCCACTGATGAACATCGATGATCCCGGGTCCGGACCCGATCCCCGGTTCGCCCTACTTAATCTGGGCTTTCGCCCCTTTTTCCTGTCTGCCGGTATCGCAGCGCTGGTGCTAATAGTGGTTTGGCTATATAGCTATATCCGGGGTCAGTTTGAACCCCTTTATTACGATTCCGTCACCTGGCACAGCCACGAAATGTTGTTTGGTTACACTGTCGCGGTGATCGCCGGGTTTCTATTGACCGCGGTACGCAACTGGACCGGTAGACAAACGCCCAGCGGAATAGCGTTGGGAGGTCTGGTCACAGTCTGGCTGGCGGGTCGGATTGTTCCTTTCCTTTCCAGTGAATTGCCACACTGGATGATTGCCGCTGTGGACCTGGCATTTCTTCCGGTGCTTGTTGTCACCCTGTCGGTTCAGCTGCTGCGCAGCGGGCAGAAACACAATCTGGTGTTTCTAGTCCTCCTGACTGCCCTAGCAGTGGCTAATCTAATGGTCCATTTACAGGCGCTCGGACTGACGCAGGCAACGGCACAGCCAGGCACCCACTTCGCCGTCTACCTGATTGTGCTGCTGATTGCCATTCTCGGTGGACGAGTCATTCCCTTTTTCACCGAAAAGGGCGTTGCCGGTGCCAGAACCAGGCAGTGGAAAACTGTCGAGTACCTTTCACTCGGCTCGCTGATCGTCCTGATGGTCTTCGCCCTGATCGAGGTCACACCACCGGCGGTTGTCGTAGTCGCGCTACTCGGGGCTTTCGCTCATGGAATACGCCTGCGTGGCTGGTACCAGAAAGAGGTCTGGTCGGTTCCTCTGCTGTGGGTTCTTCATCTGGGCTATGCCTGGCTGGTGGCGGGTTTCGCTTTGAACGCGCTTTCAGCGGCCGGAGTGGTCAACCCGGCACTGGCCATCCATGCCTTCACCGCGGCGGGTATTGGCACCGTGACACTCGGCATGATGGCGCGCGTAGCGCTCGGCCATACGGGTCGACCACTACGCGCTGGAACCGCCATGACCTGGGCTTTTGTGCTGATCAATCTCGCGGGATTCTGTCGCGTGTTCATGCCGCTGATGGTCCCCGGGAGCTATGCTGCGTGGATTGGCCTGGCCGGTATGTTATGGAGCGCGGCATTCGCAATTATGGTGATTACCTATACCCGTGTCTTGATTCAGCCACGAATTGACGGACGACCGGGTTGAAAGGCCGCCCACACAAGTCCAGGCGCGAGCACCGGCTTGAAGCACTCACCGGGATCGTCCGTGAAGTCGACGCCGCGCCCAACCTGGACGCTGCACTCGGTGTCATCGTGCGCCGTACCCGCGAGGTCATGGCAGCCGATGTATGTACCGTATATTTTACTTTTCATGACCAGCACCGCCATGTAGTCGCTGCCACAGATGGCCTATCGCCCGACTTGGTAGGACGAGTACAGGCGGGTTTTGGCCAGGGATTGATCGGACAGGTGGCCAACAGCAGTCGGCACGTTAACGTGGCCCATGTTCCGAAACAAGTGGACCAGGAGTTTCTCGCACAAGCGGGAGCAGGCTACTACCACGCGTTTCTCGGTGTCCCGGTCATCCATAAGCGGCGTGTACAAGGCGTGTTACTGGTACGGCAGCGCGAAGCCCGTCGCTTTGACGACGCAGACGAAGCCTTTCTGACCACGCTGGCCGCCCAGCTTGGCGGCGCTATCGCCTACGCCAGGGCAAATGGCGAATTGTGCAACCTTTGCCAGGTGGAGGCGGGTCAGTCGCGGCGCTTCGACGGATTTCCCGGTGCGCCCGGAATTGCCATCGGAAAAGGCTTTATGCCGCTCACGGCGGAACTTCAGGCGGTTCCCGACCGTAAGCCTCAGGACCCCGTAAAGGAGACACAGCATTTTCGTCAGGCGGTGGCGTCGGTGCGTGCAGAAATCGCCCGGATTTCTGACGAGCTGAATGAGACGCTTTCGTCTGCGGATCGTGCTTTGTTCGATGCTTACCTGTTGATGCTGGATAGCCCGGAAATCGTGGATTCGGTCACACGGCGCATTCATCTGGGAAACTGGGCGCCGGGAGCGCTGCGGGCGACAATCGAGAGCCATGCGCAACGCTTCGAATCGGTGGGCGATGCGTACTTGCGTGAACGTGCCACCGATGTGCGGGAGCTGGGTACCCGCATACTGCTGCGCCTGCAAGGCAGTGCTGCGAACCTCGCAGACTGTCCGCCCGGCAGCATACTGGTTGGTCGCCAGATCAGCGCCATAGATCTTGGGCTGCTGCCTCCCGGGCATGTGTGCGGCATCATTTCAGCAGAGGGATCGCCCCTTTCCCATGCTGCGATCATCTCCCGTGCAATGGGGCTTCCGGCCGTGGTCGGTGTCGCGGATCTACCCTTCTCTGCGCTGGACAATCAGGAGATCATAGTAGACGGCAACATGGGCCAGATATACCTCAGGCCGGACCCCGCATTGCGTCAGGCATATACTGCGCTCATAGAAGAGGAACGCAAACTCAGTGAATCGCTGTCCGCACTGCAGAATCTTCCAGCGAAGACGCCGGATGGCGATGAGGTCGTCCTCTATACCAATACCGGCCTCGCTGCCGAGCTGTCGCTGGCCACTACCGGCGAATCCGCAGGCGTAGGACTATTCCGCTCCGAGGATTGAGTCTCAGCGCTACGGCGATACCGCGCGTGAAATGGGCCGTTCGCAGCGTATCTGCCGCACGCATGAAGATCCTGGCCGAGCAGGCACTCAAACTCGACCGGCCGGAAGCGGTTCATCGCTTGCTGGAACAGGTATTGAAGGATGCCGGCCTCGAACAACTATACCGGCCGCAACCATGAAGCGCAGGCCAGGGCCGACCGGTTTGTCAAGCGACCATCACACCGGTCTCGTGCTGGAACAACGCGCCCGTAAAGCGCCAACCTGTGATGACCGGATAGCGCAGGCCGAGTGGCAGCACATCGTTGAGCGTTTCCATGCCGAGCTTGAGCCACATTTTCTTGTTGAGGAACAGGCACTGCTGCCAGCGCCAAAAGATGTCGGCGAGGCAGCTTTGGTCCAATGAACGATGCATGAGCACGCGCAATTGCGCGCCCTCGTTAGGAAACCGACAGCCAGACATCTATCGATGTTCGCCGACCAACTGCGTGACCATATCCGTATCGTTTTATTCGATTTGTAGTTACAGACCATGGGTGGGTGGCGGGAATTGAGTGGCTGGCCCTGCGACATATTCTTAGCAAAGCTGACCCAGGTATTTATCGAGCACGGGTCAGCCCGTCACAGGCTCCTGGATTTCGGCCGCCAGCTCACGCAGGCCGTGCAGGGCGAGGCGCAATTCGTCGCTGTCGGCCTCACGCGGAAACACCATGTAGGCCGGGTGCGTGAACTCAGGCCCGTCGTTGACCTGGAAGAGGCGGCCCTGGCCGATAAAAGGTTGCACCATGCGGATGGGCAGAAAACAGCGCCCCCGTTGGCCAGGATCAGCTGCACCCCAAGCCAGCCGATGTTGACCACCTGCGGTGGTCGCTCCAGATCCGGATTGCTCTCGCGGTGCCTGGCATAGAATCCGGGCCCCCACTCGACGTAAATGTAATCCTCGTCGGGCCACCGCGTGTCGCGCCGTGAACTAACCAGCACCGGCGTTTCATCGAACAGGTGCTCGACCACCAGGCCCGGGGCATGGCTGGGGGTACATCAGGCCGATATCCAGAGTGCCTTCGACCAGGCGCCGCATCAGGTCCTCCTCGAAACCGATCTCGCTGCGGATGGAAACGTCGCCAGCCGCATCACGCATCCAACCGACCCAGCGGGGTGGAAATCCCTCCCACAAGGCGATTCGTCCTCCGATGCGAATCGTGGCGCGGTACCGGCTTGGCAGACCAACATGGTGCCGGGCCTGTTCCACCGTGAGCACGAGGCTCTTGGCGTGCTGGAGAAAGCGGCGCCCGGCCGGGGTCAGGCTGGCGCCGGCTCGGTTCCGCCCGAACAACCGGGCGCCGAGATCGGCCTCCAGGCGCTGGATTCGGGCGCTAACCGTGGACTAGGTCCCGTGCAGCCAGCCGGCGGCTTTCAGAAAACTGCCGTGGGCGGCAATGGCAAGAAAAGTGCGAGCCTGCTCGATATCCACAATGGTGCACAAATGGTGCACACTGTATGTTCATATCGCTAGCTTCGATAATGATATCCAATAAATATCGTTTGTCTGGCATTAGACCGCCCTAATATGATGCATCAAGAATCGACGAAACGGAGATAGCCATGTGCAATGCGTTAATGCACAAGCCCCCGATGAACGAACCCCGGACAGGGTCGGCCCTAACGGAAGCGGAGTCCTGCGCACTTCCTGGGATGACGAAAACGCTACCTGCCGTTACCTCTATTGAGGGTTGCCTC
>JASFKW010000151.1:0-9145 GCA_050118435.1 Gammaproteobacteria bacterium | reverse complement strand
TGTAGGGGGCCTCAACCATGATCAGAGCCTTGCTTTGGCCGACCAGTTCCGCGTCGCGGTCTGAGGTTAGTTTGAGAAGTTCGGCAGAGAGCGCCATGTGCGCGCCAGGGGTGAACTCGAAATCAACCCAGTGACCGCAGGAGACACAGGGAAACTCGTGCGCAAGGAGCAGGTCAGTCTGTTTGCTACCCGGGTTGACAGCAACCCGCTGCACCTCGTATTCATTGGAATCGCCGCACGCCGGACACTTGAGCTCGAGCCGCAGCGTCTCATTGAACCAATCGCCGCGCTCCATTGCGGCGCGACGCGCTTTCCCGTCTGCTCGTGCTTTCCGGACCCGCTCAGCGATGGCCTCCAAGTCCGGATGCGCCACCCCCAAAAGTTGTGCCATCTGGTAGAAGGTTTCGTCGAACAACCGTTGTTGGCGTGGCAAATGCTCTTCCACCAGGGCAAGCAAACGTGGTTCGGGAGTGCTCAGTGCCAGTTGACACCAGTTCTCCGGATCGTCGTGGAATAGTTCATCGTAACGATCGACCGCGAATGAGGCGGCCGGTTCTCCCCCAATCGCCTCGATCACTGACAGGCCGTATATTTGTTGTGAATCGTCAAGCCTGCCCCAGTGGCGAATGAGGTGGTCCCGTGCAGGCTCTCCGATGCGGATCAACGCTTCTTTTGCCGCTTCGCAGAGGAGATCTCCACAGTCTTCGCCCATGGCCGCCGTCAGTGGCGTGGTGAACCCATCCCATCCCAACTCGCCCATGGCCGTCGCCATCACTATGCTACCGTAGGTGGTCTGCTCGCGAGCCAGGGATTCCGCCAGAGCTGGCATGACTTCCGCCTGATCGAACGTCCCTAGACGCGCAACCAGCGCTTCGAAATGCCGGGGTTCCGCGAGATCGGCCGCCAGCAGCGTCACCACTTCCTGCAAAGACATGTGGGTGGTATCGAACACTTTCTGTTCACACGCTGCTGCCACCACACCAATGAGAAACGCTTCGAATCGCTCTCCCTGTTCGGCAAATCGCTTCGCCCTCATTGCCTCGCTGATCAGCTGCACGATCACATGATCTTTTTCATCGAGAAATCGATTCAGTAAAGCGGAAAGGTCATCCGTTCCAGATTGCTTCCGACTCAACCGATCAATCAATTCCAGTGGCGCGTCTTCCCTAAAGAGAGCTGCAAGCTCCTGGAAGCGTTGCCGGCTCTCGCCTTTGCGGATATCCGACGCCAGTTGCCCGTAAACACTGTGCCCGAACAAACCTCGCGCCACCTGGTCAAGCAGCCGGTTCCATTCCCTTTCGCTTGTGATCGCTTTCAGCCGGGCTTCCAAAACCTGCAGCGCCACTAGTCTGTCGAGCGCCAGGCCAGCTGACAGGAGTTCAGACAATTTGAGCTCACGGCTGAAACTGTCTTCGGTTGAGGCGATAACCTGTTTGCTAATCGCCTTCAGGAGCACTAGACCGTCTTCACGCGGCAATAGCGCTAGTGAGCGGATAACGCCGAGGATGGATTCAACGTCTCGGTGGCGTCCTCCTGGTGGTTCCGCGAAGCAGCGCCACGCCAGATCCGGCTGATATTGCGCCAGCACCGGTGCAGAGTGGTAGGCCAGGTTACCACCCCAGGTGTTCCAACGTTCGCCTATCGCCTGGCCCAGGTTGGAAAATCGCTCTCCCGGCAAATGAACGAAGAGCCGGTTGAGGATCTCGTGGTCATCGCTGTCCAACCAGCGGCGCAACGTCAGTTCATCGAACCAGGCCTGTCCCATTGCCTTCTGCTGTTGGCGACGGCCTTCTCTCGCGTGGCGATACCGATCAATAGCCCAATCCATGAGGATCGGATCGTTGAGTTTGCCTGCGGCCAGCTTAATGAGGTAAGTCATGGGTAATTCAGCAGCTTTTGAAATTCGGTATTATTCTGAAGGATCGGTTTTGAGTCGATCAACTAGACTTGCACGCAAGCAACGGGCTTTCTGGCGTAACGTTCAAGCGTGGGGTGTGTGGTAGCCGATTTACGCATGCCCGGCATGAAGGGAAAGACCGCGCCCAGGGAGGGGGTCAGAAAAGCCCTCACCAGGAACCGGGCGCTGTGACCGGCGAAGTAGGCTCAATGAGAGACTTGGCCAAGCAAGAGAACGTCGCGCCATCCTATATCGGAGCCCTCATCCAACTTGCGTTTCTGGCCCCCGACATCATCGAGGCGATTATGCGCGGCGACGTGCCCGTGGCACTGTCTCTCGGCAGTCTCAAAAAAAGGTTTTCCGCTCGACTGGGCTGCGCAGCGGAAAACGCTGGGATTCAGCCGCTAATTCCTCGAAGATAAACCGCCATTTTCGGCATTCGAGAAAATCGCGTAATTTCGGAGATTATTGCAGAAAGGAGGTTGAATTTCAGCGGCAGATAAACCGTCTTTGACGATTTATCTGCCTGAAATTTAGACCTATTTATGATGTCTCATAAAGGTGGTCTCGAACGACCAGACTGTTTGGCGGTGCTGGCAGTCTGGAACAAGGAAGTCTCGGTTTGAGATTCCCTGATAAACGGGAAAAATACAGGGCAATTCCCCTGTTTATGGGCAAGTCGGCCAAGCCAATGCTACTCAAGATACTGATTACTATAATTGTTTTATGGACTTCAGCCGAATTACGAATTCGACAACAGGGAATTATCAGGGAACTCGTCGGTGCCAGCAGAAGCCGCTCGTGTAGCCGGAGCAGACAGCGGGCTGTAAATGAACCCCGGATGTGCCCTGACTTACGCTATAGCAGGTCACCGCTGAGGCGTAGCCGTCATCGGGTGAGCACTGAAGAAGGTCCATATGAGCCCACTCGCATCCGGCCCAGCAGCGTCCGAGTAGTCCATGTTCGGCGCGCCGCCCGGCCAGGCGTGGGCCATCCCCTCGATCATGTACGAGCGGATGACCTCGTTGCCCCGATCGTCTTGGAAGGATCGTTCGATGAAGTCGTGCCCGCCCGGCACCGAACCGTAATTCTCGGCTTCGGGCACATCGTCGATGTCATCGTCGTTTATACCGTCAAGGGCGAGATCGTCAGTCTGCGCCCACTGGCTCACAACATCCCAGCCGTTGTCCGGCCGGACAGTCTGGTCGGCGAGCCCCTGAAACACAATGACCGGGATGACCCGGCGGGCGTCGCCCATTGCCTCCATGGCCTGCCCGCCGAGCAAGCCGGGTGCAGGAACAGGATCAAGAAGCGGATTGACGTAGCCAGCCCATAAGCATACCCAATAGGCTTTCCAATAGTCGGCCCAGGCGGCCAGGGCCCCAGGCGTCAGCATCCGGGAGGAAAGGCGTTCCATGACGTTGAATGCCCCGAGGCAGTCGGAGGCGGCACCGTACGGGACGCCCGCCGCGACTGCGAGGGCGGCGAAGACATCCGGATAGGTGACGGCCATGATCGTTGCCATGGAGGCGCCGGCCGACAGCCCAGCGACGTAGATCCGTGAGGGGTCGATGATCACGTCGTTGCGCGCCTCGACGGCATCGACGATGCTCGCGATGGCCGCGGGCTCGCCTCGCCTCCGTGCTTGGTGTGCAGGATCGTACCATCGCCAGCATCGAAGCGGGTGCCCGCTCTCCTCCGGGTACACCACGACGAAGCCGTGCTCCGCCGCGAGCGCGTTCATTGCGGTCACCTCGGCGAAGGTCTGCGAGTCCTGATCGCAGCCATGCAGCATGACCACGAGCGGCGCGGGGACCGCCGGGGCCGCGGGCAAGAACAGGCGGTAGGGCGGAGACCGGTCAGTGAAATTCAGGAATGCCTGCGCGACACCAAGTGATGGCGAGCTCGCGAAATACAGACACGATGCCGCAATAAACGGCACAGAGCGCCAGAGGTTCCTCATATCGCACCTTCGACGAACCACATCCTCTCCACCATCGCCAGGCATTCTTCAGAAACCGGTCTATCTGTCCGGACCACCGCATTCGAGACGATATCGAAAGCGCATTCTACATCCGGGCTCGAATAAATCCTAAGTTATCTGCCGATCTTCGAGTTTCACCATCAATACACCGCTCACGATGGAAAATCCGAGCAAATACAGACAAAGCACTAGGCTGTAGACAGTACCAAAGTAGTGAATCATGAGCGGAAGCAGGGGTAGTTTGAACGCGCGGCTGTAGAGAAACACGGCGGCCAGCGACGCGCGCATGCCTTTCGCACGCAGCTCTCGCAATAGCGCGTACCAGGCATAAATGGGCCCGGTGCCAAGTGCACCACCAACAGCGGCTAAGAGCCAGCCCTTGACGCCCGCCCCTCTGACAAGAATTGCCGGTTCTAGCCATTGTATTTCTCTTACTCCTGGCGGCGAACTTGCTGCTCGAACCAAAATGGATCAAGCATAGCTTCTTCAGTTTGATCGCGATCGCCTTCCTCTCCGTGTATACGCTGAGACTCATGTCCACGCTGTCTGCTTGAGGCTCCTTGTCAGGCGAGGTGCTGGCATGCGCCCATCCCGGGTTGTGCCGTTTCTCGGGTCAGAATAGAGTTTGTTAGGCTTTCGAGGCAGAATAACGGACCACAGCCACACTTTGCATGTATGCGTATATCGAGGAACATCACGCCGGCACTAGGCCCTGTTTATGATGCAATCCATCGTTGCGGCAGGCAATTCAGTACCAGTCGAACAGGATCGGATCAGACTCCATGTCGTGTTCAATAACCTGCCGTACCAGGCGGGGCTTCAGACCGGCTGGGGCTTTGCCTGTCTGATCGATGGCCTGGACAAAGTCGTACTGTTCGACACGGGCGGCAATGGCGATATCCTGCTCTCGAACATGCAACGGCTCGGCCTCGATGTCGACGCGGTTGAAGCGGTCGTATTGTCTCATATTCACGGTGACCACACCGGCGGGCTAGATACGTTCCTGGCACGCAATCCTGATGTCACCGTGTATATGCCTGAATCGTTTCCGGCCGTGTTCCAGCGAGAGGTTATGCACCTCGGCGCAGCGATTGAAACGTTGTCCGCGCCACGACAGCTTCTGGATCGTGTCTATTCGACTGGCGAGATGAACCACGGCATCAAGGAGCAAGCCCTGATTCTGGACACACCGCGCGGGCTTGTCGTGATCATGGGCTGCGCGCACCCCAACGTGGCCGATATGGCGGAGCAGGCGCCGGCTTATCTGGGCAAGAAGATCTATCTGGTGACGGGAGGATTTCACCTAGATGGCAGGAGTGATGCCGAGATCCGCGCGATTATCAAGCGATTGAAGGCGCTCGGCGTCAGCAATGTCGCACCAAGCCATTGCACGGGGAACCATGCAATCGGCCTGTTTCGCGATGCATGGAAGGATGACTTCATTGAGGGCGGGTTGGGCGCCGTCATCCAAGTGCCACGGTAGGTGGCAACATAACGACACTGTCCGAGGCCAGCGATGACCGAGGTCAATTGGATGGGTGAGAACACACAGGAGCGTGATTCATGACAATGCAACGCAGATATGAAATGGGTTCGGGTGGCTCCTGTATTTGTCCCAACTGCGGCGCGAAAATTCCTCATCGCCGCGGCATCCCCTGCCAGGAAGAACGCTGTCCTGGCTGCGATTGCTCCTGGAAGGCTCGTATCACCATCGCCTGTTCGAGGAAAAACAGGCAAGGAAGCGGCGGCAAAGCCCGAGCTCATTCGAAGGGGGGTCTTCCTGAGCAAAGTACTCGAGGCACAATGGCGATAGCCTATGACATCGATACTTGAAAAGGGTGGCGGAACGTTCGAAGGCATCAAGCTGCTGCTGTGCGAAAACCCCCTACCGCCTATCGATCAGGCAGTTGCCGCTGCGCAGGCCGAAGTGCCACGCAGCAACTACTATACGGAGCCTTACTACGAACCCTTGCGCCGATTCATCGCCGATGGCATCGGGATGCCCCAACGGCTGGTACATATCAATGCCGGCTCCGAATTGATCCTGCGCCAGATATTCGCCCGCCTGGGCCGGCAGGTGCACCTGCTCACGCCGACCTATCCCCTGGTTCCGTAGATCGCCGGACGCTATACCGAGACGCGGCTGCTCCCGGAAGAGAACTTCGCTTGCGATCTAGCGGAGCTGGAGATCCCGGCGGACACCACCCTGGCCGTCATCGTCAATCCCAACAATCCGAATGGCGGCAGCTTCGACATGACCCCATTGCCCGGACTGCTGCGCCGCCATCCCGACACCCGCTTCCTGGTGGACGAAGCCTTCATCGGCCTAGCCGGCGAGTCGGTTGCGCACCTCGTGCCCGACCATCCCAATCTGCTGGTCACCCGCACCCTGTCCAAGGCCCACAGTCTGGCGGGGTTCCGCGTCGGCTACGCCATCCTGGCCGAGGATCTGGCTGACGACCTCAATTCACACAACGACGCCTGTCCCCTGGCCCGGCCCAGCCAGGCGGCGGCATTAGTCACCCTGCAGCACGAAGACAAAATCCGCACACGCGTCGCGCAACTGCGCCAGTGGACCGAAGATCTTGCACGTGAGTTGCGCGCGCTGGGCGTGCGCACCTTTCCGACGGAGACCTACTTTTTCTCGCCGACTTCGCGCCGCATGACGCGGCCGGGCTCGCCGACAAGCTCCGCGACCGCGGCATTTTTATTAAGCCCTTGAATGACCCGGTCCTCGGCCCGGGTTTCATGCGCGTAACTACGGCGCTGCCGGAAGACAATGCACGTGTCGTCGCCGCACTGCGGGAGCTGCTGTGATCATGCCCAGGACCGCGCCGTTCGAGACCTACCATCAGCGTTACGACGAGTGGTTGGTGCGTCATGCCGCGGCCTGTCATTCGGAGCTGCTGGCAGTTCGTGCCCAGTTGCCCTGGCAGGGGTTGGAATTCGATCGTAACCCCAGGAAGTATTCTCCCTCGCCATGCGGAGTACCAAATCGGTGATCTCTTGCGCGACCCGCGGTCGACCTACTCCCTTCTTGGCATAGATCCACTTCTGCGCGATCCGCTTCCGATGCCAGGCAAGCGGCGTGTCGGGTGTCACCAACGTCTCCAGTCCGTCGAGTGCCCGGCGCCCCAGCACCTTGGCCTTCACGGCCAGTCGTATCCGCTGTTGGTCGGTGAACCGAAGCGAGGACCCAGCAAGAATCCCCGACCACCTGCGTTGGCCAAGCACGCAGTCCGTGATGTTTCCAGCGTGAAAAATCGATACCGTTCACAGCCGAAAGGACAGGCCGTGAATCCGGCTGCGACGCCTGCAAGGCCTATATGCGCCGCCAAACCAATACCATCAACTGGAGAATGGAAACACCGCTTGCCCAGGGAATACGTTTTGATCTCGGCGACTAACTTGCTAGATGTGCATATGCCGGTTCCGAACGCAACCGCGGATCCTCGACAGGGCTTCCTACCGTGAAGTGATACAAGCTCTGGAGTTTAAGACCTTTGATGTCGAGTAACCGGTGCATCACATCATCAAAGAAACAACCAATGCCGGTCGACCGGATACCTGCAGCCTCGGCCTCCAGATACAACACCTGACCGATGACGCCGGTCTCCCAGAATAGGCGTTTATAAAACCATGCACCGTGCTGACTCACTGGCATCTCGAATTCTGCCAGCATACCGAGCGAAAAGGCTCCATCGGAGGCTATATCCTGATGACATGAAACCACCTTGGACACTGCACGATAATCACCAGTTTTTAACTGGTACAATGCTACGTTAGATGGACAGCCTTCTGGCTTGAACCATACAAACTCGTCGGACAGGGACTCTTTAAGAAGTTCCGTTGCTACCTGTTCCCGTACTAGAAGATACAGCCCCGGAGCCAGGTTACGCACACGGTGGACGAACACGGCAAGATGCACGCATGGTCGCCAGGGTACCATCCGGAAGACGGCGGAATTGGCTGCGGGCGTGACGCTTTGCATCAGCCGATAAAACGTGTCGCGGCCTATATACGTGTAACCATCCATAGCCAGCGCACTGCGGCGCTGGCGGATGATCCGGCGGGCGGACAGCGCTGCATATTGAGGCTCGTGGAAACCTGTAATTGTGTTATTCCGAAACCAACAGTTGTCATCGGGCATTTTTAGTTTGGTCGCAGCCTCCGAGACGTTATCAATGACCTCCCAGGGCTGATGATCCTCGCTCAGTTGATTGGGAACGCCCGCGGGAACGAGAGCTGCGAGTCCTTCCAGTACTTCTTGTGAGACACCCCAGGTCCGACAAAATCCGTCATCGTCTGTTACGTCACAAGGCCATATTGCAATCAGACAGTCCGGATGTTCCGCTTCGATTCCGGACTGTCGATTGATCCCGAGCAGGCCAGCGATCGATGTATCCGCCGGCTGTTCGAGCAAGACAGCTCGCCATCCCAGCACGCGGGCTGCGATCGTTATTGCGGCAATTGCATGCCCGACATCGTGCTGGCAGTAACGAAATGCCCGCTCACCATACTTCCACGACTCCCGCCAGTAGATACTGGTCACACCGACGAGAAAGGCGCCAGCAGGCAAGTCACGAACCAGCAGGTTCCAAGTCTGCTCCGATAATACAAACCGTTTCTCAAGCGCATGTTGGTACGGGGCGTAATGATACACCCCGCCCTGTTCGCTAAGGCGTTCGATTGGACCGGCGATCAGGTACCCCTCGGTCGGATGCAGGTCGCCGCTGGAGGGATTGACGCGCAACGACCACCGTGCAGTGCCTATGGACTTCCAGGCTGACAACGCGAGGCTGTCATAAAACAGTTGGGAAATCGTTGTGTGATTGACCGGCCGCGGTGCGATGATGTCAGTCCCGAGCACGGCGTCATAGCTAGGCTCCGGCCCAGGCGCCACTTCATCCAAGGGAATCACACAGGCGCCCTCAAAGTATCGGAACGGATCTGGCTGCGTGTCCCAGTCCAGATAGCCGAGCGCACGCGCGTAGCGATTCGGGTGATGTTTAGTGCGTTCGTGATAGCTGAAGACGACCTCTGTTTGTCGTCGGACAACCGCGTTCGGGCTTAATTGGGATTTCACCTTGTGAACGTCTGTCAAAGGCTCAAAACAAAAAACCCACAGTGCCAGGGTCGAGGGATATTCTTACGGCAAGCATTAACCGATTAAGCATCCAAGCATACTAGCAGACACTCCGGTCAACAGATCTGAGTGATTCCAGTGACGGAAAACCAATTACGAATCGTTATCAAGAATTGGG
>JASFKW010000150.1:0-9175 GCA_050118435.1 Gammaproteobacteria bacterium | reverse complement strand
CGCGGTCCAGGAAGCCCAGGTCTCCGGTGTCCAGCCACCCCTCTCCGGTCAGCGCGTCATCGCAGGCGGGGCGGCGATGGTACCCCCGGGTCACACTGGCGCCGCGGATCAGGATGCGCCCCAGGGTGCGCTGCGGCAGGCGCATGCCGCCGGCATCGCAGATCCGGACCTCGCAGCCGGCGACCGGATGCCCGACGCACACCAGCTCAAGGCTCCGCTCGCCTTCCCCGGCGCTGGCAACGGTGTCCCCCGGGGAGAGTCGGTCCGCGGCCAGGCCGAGCGAGCGCACTCCGGTCCCCGGCACCGGGAAACTCACGGCCAGGCTGGCCTCGGCCAGTCCGTACACCGGGTAGAAGGCACGGGCGTCGAGTCCGGTCGCTGCCAGTCGCGCGGCAAACTCGCGGCACACCAGTGCCGACACCGGCTCGGCGCCGTTGAAGATCAGGCGCACCCGGCTGAGATCCAGACCCTCGTCCGGTGTCGGGGCCGCTCTCAGGTAGAGCTGATAGCCGAAGTTCGGGGAACACAACAGGGTGGCCGACGCCTCCTGCGCCGCCTGCAGCCAGCGCGCGGGTGTGCGCAGGAACAGCCCGGTGTCCATCAGCACCTGCGGCAGACCGTTGTAGAGAGGCACCAGGTGGAAACCGATCAGGCCCATGTCATGGCTGAGCGGCATCCAGCTCAGGGTCAGGTCGGACCCGGTGAGGGCCGCCGCGGCGCTCATCGCACGGATGTTGGCCAGGAGGTTGGCGTGGCTCAGCACCACCCCCTTGGGCTGACTGGTGGAGCCCGAGGAAAACTGCATCAGGGCTGTGTCCTGCGGAGCCGCCCGGTGTAGGGCCGCCGCACCGTCCAGCCCCGCAATCTCCTCCGTCAGACAGACGCGCTCAGCAAAGGCCCGGTCAGCACCGTCCTGCGCCGCAAGACGCCGCAACAGCTCGCGCTCGGTGAATAGGAAAGGAGCCTGGAATTCCCCGGCCACCGTCGCGAGCTTTTGCAGGCGCTCCGAATGCACGGCCGCCGACAGCGGCACTGGCACCAGACCGCCGAGCTGACAGGCCCAGAAGGCGTCGATGAACGCCACGTTGTTGCGCACGAAGAGCAGCACCGCATCGCCGGGTTTCAGGCCCCGCCGCTGGAAATGGCCGAGCAGGCCGCACGCGCGCCGCCACAGCTCGGCATAGGAGACGGCGCTCTCGCGGCCGTCGCCCTGCAGGTAGCGGATGCCGCGCCGCGAGGAGGCGAGGCCCCCCAGCACCTCGGGGAGCGTCTGCGCCGCGCGCGGGCTGTCAGCCGAGGGGGTCAAAGCGCAGAAACACCGGTTGTCGCGGTCGCAGGTTGACCTCCGCTTCGACCTCGACGTCCCGGGGCGCGACGGGCCGCGGCGACACCCGGGCTGCCGTGACCGCGAGATGGATCATCATTTCGCTCATGGCAAAACGCTCGCCGATGCATCGGCGCGGCCCGGCCGAGAACGGGATGTAGACGCAGGGATGGCGACGCGCCTCCTGGTCGGCGGCGAAGCGCTCGGGGCGAAACGCCTCGGGCTCGGTCCAGTATCCGGGATGACGGTGCAGGAGATAGGAGCAGATGAATACATCCGCACCGGCCGGTACCGAACACTCACCGAGCCTGTCCGCGGCAATGGCTCGGCGCGTGTACAGCCAGCCGGGCGGGTAGAGGCGCAGCGCCTCTTTGATCACCCTCGGGATCCATACCAGGCGGTCCAGCTGTTCCCAGTCCGGAGGTGCATCCAGCGCCAGGGCGCGTGCCTCCGCCGAGACGCGCGCGTAAACCTCCGGATGCGCCGCCAGCAGATGCCAGAGCCAGCTCAGCGAGGCCGCGGTGGTCTCGTGCCCGGCGACGATCAGCGTCAGGACCTCGTCGATGAGCTGGCGCTCCGCCATCGCTGCACCGCTGTCCCGGTGGCGCGCCTGCAGACAGCGGCTCAGCAGATCAGGCGGATAACGCCGCTGGCGGCGACGCTCATCCGCGATGGACTGAATCAGTCTGCCGAGCGCACGGAATTTCACTGCGAAGTCGAGGTCGCGCCGGCTTTCGTCACTGACCAGCGCAAAAGGATTGCGGCCCTGCTGGTCTATGATCCGCGCCAGGTCTTCCGACAACAGCGCCTCGAGCACCGCTCGCAGGGTGACCTCGCTCGCTGCAGCCGTGACGTTCACCGGGTCGCCGCTGCGCGCCGCGGCGCACCAGCGCCGTGCCAGTGAAGCGGCCTGGCGAAAATGGCTGTCGAAGAATCCGGCGATACCGGCCGTGTGAAAACCGGGTTGCAGCAGCCGCCGCTGGCGGCGCCACAGCTCGCCTTCACTGGCCATCAGGCCGTTTCCCAGCAGCAGCCGCACCCGCTCGATGCCGACACCCTTGGTGTAGTTGCGGTGGTTCGAGACCAGGACGCGTCTCACCCAGTCGGGGTGGTTGATCACGTAGGTATCGGCATCGCGGGAGACGGCGGCGACCCGGTAGACGTCCCCATAACGGAGCCACAGCGCCCGCATGCGGTCCAGCTTATCGTCCAGCCGGTCCAGATCGCAGGGTGCGTCCGGACCGGGAGCCACAGCGGTTACGGAGGAGACGGGGAGCATGCCGACGGTTGCGTTATCCTGGCGGGATCTGCCGCGCAAAGCGGCATTGTAAAACCGCACCTTCAGCGGCTCAATGCTGCGGCCAACGGCGCTATAATCCGGCACCCATGATTCCACTACACGACGACAATCCCACCGTCATCACACCGGTGCTCACCATTAGCTTCATGGTGATCTGCGTACTGGTGTTTCTCTGGCAGCTTTCGCTGGGGGAAGACCTCGAGCGGATGATCTACAGCCTCGGCGCGATTCCCGCCACGGTGGTCGGCGACGCCACCCTGTCGCCGGAGCTGCAGCTGATCCCGCCGTGGATGACCGTGTTCACGTCCATGTTCATGCACGGCGGCTGGATGCATCTGATCGGCAACATGTTGTTCCTGTGGATCTTCGGCAATAACGTCGAGGACGCCATGGGGCACGTGCGTTTTGCCGGTTTCTATTTTCTGTGCGGCATCGCCGCGGCCATGGCGCAGGCCCTGCCCGATCCGGATTCGACCATCCCCATGATCGGCGCCAGTGGCGCCATCTCGGGCGTGCTGGGCGCGTACCTCCTGCTCTACCCGCATGCCAGGGTGCTGGTGGCCGTCCCCCTGGGATTCATTCTGTACACCATGCGCATCCCGGCCGGCTTTGTCCTCGCGTTCTGGTTCCTGATGCAGATGCTGAGCTCGGCTGCCAGCGGTGAGCAGGAGGGCGGCGTCGCTTTTGGCGCGCACATCGGTGGCTTCATCGCCGGAATGCTTCTGATTCCGTTCTTCAAGTGCCGGCACGTGCCCCTGTTCGCCCCGGGGCACGGTGATCAGAACCTTTGAAGGATCAGCCGATGAGCGCGACACTCAGACGACACGCAGCTTCGGGACAGGCTGAGACGCCGCCACGGCACGCCCGGCGGCCGCCTTCTGCCGACTTCCAGCCCCTCCCCCGCAGGTCGGCCTGCTCACACGCCGGTCCGGACCAGGCGCTGGTGAAGCTCTGTAGTGTCACGGACAGTCGAAGCCGTGTACCCCGGCCAAGGGCTCCCGCATGAAAGCACTGTTGCAGTCCACCCGGCCTGCATTCCTCGTCCTGACCCCTGCCTGCGTGTTTCTCGGCATGAGCACAGCCGTGGTCGGGTCGACGTCGGTCGACAGCCTTACCCTCCTGCTTGCTCTGACAGGCGCGCTGTTCGCACATGTGAGTGTCAACACCTTCAACGAATATCTCGATTTTCGCAGTGGACTGGACCTGAGCACCGTGCGAACCGCTTTCAGCGGGGGCAGCGGTGCCCTGCCGGAACACCCAGAGCTGGCGCATGGGGTGCTGGCCCTCGCCCTGATCTCGCTCGCCATCACGGTGAGCATCGGTATCTTCCTGGTCTGGGCGCGCGGTGTCCCTGTGCTCCTCCTGGGTCTGTCGGGTGTGCTTCTCATCGTCACCTACACCGCGTGGCTCAATCGTTCGCCCCTGCTGTGTCTCATCGCGCCGGGACTCGGCTTCGGCCTTCTGATGGTCGTCGGCACCCATGTGGTGCTGACCGGCAGGTATTCGCCGCTCGCGTGGCTGGCGGCCCTGGTGCCATTCTTTCTGGTGAACAACCTCCTGCTGCTGAACCAATACCCGGACCGTGACGCCGATGCCCGCGCAGGTCGCAGACATTTTCTGATCGCCTTCGGCGTCCGCGCCGGCAACCTCGCCTACGGGAGCTTCCTCATCGCCGCGTACGCGACCATTGTGCTTCTGATCCTTGGCGGATATCTGCCCCGCATGGGCGCGCTTGCGCTCGCCCCGGCGGCCTTGTCGGTGTTCTCGCTGGCAGGAGCCATGAAACACGGGACGCGCATCGGCGCGCACCCCCGCTACCTGGGCGCCAATGCGGCGGCAGCGGTGCTGACCCCGCTGCTGATCGGAATGACGCTTTTACACGGCTGAACGATGTCAACAACCTGGGCCCCCCGTACGGACCTGAAAGAACTGCTCACCGTTTTCACCACCGTGTTCATCGCCGAGCTCGGCGGCAAGACCCAGCTGGCCACCCTGCTGTTTGCCGCCGATCGGCAGGCGAGCAAGCTCACCGTGTTCGCCGGCGCCTCACTGGCGCTGGTGGTCGCGGTCGGCATCGGCCTGTGGACGCTGGCCAAGGCCTGATCGAGGCCGAGCCCCGCGCTCCGGCAGGGTCCACCATGAAGGATCGCCGTTGCCTGCCGCTGACCCTGTCGGCCCGTTTGCAAAGACCGAGGAACCCGACATGATGAGAATGCTGGCTGGTGCAGCCCTCGCGGTGCTGCTCCCTCTGCACACGGTGACGGCCCAGGAGATGACCGTGGAGCAGATACGGGAAGTCATCGAGGCAACCGACGCCGCGGCCAGGGCGCGGGACACACAGGGCATCGGCAGACACCTTAGTAAAGATTTCGAAAAGCAGATTGAAGTGCCTGACGGACAATGGCTGGCGACCGCCAAGATCGACAAGGAAAAGTACCTGGCCCTTATCGACAGGGGTTGGAAAAGCCTGGACAAATACAGCTACTGGCGCGAAGACACCGTCATCCATATCGCCGCGGACGGGCTGACCGGAGAGTCGGCGTCCACCATCACCGAGACCAGCGTCATCGATGGTGAAAAAAGCGTGAGCAAGGTTCGCGAATACGCGCGGTATGCATTCGAGAACGGCAGGCCGGTCATCACCCACATTCAGGGCCACACCCTCGTCGGCGATACCACGCGCGCCTCCGGGCAGTAAATCTCAACACCCGGCCCAGCTCTCGAAACGGTGGGCCCGGATGTGCCAGCCGTGCGCGTCGATCGCCAGCACCAGACAGGACGCGCCGCCGAAGCTGCGCGCCCGGCCCGCTGCGCCGGGATTGACCACCCAGGGTCGTCGGCCGAGATCACAGCACAGCCGGTGACTGTGTCCGTACACGATCAGACGCGCCTCGGGATGGCGCTCGCGCAGCGTCTGATGCCGGCGGGTCACCTTACCCGCCCGGTGCCCGTGCTCGACCACCAGCGTTCCGCCGGGCAGCGCCAGGTGTGCGCAGGCGGGCATCGATTCCAGCACCGCGCACTGCTCGGAGGGCCAGCTGGCGGGGGTATCGTTGTTGCCCACCACCGCGATCGTCCGGCGCAATCGGGGACGCAGGGCGCGGATCACCGCGAGGTCACCGATATCCCCGGCGTGCACGGCGATATCGCAGCCGCGTGCCAGCACAGCCACCTGCGCGTGCAGCTGTCCGTGGGTATCCGAAATGATCAGGATACGTTTCGCCCGGGTGCTGCGGCTGGAGGCGGGAAACCGTCTTCCCAACCGTCAGGCCTCGAAGTCAAAGTCCTTGTGGCTGATGTCGCAGAAAGGTTTGTTGGCCGAATGGCCGCAGCGACAGAACACCGCCTCGTTGCGCGTCACGCTGCTGCCATCCGCGGGCTCGATGGTCATGGGTCCTCTCGCGACGATACCCGCATTGTCATAGAGCGTGATGACCAGCGGACCCTCGGCCTGCAGCTCCACCGGGTCGATGTCATCGAATATCCCGTCGCTTTCGAAGCCGACTTCGCGGTGGCTGCCGTCACAGAAAGGCCGGTTCTTCGAAGCGCCACAGCGGCACAGGGCGACATCATCCGCCTTGGCGAACAGATAGCCGTTTTCGGCGTACACCTCGATATCCCCGGTGCAAAGTAAAGGGCCGTTTTCACGGATCCTGATGCGATTGCCCTGACTCATGCGCTGCCTCCCGCGGAAAGCCGGTGCGGCTGACGGCGGGCGTCGCAGAGGCCTGGCTCGACGTGAATCGAGGCCTGCCGGCCGTCCCGACCCTCTTGCAGTGGATTCATCATCGGTGAGACAGGCTCCTGGATTTGCAATTCCCGGCCGGGACCGCGTGTTCAATACCAAAGATACACGAAAGTGGTGATCAGAAGTACACCCATGAGGTTCAGCCAGAAGCCGACCCGCGCCATCTGCGGAATGTGCACGCAGCGACTGCTGAACACGATGGCGTTGGGCGGGGTGGCCACCGGCAACATGAAGGCGAACGAGGCGCACAGCGTTGCGGTCACCATCAGGATCATGGGGGGCAGCCGCAGGGCCTCCGACAACGCGCCCAGAACCGGGAGCATCACCGACGCCGTCGCGGTGTTGGAAGTCACCTCGGTGAGAAATATCACCAGCACGCCGACCGCCAGTGCGATCCAGAAGACCGGCACGCCTTCCAGCACCTGCAGCTGTTCGGCCAGCCAACCGGACAGCCCGGTGTCGCTGAACCCGGCGGCCAGCGCGAAGCCGCCGCCAAACAGAACGATGATATCCCAGGGAATGCGCACCGCCGTTGCCCAGTCGAGCAGAAATACGCGCTGTTGCCAGTCGGCCGGGATCACGAACAGGCTCAAGGCACCGCCGATGGCGATCGTCGAGTCGTTGATCCGCTGCAGCGGTGTCCAGTCGATGAGCCCACGCCCGATCCAGAGCGCGGCCACTGTGGCGAACACCCATGCCACACGGCGCTCTGCTTTGGACATGGTGCCCAGCTCCTCGAGTTGTGCGCGGATGTGAGCGCCAGCCCCCGCGAGGCGCGTGCCGCCAAGTGGAAAGGCTACGCGCGTGAGGTAAAGCCAGGTGAGAACCAGCATGACCACGGAAAGTGGCAGGGCAAAGCGCATCCACTCTGCGAAGCGCAGCTCCACGGCGTAGCTCTGATACAGCACGCCCGCGAGAATCGCGTTCGGGGGCGTACCGATCAGCGTCGCGACACCGCCGATGCTGGCGGCATAGGCGATGCCCAGCATCAGCGCGGTGCCAAAGGGCGCCGTCTCGTGGGCACCCTCGGGCAGCAGCTGCTTGAGCACCGCGATGCCGATGGTGACCATCATCATGGTCGTGGCGGTGTTGCTGATCCACATGGACAGCAGCGCGGTCGCGAGCATGAATCCCAGGACCAGCCGTGTGGCACCGGTGCCGGTCCATCGGATCACGTGCAGGGCGATGCGCCGGTGCAGGCTCCAGCGCTCCATAGTCACGGCGATCATGAACCCGCCCATGAACAGGTAGATGAGGTGGTGGCCGTAGGAAGCGGTCACCTGGCCCGTCGACATGATGTCGAGCAGTGGAAACAGCGGGATCGGCAGCAGTGCCGTGGCTGGAATGGGCACCGCCTCGCTGATCCACCAGACAGCCATCCACAGGGCGACAGCCGCCAGGCGCTGCGCCTCCGGCGCCATGCCGGCCGGCTCGGGCATCAGCAGCAGCCCGGCAAACAGGACCGGTCCCAGAAACAGGCCCAGTGTGGCGCGCGACAGGCTCATAACACAGCGTCGCGACCACTGCCCTCGTCGTGTGCCGGCCCGAGGCGCAGGACAGAGGCATAACCCCGGTGGATTACCCGGCGAGGCGTGGCGGTGATCGCAGTCCCGTGTTGCTGTGGCATACCGCGCGCCGACGGCAAAGTCAGCCGGTCGTCACGCCACCGACATGAGCGGTGCATGAGATCACCGTTTCCCGGTATAGTTGGATGCTGGCCTCACTGTACCCGTAACCCATGAACGACTTCAATCCCACGCCGCCCGACGCCATGCTGCTGCTCGCAACCCAGTGCCCGCACTGTCCGACGGTGCTGCAGGGTCTATCCGAGCTGGTAAAAGAGGGCGTGATCGGCCGGCTCGAGGCGGTCAATATCGAGGCGCGCCCGGAGATCGCCCGTGAGCACGGCGTGCGCTCTGTACCCTGGCTCAGGATAGGCGAGTTCGAGCTGCAGGGGCTCTATTCCGTGGCCGAGCTGCGCCAGTGGGCGACACGCGCCGGCTCGAAGGCAGGGATGGCCGAGTATTATGCCGACCTGCTCAAACAGGGCCAGCTCTCCAGCGTCATCAGCGTTGTCAAAAAGAATCCGGAGCGAATATCCACCCTGCTGCTGCTGGCGGAGGATCCGGATACCGAGCTGACGATTCGCATCGGCGTGAGCGCGGTGATCGAGGAGCTCGCGGGCAGCGAGGTGCTGCAGGCTCAGCTGCCTGCGCTTCTCGAGCTCGCCCGCGACGAGGATCCACGCGTGCGCGCCGACGCATGCCATTTTCTCGCCCTGACCCACAGCGCCGAGGCACTCGACCCGCTGCAGGCCTTGACCGAAGATCCGGAGCGGGCCGTTCAGGATGTGGCAAAAGACAGCCTGCAGGAGCTGCAGGAGGTCCTGCACGGCTGAGGTCCGCGTCTGCGCAGCCGCCCGGCAGTCACGCCGGTCCGTTCTTACCGGCTAACTACCGGCGGGCCGGGCCGGCAGGCCCTGCAGAACGTCTCCCGGCACGGGCGCCGAGAAAAAGGTGCGGACCACCAGCCCGAACGAAAAGGGCTCGATCCTGTTCCAGGGCAGGAGGGAAAGGCAGCGGGCCAGGAAACAGTAGTCGAACACCACCATGGCCGTGGTACCCACCAGCTGCACCCAGTAGATCCAGTACAGGGGCTGCCATTGTGCCGCCAGCAACAGCCCCAGATAGGCAACCCGCACCTGGACGGGGAAGGCCGCGAAGCTCCTTTCGCGCAGATAGTAGTGCACCGACTGAAACACGGTCAGCGCCATCGCCGCGTAGAAGCCCTGCGTGTAGCCGTA
>JASFKW010000149.1:0-9263 GCA_050118435.1 Gammaproteobacteria bacterium | reverse complement strand
AAACGCTTGTGATGGGAGAACGTATGTCAGGGACCCGTTTTACGCTGGAAGTGCAACCGCGGATTCCGGAGGAGCTGGCGCGGCTCGAAGAGCTCGCAAGCGACCTCCTCTACAGCTGGGACCGGTCCGTGCGCTCGCTGTTCTTCCGTCTCGACCCGCCCTTGTGGGAAAGCTGCGGCCACAACCCGAAGCTGTTTCTGCGCAGGGTGTCTCAACAGCGCCTGCAGGAAGCGGCGGAGGATCGCATCTACGTCGAGGCCTACAACCGTGTGCTGTCCACCTACGACACCTATATCCAGGCCGCCCAGCGCAAGAGCATCGACAAACACCTGGACCCTGAAAAGGATCTGGTGGTTTATTTCTGCGCCGAATTCGGCCTGCACGAGAGCCTGCCCATTTATTCGGGCGGCCTCGGCATTCTGGCCGGAGACCACTGCAAGGCCGCCAGCGACCTGAGCATTCCTTTCGTGGCGGTGGGCATGCTCTATCGCCAGGGCTACTTCACCCAGACCATCGACGAGCACGGCAGCCAGGTCGCCCACTACACTACCACCGACTTCGACCAGCTGCCGCTGGAGGCGGTCCGCGACAAACAGGGCAAGGAGCTGCGGGTCACCGTCGATTTTCCCGGCCGCAGCGTCAAGCTTCGGGTGTGGTGCGCCAAGGCCGGCCACATCCGCCTCTACCTGCTCGACAGCGACCTGCCCGAAAACGACGAAGCCGACCGCGCCATCACCTATCAACTGTACGGCGGAGACATCAACACCCGCATCCAGCAGGAAATCGTGCTCGGCATCGGCGGCGTGCGTGCCCTGCGGCTGCTCGGGCTGCAGCCCACCGCGTGGCACATCAACGAGGGTCACGCAGCGTTCCAGATTCTGGAGCGTTGCCGCGAGCTGGTGGCGGACGGCCTCGATTTCGCCAGCGCCCTGGAGCAGGTCGCCGGCGCCACCGTCTTCACCACCCACACGCCGGTGCCGGCGGGACACGACATCTTCGACCACAGCCTGGTATCGAGCTACTTCGGCGAGTACGTGGAAGAGCTCGGGCTGCCCATGGAAGAGTTCCTCGCCCTCGGCTCCAGCCACGGCAATCCCAGCGGCTTCAACCAGACGGTGCTGGCGCTGCGCGGATCACGCTTCCACAATGGCGTGAGCCAGATCCACGGCCAGGTGGCCTCGCACATGGAAGGCTACGTCTGGCCGCAGATTCCGGATCACGAAAATCCCATGCGCTATGTCACCAACGGCGTCCACGTCCAGACCTTTCTGGCGCACGAGTGGATCAACCTCTATGACATGCGCTTCGGCATGGAGTGGCGCAACGAGCTCATCAACGAGGACTACTGGGAACGCATCGAGGAAATTCCCGATCACAGCTTCTGGAGCCTGCGCCAGTCCCTGAAATCGGAGCTGCTGAACTACGTGCGCCGGCGCTTGGTGCTGCAGCTGCGGCGTAACCGCTGCGGCGAGGCGCAGATCGACCGTATCACACGCTTTCTCAGCCCGCACGAGGCCGACATCCTCACCCTCGGATTTGCGCGCCGCTTTGCCACCTACAAGCGCGCCACGCTGCTGTTTTCCGATCCGGCGCGCCTCGAGCGGCTGCTGAACGATCCGCAGCGCCCGGTGCTGCTGATTTTCGCCGGCAAGGCGCACCCGAGCGATCTGCCCGGACAGCAGCTGATCCAGGTGATCCACGACTTCTCGCGTCGCCCGGAATTCATCGGCAAGATTCTGCTGCTGGAGGGCTATGACCTGTCCCTGGGTCGCAAGCTGGTATCCGGAGTGGATGTCTGGCTAAACAACCCCGAATACCCGATGGAGGCCAGCGGCACCTCGGGCCAGAAAGCCGGGCTCAACGGGGTGATCAATCTGAGCGTCCTCGACGGCTGGTGGGGCGAGGGTTACAACGGCGAGAACGGCTGGGCCATCACGCCGCACGATCAGCACTACGACGCCACCTTCCGCAACCGGGAGGAAGCCAACGAGCTGCTCGATATTCTCGAGCACCAGGTGGTCCCCCTCTACTACGACCGCAACGGCCACGGTTTCTCCGAGGGCTGGGTGCGCATGTCCAAGGCCTCGATGAAATCGATTCTGCCCCAGTTCAACTCGCAGCGCATGGTGATGGACTACATCAAGGGATTTTACGGGCCGGCGGCGCGACAGGGGCGCTCCCTGGCCGCAAATGGCTACAGGACGGCCAGCGAGCTCGCTGCCTGGAAGAACAAGATCCGCGACGTCTGGCCATCGGTGGCGCTGCGCCGCGTCGACGAAGCGCTGGAGGCCGTCAGCGCGGGCAGCATGGTGCGCATCGAGGTGGCCGCCCAGCTCGGAAACCTGTCGCCGGAGGACGTACGGTTGGAATGCGTGATCGGGCGGGAGGACGAGCATCACGATTTCCAGGCCAGCGACTACTTCGGCTTCCAGGCGCAGTCGACGCTGGAAAGCGGGGAAACGCTGTTCGTCCTCGATCTCGACCCGCCGCTGCCGGGCCTGCAGCACTACCAGATCCGCATGTACCCGCACCACGACCAGCTCAGCCACCGCTTCGAAACGGGTTGCATGATCTGGCTGTGAGCGGCTGGACCGCGAGCCGGCTGGGGCGCCGTGGCGCCCTATTCCGCGCGACCGTAGAGGTGGACCCAGTCGCGCAGCCGCGCGCGGTGCTCCTCCTGAACCTGATCCCAGCTGAACCGCCAGCGCCAGTTGCCCTGGGTAACGCCCGGGACATTCATGCGGTGGGAGCCGTCCAGCCCCAGCACGTCCTGCATCGGCACCACCGCCAGGCGCGCCACTGAGGCCAGGGCGGTGCGCACCAGGAGCCAGGGCATGGCCTCGGAGCATTCGCCCAGGTAGTGATGCAGTCGTTGGCGCTCGTCTTCCGGCAGCTCCTGATACCAGCCCAGCGTGGTGTTGTTGTCGTGGGTGCCGGTGTACACCACGCTCAGGGGCTCATGCTGGTGCGGAAGGTAGGGGTTGTTGGGTGAGCCGTCAAAGGCGAACTGCAGGATTTTCATCCCCGGCAGGCCGAAGCGCTGGCGCAGCGCGGTTACCTCGGGGGTGATCACACCCAGGTCCTCGGCGACCAGGGGCAGTGCGCCGAGATCTTCGGCCAGCGCCTCGAAAAAACGGGCCCCCGGCCCCTGCACCCAGCGCCCGTCCACCGCCGTCTCGGCCCGCGCGTCGATCTCCCAGTAAGCCTCGAAGCCCCGGAAGTGATCGATGCGCACCAGATCGAACATTTCCATCTGCGAGCGTATGCGGTCCAGCCACCAGCGATAGCCGTCCTGCTCAAGCGCATCCCAACGGTAGTGGGGGTTGCCCCAGCGCTGTCCGGTGGAGGAAAAATAGTCCGGTGGCACACCGGCCACCACCTGGGAGTTGCCGTGCTCATCCACGGAGAACCACTCCCGATGCGCCCAGACATCGGCGCTGTCGTGGGCCACGAAAATGGGGATGTCGCCAAACAGCAGCACGCCCCGCTCGTTGGCATAGTGGCGCAGCTGGGTCCACTGGCGATAGAACAGGAACTGCTCGAAGCGGACCTGCTCGATCTGTTTTGCCAGGCGCTCGCGCTCCCTGACGAGCGCGTCCGCACGCCGGTCGCACACCGCGCGCGGCCAGCGGAACCAGGGCTTGCCGCCGTTCTCGGTCCGCAGCGCCTGATACAACGCGAAATCGTCCAGCCAGACGGCATGCTCGCGTGCAAACCGCCCGAGCGCCTCCCGGTCCTCGGGGCTGGCGTGGCGCTCAAAGCCGTCGTGCGCGGCGGTCAGTCGAAGCTTGCGCTGGCCATTGATGTCGCCCGAGGTGTCCAGACCGGCGTCGTCCAGCCAGCCCTGCTCGACCAGCGCCTGGAGATTGATGAGACGGGAATTTCCCGCATGCACGGAGAGGCACTGATAGGGTGACAGGTCGTCATGGGTGGGCCCGAGCGGCAGGGTCTGCCAGAGCCCGATACCGCAGTCGACGAGGAAGTCGACGAAGCGATAGGCATCCATCCCCAGGTCACCGTTGCCCCCGTCTCCCGGCAAAGATGTCGGATGCAGCAGAATTCCCGCACGGCGTCGCGCAAACACATCCATGATTCAGATATACCGTTATTGTCTTTTAGTTACGCGCCGTCCGCGCCTCGCGGCGGACCCTATCGGACATGGTGCAATTCCTGACCCAGCATCTCCGGGATGACCAGCACCACGCCGCCCGGCGTCACGTGGAAGCGCTCGGCGTCCTTCTCCGTATCCTCGCCGATGACGGTGCCCGCGGGGATCTGGCAGCCCCGGTCGATCACTGCGTTCTGGATCCTGCAGTGCCTGCCGACCTCGACGTCGGGCAGCACGACTGCATACTGCAGCAGCGAATAGGAGTTGACCTTGACGTTGGAGAACAGCAGCGAGTGGCGCACCGCGGCGCCTGAGATCAGACAGCCCCCCGAGACCATGGAATCCACCGCCATACCGCGTCGCTGGTCGTCATCGAAGACGAATTTCGCCGGCGGCATCTGCTCCTGATAGGTCCAGATCGGCCAGTCCTGGTCGTAGAGATTGAGCTCCGGGGTCACACCGATCAGCTCCAGATTGGTCTCCCAGAACGCGTCCACGGTGCCCACGTCGCGCCAGTAAGCCTGGCGCCCACTCTGGACATCCCGGAACGGGTAGGCGAACACCCGGTATTTGTCGATGATGGCGGGGATGATGTCGTGGCCGAAGTCGTGACCCGAGTAATTGTTGTCGGCGTCCTTGATCAGCTGCTCGAAAAGAAACCCGGTATTGAAGACATAGATGCCCATGGAGGCCAGGGCCTTGTCCCGCATTCCGGGGATGGGCTGGGGGGACTCGGGCTTCTCGTTGAACTCGATGACGCGTCCGTCGCTGGAGGTCGTCATCACCCCGAAGGCCCGGGCCGTGTCCAGGTCCACTTCCAGGCAACCGACCGTCATGTCGGCACCGTTTTCCACGTGCTCGGCGATCATCGGACCGTAGTCCATCTTGTAGATGTGGTCGCCGGCGAGCACCAGCACGTATTCCGGATTGTGGGCCCGGATGATGTCGAGGTTCTGGTACACCGCATCGGCCGTGCCGGCATACCAGGAAGACTCGATGCGCTGCTGCGCCGGCAGCAGCTCGACGAACTCGCCGAACTCGCCGCGCAGGAAGCTCCAGCCGCGCTGGATGTGCTGAATCAGGGAATGCGCCTTGTACTGGGTCAGGACACCGACGCGGCGTATTCCGGAATTGAGACAGTTGGACAGTGGAAAATCGATGATGCGGAATTTGCCGCCGAACGGAACCGCCGGCTTGGCCCGCCACAAGGTGAGCTGCCTTAGCCGCGAGCCGCGCCCGCCGGCAAGAATGAGTGCCAATGTGTCGCGCGTCAGACGGCTGACAAAGCGCGGCGTACGCCCGGAATTCATACAGCTCCCCCACCGACCGGATAATATTGCGCCTATGGTACCATTTGTGCGGATTCAGAAAAGTTTACGTTTGCTCCAGACAGGAACACGGCTCATATGGCATCGCAGAATCCCGGCCCGAGGGACGCATTTGTCTCTTTGCCGGCAGCGTTCTATCGGATTATCGAGGCCCGACACCACGACCCCTTCGAAGTTCTGGGCAAACACCGGGAAGGGGCCCAGGACGTGGTGCGCGCGTGCCTGCCGAACTGCAGTCAGGCCCGCATCCAGGAAAACGGCGAAGCCCTGACTCGGATCGAAGACACCCCGCTTTTCGAATGGCGCGGCGCGGCCGGCAGCCTCCCGGGGCGCTACCAGATCAGCTGGGTCGACAACGACGGCATCGAATGGTCGGCCTACGACCCCTACTGCTTTCCACCGCAGCTGAGCGACCTCGATCTTCACTGGTTCGGCGAGGGCCGCCACCTGCACGCCTACCGATTCCTCGGCAGCCACATCTGCGAGGTCGACGGAATCGCGGGCACCCGTTTCGCCGTCTGGGCACCCAACGCAGAGCGCGTCAGCGTGGTGGGCGACTGGAACCACTGGGACGGACGACGCCATCCGATGCGCTCGCGCGGCGGCAGCGGAGTCTGGGAGCTGTTCATCCCGGGCGTGAGCGCCCATGAGCTCTACAAATTCGAAATCCGCAACCGCGAGCGCGGGACCATCCACATAAAGACCGATCCCTATGCCCGCTGGTACGAGCTGCGCCCGAGCGCGGCGGCAGTTACCTGCCGATCCGACCCCTACGGTTGGCAGGACCACGAGTGGATGCAGGCGCGGGCGTCGCGCAGCTGGCTGCATGCGCCCTTTTCCATCTACGAAGTGCACCTCGGGTCCTGGCAGCGTGACCCGCAGGGCCAGTTCCTCGGCTACCGCCAGCTGGCCGAGCGCCTGGTGAGCTATGTCAGGGAGCTCGGATTCACCCACATCGAGCTGCTTCCGGTCACCGAGCACCCGTTCGACGGATCCTGGGGGTACCAGACCACCGGCAATTTCGCACCCACGAGCCGCTTCGGCACGCCGGATGATTTCCGCTACCTGGTCGATTACTGCCACCGGCACGACATCGGCGTGATCCTTGACTGGGTGCCGGCGCATTTTCCCCGCGATGACTTCGCGCTGGCGAGCTTCGACGGCACACCGCTCTACGAGCACGCGGACCCGCGCCGCGGCGAGCACCGCGACTGGGGAACCCTGATCTTCAACTACGGCCGCAACGAAGTGCGCAACTACCTGCTTTCGAGCGCCGTCTACTGGCTGGAGGAGATGCACATCGACGGGCTGAGGGTGGACGCCGTGGCCTCGATGCTGTACCTGGACTACTCTCGCCCGCCCGGCGACTGGATACCCAACGTCTACGGCGGGCGGGAGAACCTCGAGGCAATCGCCTTCCTGCGCCACCTCAACCAGGTGGCTCACGCCGAAAAGCCCGGCTGCGTGATCATCGCCGAGGAATCCACCGCCTGGCCGCAGGTCACCCGTCCCGTGGACGGGGGCGGACTGGGGTTCAGCATGAAATGGAACATGGGCTGGATGCACGACAGCCTGCAATACATGGCGCGGGAGCCGGTGCACCGCAGGTATCACCACCACCAGCTCACTTTCGGGCTGCTCTACGCCTTCAACGAGAACTTCGTGCTGCCCTTCTCACATGACGAGGTCGTCCACGGCAAGGGCTCCATGCTGGACAAGATGCCCGGGGATTCCTGGCAGCGCTTCGCGAACCTGCGCCTGCTCTACAGCCACATGTTCACCTACCCGGGCAAGAAGCTACTGTTCATGGGCTGTGAGTTCGGCCAGTATTCCGAATGGAACTACGATGCCGCACTGCCCTGGCACCTGCTCGAGGACCCGCGCCACGGCGGACTAAAACAGCTGGTGAGTGATCTGAACCGTTTGTACCGGCACCAGCCCGCCCTGCACCACGGCGACTTCGAGGCAGACGGTTTCCGCTGGCTCGATTGTCACGATGCCGATCAGTCGGTGCTGAGCTATTACCGCCGGGGCCAGGGGCAAACTGCGGTGGTGGTGCTCAATTTTACCCCGATTCCGCGGCTGGGCTACCGGGTGGGGGTTCCGGAGGAAGGGCTCTACCGGCTGCGACTGAATTCCGACGCCGGTTACTACAGCGGCAGCGGCTTCCCGGTACGGGGCGAGCACCACACCGAGCCGGTCCCGTGGATGGGCCAGCCACGATCGATCGTGCTCGATCTGCCGCCGCTGGCGGGGTTGATATTTCTCAAAGACTGAGCCGGACGCCGGCGGCGCCGCGCCGCTGCCTCAGTACGCGTACGCCGCCATCCGCACCGGCAGCCGGCGTGCGCCCCAGGTTCCCGGCCTGGCTTCGAAGACGCCCGGCAGCGCTGTGCCGCACCGGGCGCAGTGCCCCTGGGCGTCCAGGCCCCACCGCCCGAGCTCATACCAGTCCCGTTCGATCAACAGCGCGCCACAGTGGTGGCACCAGGTGCTGCCGCCCTCGCTGTCGTGCACGTTTCCCGTATAGGCGTAGCGCACGCCATTCTGCAGCGCGATCCGGCGTGCCCGGCTCAGGGTGGCGGGGGGCGTGGGCGGTGTGTCGAGCATCTTCCAGTCGGGATGAAACGCGGTGAAGTGCATGGGCACCTCGGGTCCGAGGGTGTCGACCACCCAGCGCGTCATCTTGTCCAGCTCCTCGTCGCTGTCGTTCTCGCCCGGGATCAGGAGCGTCGTCAGCTCGAACCACACCCGGGTCTCCTTTTTGAGGTATTCCAGCGTCTCGAGCACGTTCTGCAGGTGCCCGCCGGTGATCTTCCAGTAGAATCGCTCGGTGAACGCCTTCAGGTCCACGTTCGCGGCGTCCATCGCCCCAAAGAATTCCACCCGGGGCTCGGGCTGGATGTAGCCGGCGGTCACCGCCACGGTACGGATGCCGCTCTCGCGACAGGCCGCGGCGATATCGACGGCGTATTCGTGAAATATCACGGGGTCGTTGTAGGTAAAGGCCACCGAGCGGCAGCCGAGCTCGCGGGCCACGCGCGCGATCTTTGCCGGTTCCGCGCGATCGGCCAGGGTGTCGATTTCCCGCGACTTGCTGATATCCCAGTTCTGGCAGAATTTGCAGGCCAGGTTGCAGCCCGCGGTGCCGAAGGACAGCACGGGGGTGCCGGGCAGAAAATGATTCAGCGGCTTCTTCTCGATCGGGTCGACGCAAAAGCCACTGGAGCGCCCGTAGCTGGTCAGCACCACCTCGCCGCCGCGGTTGGCGCGGATGAAGCACAACCCCCGCTGGCCCTCGCGCAGCTTGCAGAGCCGGGGGCAAAGGTCGCACTGCACCCGGCCGTCGTCGAGCCGGTGCCAGTAGCGCGTCGGAACGATGAAGGACTCGTCCCAGATCTCCTTGGTTTCGTCGTTCATACTTGCATTTTAGACCCGCTGACCATAATTAATATCCAGAAGACGGCGAATTCATGCAGGCAAGACCTGACTGAGCCGTCATTGCGGACGACCCAGCGGCGAAACAATGGGTAAGGTGTTGAGGCCGCTGACGGCGGTTGGCCGGCAATGGCGCGCCGATCACCTGAGGCGGCGCAGACACACGATGTCGGGAGGCAAAGCAGTGGCGCAAATCCGCCAGCCCGCGGTGGCGGGCCTGTTCTACCCTGATGACCCCATGCTCCTCGAGCAGCAGGTGGACAGTCTACTTGCGGCCAAGGCGGCGCCCGCGGGTCCCGGTCCCAAGGCCCTGATCGTTCCCCACGCGGGCTACGTCTATTCGGGGCCGGTCGCCGCCAGCGCGTACCTGCGGCTGGCTCCCGTGCGGG
>JASFKW010000148.1:0-9343 GCA_050118435.1 Gammaproteobacteria bacterium | reverse complement strand
GCCCATATCCTTGATTTCAAGGAAAGCCTCTCGGTGCTGCTGATCTCGACGCTGTTCGTCGTCCTGGCGGCGCGCGTCGATTTTGGTCAGCTGCAGGAGCTGGGCTGGGGGGCAGTCGGGGTGCTGGCGGCAATCCAGTTCGTCGCGCGGCCGCTCAAAATTGCACTGGCCACACAGGGCTCGACTTTGAGCTGGCGCGAGCGGGCGCTGCTCGGCTGGATCGCGCCGCGCGGGATCGTGGCAGCGGCGGTGGCGGCGTTGTTTGCTCTCAAGTTGCAGGATGCCGGCTACAGCCGGGCGGAGCTGCTGGTGCCGCTGACCTTTCTGGTCATCATCGGGACCGTGGTGCTGCAGAGCGCCACCGCCGGGCCGCTGGCGAAGCTGCTCGGCGTGGCCGATCCCGAGCCGCGCGGCTTTCTGATCGTAGGCGCCAACCCGGTGGCACGCGTCATCGCTTCCGCGTTACACAAGCGCGGCTATGCGAGCGTGCTGTGCGATACCAACTGGGCCAACGTCAGCGCGGCGCGGATGCACGGTCTGTCGGCCTTCTATGGCAGCGCGGTCTCCGAATACGCCGACCGGCGACTGGACCTGGTGGGCCTGGGACGACTGCTCGCATTGTCTCCACAGCAGGAAGTGAATCTGCTGGCCGTGCATCGCTACCGCCGCGAATTCGGTGACAAGCACCTGTACGTTCTGCCTAGCGACGAGGCGGGTGACGACAGCAAGGAAACCGCAGCCCCGCCGGCCGGGTACGTCGCGTTCGGTGACGATGTCAGCTTCCGCCGGTTGGCGGACGCGCTGGCGGCCGGGGCCGAAATCCACGAGACTTCACTCAGCGAGAATTTTGATTTCGATGACTACTATCGCCGGTTTTACAGGAAGGCGATCCCGCTTTTCGCGGTTGACCCCAAGGGGGAGCTGCAGGTCTTTGCCGCTGAACGGGAATTGAAGCCGGGTCCGGGCTGGACGCTGCTCAGTCTGGTGGAGCCCGAAGCCGGGGAAGCCGGAGACACGGATAAAGCGGAGGAGGCTGATTCCGGCGCGGCACCGTTGCCGGATGCCGACGGCGACGAATCCTCAACAAAACCTGCCAACGGAAGCGAGACGGCGCAGGACAAGACATGATCACGCAGAGCGCGGAGCCTCCATCCGAGCCCATCAGACTCGGCATCAGCAGTTGTCTGCTCGGCCACGAGGTGCGTTACGACAGAGGCCAAGAGCACAACGCCTATATCACCCAGACGCTCGGCCGCTTTTTCGAGTTCGTGCCCCTCTGTCCGGAGGTGGCGATCGGGCTGGGCGTGCCCCGCCCGCCCATACGACTGGTTCGACTCGCAGACGGCGTGCACGCGCGCGGCGTGAACAATCCGGAGCAGGACGTCAGCCAGGCGCTGGTTGCCTACGGCGAGCAGGTCTCGGCGAGGCTGAGCGATGTCAGCGGCTGTCCGTTCAAGAAAGGCTCGCCCAGCTGCGGTATGGAGCGCGTCGAGATCTACGACCCCGGCGGTATGCCGGTCGGCGCCGGACAAGGCGGAGCTGCTGGACCTGATCGACGCGTACCGGCACAACCAGGTGCCGCTGATCGTCCCGATCACGCTGATCAGGCATCATCTGCGCCATCATCCGCACGATTACGTGATGCAGCAGTACTACCTCAATCCGCACTCCCGCGATTTGATGCTGCGCAACCACATCTGAGCCGGGCGGCCCGGGGGTCTTTGGGTCAGGGGACGATTTACACTAAGATGTGCGTCAGTCAGGGGCGAGGCTGGTTTTTCGGCTCACATCGAGGAGGGCGATTATGAGGAGCAAGCTGCGAGACGGAAGGGCTGGGTGGATCCTCTCGGGCGTCTGGGCCGCACTGCTGATGCCGCCGGTCGCCGCACAGGAGCAGTTTGATCGCGGCCGGGCCCTGTATGAGCACCATTGCATGTCCTGCCATGAGAGCTGGGCTCACACCCGGGAGGGGCGACACGTGCGCACCCTGGCGGAGTTGCGCCGGCGCACCGAGGCCTGGAGCGTCCATTCGCGGCTCGAGTGGAGCCGGGAGGAGATCGACGACGTAGCGGACTATCTCGACCGGGCGTTTTACCACCTGGATGAGACGCCCTGATCCCCGGCGTGATACCTGACGGCACCGTGACCGAGCTGGCGGGCAGCGCGCAACACCGGCCTGTAGTCGAGATTGCAATCGGTCGCCGATGCAATGAACAATAACGCCCATTCACCCGCCGCCGGCCGGCGCAGCATTGGACACCAAGAGCTTTCCAAGGAGAAACCAGAATGACCGACGCCACGAAGTATGTATTTGCTTTTGAGGAAGGAGACGGCAAGAACAAAATGCTGCTGGGCGGCAAGGGTGCCAATCTGTGCGAAATGACGCAGATCGGCCTCAATGTGCCGCCCGGCTTCACCATCACCACCGACGCCTGTCTGTCCTACTTGGCCGATCCCAGCCGCAATCTGCCGCGCGGCGTGATGGATGAAGTGCGCCAACACATGCAGGCACTGGAGGAGAAAACCGGAAAGATCTTCGGTGGCAGCGCGAATCCGTTGCTGGTTTCGGTGCGCTCCGGCTCGGCCATGTCGATGCCGGGCATGATGGATACCATCCTCAATCTCGGCCTCAACATCGATACGCTCAAGGGCCTGATCGCCCAGACCAGCAATGAGCGTTTCGGCTACGACGCCTATCGTCGTTTCATTCAGCTGTTCGGCAAGGTGGCCCTTGGTGTGCCGGACGAAGAGTTCGATGCCGAGTTCGAGGCGGTGAAGGAAAAGACCGGCATCAAGGAGGACATCGGGCTCTCGGCACGGGACCTGCGGGAAATCTCCGATCGCTTCCTCGACGTCGTGGAGCGGGTCACCGGTCAGCCATTCCCCGATGATCCCTTTGAACAGCTCGAAATCGCCATCAAAGCGGTGTTCAACTCCTGGATGGGCAGGCGTGCCGTCGATTACCGGCGCGAGTTTCACATCACCAAGGAGATGGCGAACGGCACCGCCGTCAATGTGGTCACCATGGTGTACGGCAATCTGGGCGATGACTGCGCGACCGGCGTCGGCTTCACGCGCTACCCGGACACCGGGGAGAACCGGCTGTTCGGGGAATACCTGGTCAATGCGCAGGGCGAGGACGTCGTCGCCGGGATCCGCACCCCCAAGCCCATCGACGCGCTGGAGCAGGAGATGCCGCAGATGTACCGCGAGCTGCAGGAGCTGCGCGACCGGCTTGAATCCCACTACCGGGAGGTCCAGGACTTCGAGTTCACCATTGAAAGAGGCCGCCTGTACTGCCTGCAGACCCGCAACGGCAAGATGAACGCCGTCGCTCTGGTGCGCACCTCGGTGGAGATGGCCAACGCCGGCCTGTTCACCAGGGAAGAGGCGCTGTTGCGTATCGAGCCAAGCCTGCTCGAGCAGCTGCTGTTCCCCCGGCTGGATCCCGGTCGCCATGCCGTGCCGGTGGCGCGCGGGCTCCCGGCCTCCCCGGGAGCGGCCATCGGCCAGGCGGTGTTCGACGCCGATCGCGCCGAGCAGCTCGGGCGCGGGGGGCTGAAGGTCATTCTGGTCCGCGAGGAGACGAAGCCGGAGGACATCCACGGCTTCTTCGCCTCGCAGGGGATTCTGACCGCGCGCGGCGGCAAAACCTCGCACGCCGCGGTGGTGGCGCGCGGTATGGGCAAGCCCTGCGTGGCCGGCGCCGAGGGCATTCATATCGACACCCGCATGCGCAAGGCGTTTGTGGGAGAGCACGCCATCAGCGAGGGCGACCTGATCACCATCGACGGCACCACCGGCGACGTCTATATCGGCGAGGTGGCCATGATCGAGGCGGACTTTTCAACCGAGCTGCAGACGCTGCTGCAGTGGGCGGACACTGCGGCGCGGCTGAAGGTGATGGCCAACGCTGACACCCCGCCCGATGCGCGACGTGCGCTCAAGTACGGTGCCATGGGCATCGGGCTGTGCCGCACCGAGCGCATGTTCAACGCCGTGGACCGGCTGCCGGTGGTGATCGAAATGATCGTGGCCGAAACCACCGAGGACCGGCAGGCGGCGCTGGACAAGCTGCTGCCGATGCAGCGCGCCGACTTCAAGGAGATCTTCAAGGTGATGGCGCCGCGGCCGGTGACCATCCGGCTGCTCGATCCGCCGATTCACGAATTCCTTCCCTCGGAGCATCAGCTGGTCGAGGAGCTCGAGCAGCTGACCCATCTCAAGGACACGCTGCTGGGCATGAACATCTTGTCCGAGGCGGTGGCATTCATGTACCGCGAGGCCACCCCTCTGCCCGAGGTGGAAAAGCTGGCCGATCCCCGTCTGGTGGACGAGGCGATCCAGAAGAAGCAGACGATGCTCAAGAAGGTGCGTGCCCTGTACGAGGTGAACCCGATGCTGGGCCACCGCGGTGTGCGACTCGGCCTGACGTTCCCGGAGATCTACTCCATGCAGATCTCCGCGGTGCTGGAGGCGGCCGCCGAATGCATCAAGGAGGGTGACGAGGTCCATCCGGAGATCATGGTGCCGCAGGTCTGCACAGCCCAGGAGCTGAAACGGGTAAAGAGCTACGTGGACGCCGTGCACGAAGTGGTGGAGTCGAAATACGGGGTCAAGGTCAACTTCAAGTTCGGCTCAATGATGGAGGTGGTGCGCGCCTGTATGCGGGCCGAAAACCTCGCCGAGGAGGCCGAGTTCTTCTCCTTCGGCACCAACGACCTGACGCAGGCGACGTTCTCGTTTTCACGCGAGGATGCCGAGAACAAATTTCTGCCGATGTACAACGAGCGCGGGATTCTGCAGGACAATCCGTTTGAGGTTCTGGATGTCAAAGGCGTCGGCAAGCTCATGGAGCTCGCCATCGGCTGGGGTCGGCAGACCCGCCCGGACATGAAAGTCGGCATCTGCGGCGAGCACGGGGGTCACCCGCGCTCAATTCACTTCTGCCACCAGGTCGGGCTGACCTATGTGTCCTGCTCGGGGCCGCGCGTGCCCATTGCCCGCCTGGCCGCGGCCCACGCCGCGCTGGCGTCCAGCGAAAATGCCGGGATGCAATCGTTGTAGGAGACCGGTCGGCTCACCCACCGGCCGGATTTCATCCGCTGAAACCGGCCGGTGGGTGTGAGCATCGAAGTCAGCCGCGATCCGCCGGGAGCACCGGCTGTGGGTGTCGCAATCTGAGCCCGACGGTCGGGCCGCTGCGGTGCTCGGTCAGCATCGCTCGTGTGCATCGGCCTGTGCGTGCCCCGGGATCTAGTAAGATACTTTAAATATCTTTGACATATGATTGTTTTTATTGGATTTCGCTTCCATTGAGAAGCGCTGTGCGGCCGCCGGGGACGGTGCGCCCCGGCTTAATCGTGCTGGTGGCCGTGCGGCCCGTGCACATGACCGTGGGATAGCTCTTCGTCCGAGGCTTCCCGGACTTCGACCACCTCGACGGTGAAATTGAGCGGAACGCCCGCCAGGGGATGATTGCCGTCCACGGTGACGCTGTCGCCTGCGACCCTGTCCACGGTCACCACCAGCGTTTCTCCGTTGGGACCCTGGGCGTGGAACTGCATACCCGGCTCGATTTCGGTTTCGCTGGGAAACATATCGCGCGGCACGTCCTGCTTCTTGGATTCATCGCGTTCGCCATAGGCCTCCTGCGGTGACACCGCAACATCCAGGGAGTCGCCGGGTTTCTTGCCATCGAGCGCATTCTCGAGCCCAGGAATGATGTTATTGGCGCCATGCAGGTATGCGAAGCTGCCATCCTTGGACTGGTCAATGACGTTGCCGTCGTTGTCGGTGAGGGTATAGTTCAGGGTTACAACTTTGCGGGCTTCAATCTGCATCAAAACATCCTCGGGCCCGCCCGCGGCGGGCAGTTTCTTCACAAGAACGCCCCACGATACAGGAAAGGGGCCGGGAAAGGAATTTTCGCGGGGCGGTCGCCGCCTGCCCCCGACGGGTCATCCGCTGATACGTGCCGGCTCCGCCGCTTTGCGTTGCAAGACAATTGGCGCACAATCAAACCATTTGCAGTCTTCTGGAGGAGATCGAGTGAAATTCACCATCGAATCCTTTCGCGCCTGGAAAAACAGGAGTGTCACGCTGCTCGGCATGTCCGGAGTGGGGAAGACCTACCTTTCGTCCCTGCTGCGCGAGCACAACTGGTTTCACTACTCCGGTGACTATCGCATCGGTACCCGCTACCTGGATGAGCCGATTCTGGACCTGATCAAGCAGCAGGCCATGCAGGTGCCGTTCCTGCGCGAGCTGCTGCGCCGCGACTGGATATACATCCGCAACAACATCAAGGTGAACAACCTGGGACCGGTGCTGAGCTTCGTCGGCAAGCTGGGCGACCCCGAGCTGGGCGGCATTCCCCTGGACGAGTTTTCACGCCATCAGGCCCTGTACCGGGACGGGGAGATCGCCGCCATGCACGACGTGCCGGAGTTCATCCGCAAGGCAAGGGAAATCTATGGCTACGAGCATTTTGTCAACGATGTCGGCGGCAGTCTCTGCGAGCTCGATGAGCCTTCCGTGATCGATCTGCTGGTCGAGCACACGCTGATCCTCTATATCCAGGTCACCGATAGCGATGAAGAGCAGAAGCTGATCGAGCGTGCCCAGAGCGACCCCAAGCCGCTGTACTATCGGCCGGCGTTTCTCGCCGAGCAGCTGCGGGCATACCTGGCGGAGAAGGGCCTCGAGTTTGCCGCCCAGATGGACCCGGACGATTTCACCCGCTGGGTGTTCCCGCGTCTGTTTCACTCGCGGATTCCCCGCTACGAGGCCATTGCCAGACCGCACGGCTATACGGTGACCTCCAGGGAGGTGGCGCAGGTGCGTGACGAGAATGACTTTCTGGAGCTGCTGGAAACGGCGATCGGGCGGGGTGGCATCGAGGAGGCGGCCGATGCCACTGGTCGCGCATAACCGTTTGCCCGCGTTCGAGCGCCTGAGCAAAGAGGGGATCCGTGTCCTGCCGGCGGATTTCGCCCTGCATCAGGATATTCGGGAGCTTCACATAGGGCTTCTGAACATGATGCCGGATGCGGCGCTCGCGGCGACGGAACGCCAGTTCTTTCGCCTGGTCGGGGAGAGCAATCCGATCGCCCAGTTCTACGTGCACCCTTTCACGCTCCCGGCACTGCCCCGGGGGGCGGATGCGCGGGCCTACATCGACGCCTACTACGAGCCCTTCGAAAAAATAAAAGCCGAGGGGCTCGATGCACTGATCGTGACCGGTGCCAACGTGGTTGGCCCGAATCTCGACAATCAGCCGTTCTGGGAGCCGCTCAAGGAAGTCATCGGCTGGGCCATCGACAACGTCACTTCGATCCTGTGCTCGTGCCTCGCGACCCACGCCATGCTGCAGTTTCACTATGGCCAGAAGCGCGTGCCGCAGCCCCGCAAGATCTGGGGCGTGTTTCCGCACCGGGTCGTCGACAAATGCCATCCCCTGGTGAATGACGTGAATACCCGTTTCGACGTCCCGCATTCGCGCTGGAACGCCGTGACCCGTGAGCAGTTCGAGCGGGCGGGTCTGCGGGTGCTGGTCGAGGTCGAGGGGGGCGGCGTCCACCTGGCGACCAGCGCCGACGGCTTGCGGGTGGTGTTTTTCCAGGGCCACCCGGAATATGACACCATCTCGCTGCTGAAGGAGTACAAGCGCGAGTTGGTGCTCTACGCCGGCGGCGAGCGTGTGGAATTCCCGCCTTTTCCAGAGAATTATTTTCGTATCCGGGAGAAGGCGTTGCTTAATGAGTACCGCGGGCGCCTGGACGAGGCCCGGCGGCAAGGCGAGCCGCTGCCGGCCTTTCCAGAGCAGCTCGTTGCGGAGAGGCTGGACAATACCTGGCACGACACGGCCGAGGCCGTGGTCGGTAACTGGATGGGGCTGATCTATCAGGTCACCCACAACGACCGGCGCATTCCCTTCATGGATGGGGTGGATCCAGACGATCCGCTCGGACTGTACAGGAACTGAACATGCGCGAGATGATTCAACTTCGGACCGATGCCCGTGAGGCGCTGATCGACATCACCGAGCAGGTGCGAGCGGTGGTCGAGGCGTCGAAGATTCGTGACGGGTTGGTGAGTGTCTACGCCCAGGGCGCAACGGCGGCGATCATGATCCAGGAGAACTGGGACGAGAGCGTGCAGACCGATGTGGTCAATTTGCTTCGCAAGCTCATACCACGCGGCGTCTGGCTGCACGACGCCCAGGACGGCAACGGCGATGCGCACCTCAAATCGGGACTGATCGGGCCGTCGGAAACTCTGCCGCTGATCGACGGCCGGCTCGGGCTGTCGCGCTGGCAGAACCTGTTCTTCTGTGAGTTCGATGGGCCACGTCGCGATCGGCGGGCTGTAGTGACCGTGCTTTCAGACTGAGCCAAAGCCGCAACTCAGATGCACTGGATGGCGCTTCGGGACCAGCCTACCCGCCCAGCGCCCGCTGCATTCACCAAGAGGCTGTCGTTTCAGCACCTCAGCTGACCTGGCTCCGGTCGTCGATATGGGATCTGCGCCGGGCGACTACTGCCAGACCGATCATGCCGGTACCGATCAGCCACAGGATCGCCGAAAACCGTGGCGGCAGCTCGCGCGCGATCCAGCTCTGCGGACCGCTTTGCGGTCGGATGTCAGCGACGGCGCCGTGACCAGCGATCGGGGTGTGCGTCCGGCTCTGGCGCGGGTCTGCGCCGGCTGCGTCTGCAGTCGAGCTATTTTCGCGGTCCCGACGGTCCTCCCGCCGGTTCGTGGCGGGCGCCTTGCCGTCGGACGGGGCGCCGTCGGCCCCGAAGCCACTGTCCGCGAGTCGGGCACGCGGGAGGGCGGTCGGGCTCAGGGCAGTGTCGCCGGCTTGAAACAGGTGCTGCATAACCGGGAAGCTCAGCCCGGGGGGTGCAGCGTCGGGATAAAGCGCCAGGGCGTCGAGACTGGGGCGTTCGAGCACCCTACCGCTGCTGGTAATCACGGATGGCGGGCCGTTGAGGCCACCCGGCGGCGGGACGCTGGCAGCGTTCGCGAAAGACGCCACAAGCGTCGGAACCAGGCTCAGGACCTGGATCAAGCCCCGACGCCGCCGGCAATTGAAGTTGAAAAAACTCATTTTATTGTCTCCGAGCGCCGTCCGAGCGGACCGCTACCGACCCGCCGATCCGCGGCTCGATCCGGCTGAAGCCGCGGGCATTAAAAGCGTTTGCTTATGAATTAGCAATAAGAGTGCCAGATACGCTGAGCCTCCGGCCTCCAGGGCGGACGGGCGCCCGGGCCCCGACGGGAAGGAAATTTTGTATGTAAATATGCCCGACGAATATGTCGGCCGTCAGGCTGACTA
>JASFKW010000147.1:0-9619 GCA_050118435.1 Gammaproteobacteria bacterium | reverse complement strand
CCCGGGGCCTTTTGCGAACATCGACGGTCTCATAATGCTGGCTCCTCGCAGATTGTAATCCGGGCGGGCAGGGATTGCTCCGTCACTGCGGTAAGCCCTGTCCCAAAATAAACGCGTCTTCTGGCGAGGCGGGCGCCGCGCCGGACCTTGAAAACGCTGCATGCCAACCTGTACCGGCAAGGACCCATCAAACGCAGCATCCCCGCGGCCTGTCATCGCATGACCGGCATCTGCCTCGCTTCCAGCACCACCACGCTGCGCGGGCTCACGACACAGCTCGTGCCGCCCACAGGCGACTGCTCCAGCGCCGGCACGATGTCGTGCGGTGCGGCCTGCGCCGTGTCGATAGCGCGGTACCACTGGCGACCCCCTACGGCCGGCAGCGGCAGCGCGTGACTCTGCTCCGACATGTTGAGCACGATATGCAGGTGCGCCGAGCCGGGTCCCACGGCGGCCAGCGTGTAGGCGAGCAGGCGGCCCCCCGGATCGTCCCACAACGGGCGCTCGAGCTCGTAGCCGTGCCATACCACATCGGCCGGATCGCCCGGTTGCGCCGGACTGCCGGTCAGGAAATGCCTGCGCCTGAGGCAGGCGTGGCGCTTGCGAAAGCTGATCATCTCGCGCACGAAGCGCAGCATATTGCGGTTGGTGCGGGTGAGCGTCCAGTCGAACCACCCGAGCTCGTTGTCCTGACACCAGGCATTGTTGTTGCCCTTCTGGCTGCGCAGCACCTCGTCACCGGCCAGCAGCATCGGGACCCCTTGGCTGAGCAGCAGGATCGAGATGAAGTTCTTCGCCTGGCGCCCCCGCAGCGTGACGATCTCGGCATCGTCGGAGTCACCCTCGTGGCCGCAGTTCCAGCTCAGGTTGTCGCTGTGACCATCCCGGTTGCCCTCGCCGTTTTCCTCGTTGTGCTTTTCGTTGTAGCTGACCTGATCGTAGAGGGTGAAGCCGTCGTGACTGGTCACGAAATTGATGCTGTTGACCGGCAGGCGACCGGCGGCCTGGTACAGGTCGCTGCTGCCCGACAGCCGGGTGGCCAGCTCACCGATCAGACCGGGGTCACCGCGCACGAAGCGGCGCACCACATCCCGATAGCGTCCGTTCCATTCCTGCCAGCGAAAGCCGGGGAAATCGCCCACCTGGTAAAGCCCGCCGGCATCCCATGCCTCGGCGATCAACCGGGTGCGCGCCAGCGCATCCGAAAACTCGATGCTCCACAACACCGGTGCATGGTACTGCGGTATACCGTCCTCGCCGCGCGCCAGCGCGCTGGCGAGATCAAAACGGAAACCGTCGACGTGCATTTCACGAACCCAGTATTCCAGACACTCGGTGATGAAGCGCGCCACCAGCGGGTGGTTCGCATTGACGGAGTTGCCACAGCCGGTGTAGTCGACGTAACGCTCCCGGTTGTGCGGGTCGAGGTGATAGAACATCTCGTTGCCGAAGCCCTTGAAGTTGATCCACGGTCCGCCGTCCCCGCCCTCCGCCGTATGGTTGAACACCACGTCCAGGATCACCCCTATCTCCGCACGGTGCAGCGCCTTGACGAGGTCGCGAAAACCCTTCAGGGTGCCTTCCGCCGCGGCCGATGCACAATAGCCGGGATGCGGGGCGAAGAAGCTGTGGGTGCTGTAGCCCCAGTAATTCTTCAACCCCCGCGCTGCGACACCGTCGGGGACGTCCTGTTCGTCGAAGGCCATGATCGGCATGAGCTCCACGTGCGTGATGCCGAGCTCCTGCAGATAGGGGATCTTCTCGATCAGGCCGCCGAAGGTGCCCGGATGCGCTACGCCGGCGGACGGATGCCGTGTGAAGCCGCCGACGTGCAGCTCGTAGATGATGACATCCTCGGCGGGCCGGTGCAGCGGCCGGTCGTCCCCCCAGTCATAACCCTCGTTCACCACGGCCCCGCGGATCGCCGCGTCATGGTTGGGCCCGGGTTGGGACGCCCGCGCACGATCCCAGCGACGGTCGCACACCGCGCGCGCCCAGGGATCGAGCAGCGCCTTCTGCGCATCGAAACGAAAGCCGCTCCGGGCCCTGTGATCCCCCGGCCCGTCGATCCGCCAGTTGTAATACACGCCCGGCTCCAGTCCCTGGACATACACATGCCAGGCAAAGAAGGTGCAATTGGCTACCGGATCGAGCGCAATGGTCTGAAACGGCTCCGCGCTGGCGCTGTTTTCAAACAGCAGCAGCTCGACGGCGGTGGCGTGGCGACTGAATACGGAGAAGTTGACGCCCTTTGCATCCGGCCGGGCGCCGAAGGGGTACCGCGAGCCGGGCTTGAACCGGTACGGTTTCACGTCGCGACAGCCAGTATGATCACAGCGGCACCGACGCGACCTTCCAGATCCCGTCGCAGCGGTCGCGAATCGATCGATGCGAGGAAAACCGACCGAGACGCGCTGCGTTCAGAATCGACATGCGTGTCCAGAAGCCGAGTGCCTCGGCAGCCTGGGCCGCCTGCTCGGTGATGCCGAGGCCGAGCAGATTGTTGGTCAGGTAGGGACCGAGCAGAAACTCTGCAGAGAGATAGAACACGGTGCGACTCTCATTTTTCTTGCACGTCTTGGCGCTGCTGATCCAGCGGTCCGGCAGGCGGTCACACACCCTGTAGGTGGCGACATCCCAGTCGCGCCCCTGCACGTAGAACAGGTTGTCCTGATCGGCGCGCTTGAGGGCGTTCACGAACACGCCGGTACGAACGTGCTCCTGGTCGTCCACGGAAAGAACCTTCGTTGTCTCGTTCATGCTGCTCGCCCCGCCGGGTGTCCCTACCGGAGGGTTACTGTATCAATGTGCGGGCTGTCCGACCATAGACCGGGTTGATACGACCGTTCCGGAACAAAGCTGGCGGTGCCGACTCGCACGAGCTTTCAGAGGCCGTAGGTTGGGCTAAGCGCAGCGAAGCCCAACAGTATCGCCTGACACATTGCGCTTGACTATCCGGTATCCGGCGCCCTCAGAGAACTATCTGTCCGCGAGTTGGGCCTCGCTTCGCTGAGCGCCAACCTACCCAGCGGCTCCTTAACCTGCACCAGATAAACGCGATCGCGTTGAAAGCTCCACCGACTCAAGCCGGCAACTTCGTTTTCCAGCCACGTGCCGGACCGGTCGGTCGTCGGGCAATCGATCAGTAGGGCCACCTCCAGTCGCCGACATCCGGCTTGTCAACGCCATGGCGATGCGCTTAGTTACGGCAGTTGATCTGCATCCGGCACGTCGGAAATTGCCTAAGGTACGTCTAGCAGCTGTTCTGCTGATATCCAGCCCACGGCCCGGGTGGCGGAGCCTGTCGGCGGAGCGCCCGCGATCAGGCACCACTGGCCATTAGCGCCGAAAACACACCGTCCCAGAACAGCAGGCGCGCCTTCACGGCACCGCGGGCCGCAGCCCTGCCCTGTTCGGTGCGCTGCGGATCCTCGCCGCAAAGCTGGTTCAGCAGCCGCAATGCCATCGGCGCGCGTGTCCCTTCATCCAGGTGAATATGGCCCTCCACTTCGAACCGCTTGGACCGGCTCGATTCATTGTTTGCACGCCGGACCATGCTGGTGCCTCCATGTGAGCAGGCCCGTGCGAGCAAAATTTTCTATTATCCGACATTCATATGACAGCAGTATGTCAGTGGCAGCGGTTATTCTGAGCCTGGATGACTCGGCCTCTTGCGCTGTGTCGAGATTGATCTGGATCATGGTCTCGACACCCGCGCCGTCTTATGTTTTGTTTGGTGTTGTGCACATTTTCCACCGCAGCCCGCAAGCCAACATCGTGTCAGTCACCTCGCTTAGCACCCGAGCTGCACGCCATTCGGAAAACTTTGAGTTTCCATGACCGAGCAACAGCGCCTTACCACAGAGGCCTCGCGACCATCAGCGTCGCCGCACGAGAAACAGGAACCGCTGCTGAGCCTGAAGCACAACGGCGCCCCGGGACGCGCCCGTTTTCGCTCGCCCGTACTTTATCGGGCCGAGCAGCTGGCCGAAATTTTCGAGACGCGGCTGAAATCCCACCAGGCAATTCGCGATACCCGAATCAACACCCTGACAGGGAGTGTCCTGGTGTGGTTCGACCCGGCCGTCGACACGGCCGACGGACTGATGAGCCTTATGCGAATAGAGCTGCTGCAGGTACTGCGATTGCCGATTGACCGCGCCGCCAAAACCCAGCATAGTAAAAGACCAGCGGCCAGCGTCACCTTGATCAGCGAGTACGCCAAAGCCAAGCCGCCGGTCAAGACCCCCTCTCTTACGAGACCGCTCTCCGGGCTCTGGCACACCAAACCCGCCGCAGCGGTGCTGCGCGAGCTGGGCGGCGTGGACACTGCCGGTCTCAGCAGCGAAGAGGCAGCGGCGCGCCTGGGGCGCTTCGGCCCCAATAGATTGAGCGTGATGGCGGCCCGATCACGGCTGGAGCTTTTCGCCTCGCAGTTCGTGAGCCTGCCGGTGGCGCTGCTCGGTGCGTCGGCGGCCGTTGCCGTCGTGACCGGCGGTCTGCTCGATGCCGTTGCCATCGCGGCTGTTGTGCTGATCAACGCGGGCATCGGTTATTACACCGAGGAATACGCGGAGCGAACGATCCGCGCCTTGACGCGGCCCCCACCCGGACAGGCCGTCGTGCTGAGGGACGGCAAATCTGTGAAGCTGCGCCGTGCGGGCGTGGTGCCGGGCGACATCCTTGTGCTGAATCCGGGGCAGCAGGTACCTGCGGATGCGCGCGTGGTACGCAGCGAGCAACTGTCTGTCGATGAATCCGCGCTGACGGGCGAGAGCCTGCCGGTGAGTAAAGCGAGCGCGTTCACGGCAGCCGAGGAAACTCCTCTGGCGGACCGACGTAATATGGTGTACATGGACACCTTCGTCACCGGCGGCAGCGGACAGGCAGTGGTGGTGGCTACCGGCGCCCAGACCGAAATCGGCCGCATCCAGACCATGGTGGGTGAAACCCGACCGCCAGAGACGCCGATGCAGCGCCAACTGGGACGTATGGGAACTCAGCTGGCGCTGCTCAGCGCGGCCGTGTGTGGCGGCGTTTTCGTCGTGGGGCTGGTGCGCGGCTATGGCTGGGTGGAAATGCTGAAATCGTCCATTTCGCTGGCCGTCGCCGCGGTACCCGAAGGTCTGCCGGCGGTGGCGACAACTACCCTTGCCCTCGGCATGCAGAACATGCGTCGACGTAAGGTGCTGGCAAGACGCCTGGATGCCGTGGAAACACTGGGCTCGGTGCAGGTCATCTGCCTGGACAAGACCGGCACCCTGACACGCAATCGCATGTCGGTGGTCAGCCTGCACACGCATGAGCGCGACATTGTCCTCAACGACGGGCAGTTTCTGAGCGGCGGCGAAGCGGTCGCGCCCACCGGTCTGGAGGGGCTGATGCGCCTCCTGCAGGTCACCGTGCTGTGCAACGAATCTGAGCCTGTAGGGCCGCCGGGAAACGGCGAGTACCGTGGGTCACCCACCGAGAGCGCGCTGCTGGAAGCGGCGAGCCAGGCCGGTATCGATATCGCCGCGCTGCGCGATCAGTATCCGTTGGAATCGGTCCAATACCGCTCGGAACAGGCCAATTACATGGCCACCTTTCACACCGCGGCTGATGGCGGTCGTTTCATCGCCGTCAAGGGGCGCCCCGACCAGGTGCTCTCCCTGTGCACCCGACATATGCACGACGGCGCGCTGGAACCCCTCAGCGAAGACGCGCGGTACGCAATCATGCAGCACAACGACCAGATGGCCGGGGACGCACTGCGCGTGCTTGGCGTTGCCTTCGCCCAGCCCTCCGCGGGCCAACGGGGGGCAGTGGAAGATCTGGTCTGGCTCGGCCTCGTCGGCATGGCCGATCCGCTGCGCACCGGCATGCAGGACCTGATCGCCTTATTCCATCGCGCCGGCATCGATACGGTCATGATTACCGGCGACCAGAGCGCCACGGCGTACGCCATCGGTCGTCAGCTGCGGCTGGCCAACGACCAGCCACTACAGATACTCGAGTCCACGCGCCTGGAGAACATGGACGAGACGCTACTGGCGGGCATGGTCCAGCGTGTGCATGTATTTTCCCGGGTCAGCCCGGCGCACAAACTGAAAATTGTTCAGGCCCTCCAGCGCGCCGGCCGCGTGGTGGCCATGACCGGCGACGGCATCAACGACAGCCCTGCGCTGCGGGCGGCCGACATCGGCGTAGCGCTGGGAACCGCGGGTAGCGAGGCGGCACGCAACACTGCGGACATTGTGCTGGAAGATGACAACCTGCACACCATGGTGATCGCGGTCGAGCAGGGTCGAACCATTTACGCCAATATACGCAAGTCCATACATTTTTTGCTGGCCACCAACTTCAGCGAGATTGAGGTCATGCTGGCATCGATCGCACTCGGGCTGGGTCAGCCGCTCAACGCCATGCAGCTCCTGTGGATCAATCTGATCACCGACGTGTTCCCGGCACTGGCGCTGGCAATGGAGCCGTCCGAGGCCGATGCGCTGGATCGCAGACCTCGGGACCCGGAGGAACCCATTATTCGCAGGCAGGACCTCGTCCAGACGGGCGTCGAGTCCGCTGTCATCAGTGGCGGCGCCCTCACCAGCTATGGTTACGCACTGCTGCGCTATGGGCCGGGACCGACCGCCGGTACCCATGCATTCACGACTCTGACGCTTGGCCAGCTGCTGCACACCTACAGTTGCCGTTCCGAAAACAGGACATTGTTCACGCCTGGTCGGCGGCCGAGCAACCCCTATCTGAACTGGGCGCTGGGCGGATCGCTGGCGGCACAGTTGGTGGCGGCGTTCACGCCCGGGCTGCGCAAATTGCTCGGCACCACACCGTTGGGGGCGCTCGATGCGCTGGTCATCGCGGCCGGCGCGGGTGCGCCGTTTATCATCAACGAGCTCAACAAAACGTTGAAATCGAGGGACCGGCCGCGGCCAGCGGCGCCACAGACGAGTCATAAGCTGACACCCGGGGAGCCCGCCGCATGAAACGCGATTTCATGTTTACATCCGAGTCCGTGACCGAGGGTCATCCCGACAAACTGTGCGACCAGATCAGCGACGCCATCGTAGACGGGTTCCTTGAGGCGGATCCCTTCTCGCGGGTAATCGCCGAGTGTGCGGTTTCCACGGGCATCCTGTTTCTCGCCACCCGTTTCTTTTCGCAGGCCCGACTGGATATCCCCGAGATCGCACGCCGCATCGTGCACCAGGCCGGATACCAGACACAGCGCTTCAATGCCTCCGACGCCACCGTCATGACCAGTTTCCAGGAATTGCCCCAGTCCATGTACCACGGCCGCGACGAAGCGGACATGGACGACGCCGAGCTGGATCGCCTCACCGCGTACAATCCCGCTACTGTGTTCGGTTATGCGTGCAATCAGACCGGGTCGCTGATGCCGCTGCCGATCGTGCTGGCACACCGCCTGTCGCGGCGCCTCACGGCCGCCCGCCTGCAGCGCCAGCTCGACTACCTGGCGCCCGACGGTCAGTCGCAGGTCGGCGTCGAGTATCGCCAGCGCCGCCCGCGACGCATTCACAGCATCACTCTTGTCGCCAGCCAGACGAGCGCAGAAGGCCCCGAGCCAGCCCGCCTGCGCGATGACATTGTCGAGCAGGTAATCGGTCCGGTGTTCAACAATGAAACGCTTCGCCCCGATGCCGATACCCGCATTTGGATAAACCCATTCGGCCCCGTAATCGAGGGCGGACCGGCCCTGCACGCCGGACTCACCGGACGCAAGAACGCGGTGGATACCTATGGCGAGTATTCACGGCATAGCGGTTCGGCGCTGAGCGGCAAGGATCCGTATCGGATAGACCGGGTAGGCGCTTACGCGGCGCGTCATGCGGCAAAGAATGTGGTGGCGGCGGGGCTCGCCGACGAGTGCGAAATTACCCTCAGTTACTCGATCGGCATTGCGGCGCCGGTCAGTCTTCAGGTCGAGACCTTCGGTACCGGCAGGCTGGAGGATGAGGATATCCGCAAGCGCGTCGCAGCGAACTTCGACTTCCGCCTGGGTGCAATTCTGCGCCGCTATCATCTGCGCGAGCTGCCTGCCCGCTTCAAAGGTGGCTTCTATCGCAGGCTCGCGGCGTACGGTCACGTGGGCCGGCAAGACATCGGGCTGCCCTGGGAAAAGACTGAATCGGCTGACGCCTTGCGTTCCTAGGCCTGTGCCAATGTCAGCAGATTCTTAGAGTACAGCACCGATCAGCGCTATCGCTGACCGTTCCACCATTTTTTCAACCAGCACGCCGACCACCGCCTTCCCCGCGGTTTGCCCCGCACCGGCCAGGGAGCTGGAAAGGCGATGAGCCCATGGTGCCGCAGTGTCGGGAAGTCGCGTCGAGTCGGCGCAACACCCAGCGCGCTTGAGCGCCTGGATGAGTTGGTCCGGTTGGACCTGGCCTGGATCGTAACCAATCAGCAGGCTGCCCGTGACCGTGTTGGTCAGGACACTCACAACGCCCTCGTGGTCCCGAAGCAGTTTACGGACCTCGCCAGCACGAGCCTCATTACGCTTCAGACAGTCACTCTTGATCCGCAGACGACCCGGGACATGATGTACGTAGCGTGCCATAGCCTCTCTCACATGACGGGTTTCCCCAGCGCGGATAAGTAAAGCACGCTACTGTTACAGAATTATTATCGCTTATTACGATACTATTAAACCTTTAGCCTTGGCGGCGACGCGCCCCGACTGCAGCGGACCCCCAGGCGAGAAGGCGCGGCAACCTGTGGGCTGCGCAGCCGCCTCGCTGCCGTCCTTATTCGCAGACCGAGGGGCTTTGGTTCATGAACCCAGCAATACCTCGCTCGCGGCGCCTGCCTTGCAGCAGAACGGCCGTCGACGACAACGCCACATCAAACAGGGGCCTAGGATGACTGGGCGGTGTCCTGGCTCTCCGGCGCCTGCGATGGTGCTCCCGCGCGCCCCTTCGGCAGCGCAGAACTCGCGACCTCCTTCACTCCGCTGACCAGGCCGACCAGCATTTCCCTGACTGTGTTGACGGCCGCGTTGCCGATATCGCCTGCGGCCTCGATCGCGCCCAGCGCGGCGCCTCGGGCCACGTCGAACACATTGCCCCCCACCTCGGTGGTCGCCGCCGTCACGCCTTCAACCGCGCGCCGCGCAATCACAGCGACATCCGCACCCACATCAGCGGCGCCTTCCACCGCCGCCTTGACGGTAACACCGGCAGCCGAAACCAGGTCACCACCCACATCACTGACGCCCATCACCACCCCTTTGGCGACGCTCTTGGTACTGAGCGTCAAGCCGGTACCCACTTCCTCGGTGGCCTGGATCGCGCCCTTCACCACGTCGCGGATCACCTCCACCGCTTCGCCCGACACGCTTCCGGTGGCCCCGACGGCATTGGATACCGTATCCCTGACCAGTGACACGATCTCGGCTTCAATCTCGTTGACGCCCTTCAGGCTTGAAACAATCCCGTCCTTCACCGTTCTGCCCGTACTGCCCACCGCACTGCCGACACCGGCCTTTACCTCAGCCGTCTGTTGCTCGGAATCTGACATGACTCAACTCCTTCCCTTTCAATGACAAACGTCTCTCACCCGTTCGGCCTGCACCGCAGGTCGGGCCGGGTGTCCCATT
>JASFKW010000146.1:0-9789 GCA_050118435.1 Gammaproteobacteria bacterium | reverse complement strand
TCCAGGTCGATCACGACCACGTCGTCCGGCGCGCGCCGCTCGCTGCGTGCCTTGGTCATCAGATGCAACCCGAGGTTTTCCTCGAGCCCAAAGCCAAACAAACCGAAGTAAACGACGAGCCCGACGGCCGCGACAACGATTCCCAGACCAAGAGAAACGAGCAGGCGGGGCATGGCGCGGTGATCAGTCACGGATGCGCATATTGGACTTTGATCCCAGCCGGGTGTCAAACTGCCGCTGCCCGTGACGACCGGTCACGCCGGGCCGACCCTCATGCAGCGCGAACGGCAATGCTTCAGAATGGCGGGCCATCATGTGGCTCAATGAATGGCAACTGTCAACGATCAGACAGGGGGAACAACATGCCAGCGAAGAAGCAAACGACCAGACGGAGACGCAGTCGGAGCAACACGAAGACGTACACACTTTATTATGCTACCAACCGGGCCCACAGGGGCAGAGACCGGTGGCACCCGAGCGGATACGGGCCCGATTTCAGTCAGGATGGAGCGGAAAACCTGCGCTTCGGCAAAGTCACCGTGGATGCGAACCCGGATCAGGTCGCGAGGCATGGCAGGCGCGCCGTGGGTTTCGGGGTGGGCGACGGCAACAGCCTGGCGGAATACTTTTCTCGACAGGCACGACGCATGCGGACCGAGGCGTTTGAAGAAAAGCTGGACTCGACACGTCCGGATACCGAGCAGCAGCCGAAGCTCGGCTCCGCGCGAACCTTCAGTGAGCTCCAGCAATGCATGCGCGAGAGCCGCGATGTTCTCATTTTCATCCATGGCTTTAATGTAAGCTGGCGTGACGCCGTCGCCTCCGCCTTGTCTCTGCAGGAAATGCTGAATCCCGCAGACGGCGGTACCGGTGGAAAGGATGTCCTCGTATTCCTTTTCACCTGGCCCTCCGACGGGCTGGCACTGCCCTATGTCTCGTATAAGTCGGACCGCACGGACGCCGAGGCAACGGGCTACGCCTTCGGGCGGGGAATGCTCAAGCTGCGGGACTTCATCGCCGCTCTCCGCAGCCGTGATGCCTCCGGGGAGCTGCTCTGCAGACAGGAGTTGCACCTGCTGTGCCACTCGATGGGCAACTTCGTGCTGCAAAACACGCTTCACAGGATGTCGAAGTTCAACGAAGGCTCAATGCTGCCGAGGATGTTCGAACATATTTTCATGTGCGCCCCGGACGTGGACGACGATGTATTCGAACCGGGGAAGGCGCTGGTACGACTTCCCGAGCTGGCGCGCAGCATCAGCGTCTACCACAACAAGGGCGACACAGCCATGTATGTATCCGACTACACCAAGGGCAACCCCGAGCGACTGGGGCTCGCCGGCGCAGCGAAACCCGCCCTGCTGCATAACAAGATCCATCAGATCGACTGTTCACCCATCGTGCGTGGCCTGATCGAGCACAGCTATTTCATCGCCGGCCATGTGAACGAAGACATCCGATTGAGCCTTCAGGGGCTCACACACGACGATCCGACGCGGCATCGTGAGCTGGCGGGAGGTTCGTGGCCGAACGTGTGGCGGATGACGTAAGCGTAATAGCATTGACGCACAAGCGGCTGCACCGCGGTTTCGCAGGAATCCGGCCGCTGCCGTCAGAAAGCGTTTATTGTGCGTCGGAGCCAGCCGGCCTCTTCGCAGGCAGAAGTGGGCGTAATACATCCACTACCGACTTCGCGCTGCGATCGGTCGTGAACCAGCCCCAGGCGGCTTCGCGTTCATCGCGCCTTCCGCTGTCGCGCGCAATCTCGTCTATTTTCCACGGGGCGTCGAAGGCTTCGAATAGCGCCATGGACACGTGTTCCTCGCTGCGCAGTCTGCGAATCAGCGCGCGCCAGAAAGTGCGCTGTCTTGCGGGTGTGAATCCCGCATTCGATGGCGCACTGGGAACGCCCGTTTCCTTGATCAGAACGTGTTTCCCGCACAGCCGATAGAGCCGGCTCTGGATATCGAGAACGAAGTCGACAGCCTGGGTAAGGGATCCCGGACGGAACCAGGGCTCGAAGATCGGATGAATATTCGGGAGCAGGAAATCCTGGTGCTCGCACCCGAGGCGCGGAGAGGGACCGAGATACGAGCCCATGGGCTCGGAGGTGGTCAGGGCGACGTGCGGAACAGCACGGCGCAGCCGCGCCATGGCATTCTTTACCTCGCCCCAGGTGTAGCGTTCCCAGAACAGGCCCTCGTTACCCACGACAAGTGCACGAACCAGGCCGGGAAATTGTCGAGCGAGCCCGATCGCCGTAGCCACTTCAGCCCGATCTCCTGGTGACCATATACCGAGTATGACTGCGCGAAACCCCGCCTCCTGGGCGAGTCTCACCACCTCGTCCAATCCGTTGGCGACGGAATAGGTGATCAGCCCGTCGACATGGGGGCGCAGAACCCGCAGATCCTCTGCAATGCTTGCCGGGCTCGCCGGTATCGGTTCTCCGTGGACCACACGGAACTCGCTCGGGGTGTACGCCATGAAGCGGACCTGCCCCAACCAGGCTTCATCCCTCGACGCTCCCGCGAGCGCGACGCCGCGGATGATCAAGGCAAAGAACAGGAGGAGCAGGAGCAGCATCAGAATACCGGGACGCGGCAACCGTGATGACGTCCCGATCGTGCAATGAGGCGCCGATGCCTCTGCTCGGCATCTCGGATAACCGGGACTCCGCCACAGGTTGCACACGCACGCCCCCGCAGGCACTCTAGGAATATCGCGGACCCCGTCACATTCCTCCATGGTCGAGCGCTTATCCATTTTCCAGCGGTTTATTCAAAGAATGGAACCCTGGGTGTTCCTGCCGGCGGCAGGCCTTGTGGTCGGTTTCGTTGCTTTCGGCGCGTTGTTCAGCGATACGGCGGAAGTTATTTTCAGAATTCTGCAGAGAAACATTGTCGAGACATTCGGCTGGTTCTATGTGCTGACCGCCACCGTCCTGCTCCTGTTTGTCCTGTTTCTGATGGTCAGCCGCTACGGTCGCATCCGTCTCGGCGGCGAAAATGCCCGACCGGAATTCGGCTACCTGACCTGGTTCAGCATGCTGATGAGCGCCGGCATGGGTATAGGGATCGTGTTTTTCGGTGCCGCGGAGCCGCTGCTGCACTTCACTAACCCGCCGAGCGGCGAAGCTCAGACGCCGGAAGCAATGCGCGAAGCCATGCGCTACACATTCTATCATTGGGGATTGCACCCCTGGGCCATTTACTCCGCCCTCGCCCTTCCCCTGGCCTACTTTCACTTTCGGCACAAGCTGCCGCTGGCCCCGAGGTCGCTTCTCTATCCGCTGCTGGGTGACCGGATACGCGGCGCGGCGGGCCACACGGTGGATATATTGTGCACCGTGGGAACCCTGTTCGGGGTCGCCACTTCGCTGGGACTGGGCGCAGTCCAGGTTAACACGGGCTTCAATCAGCTGTTCGGCATGCCCCAGGGCGTCGCTTCCCAGCTCGCCCTCATCGCCGGCATCACCGCCGTCGCGACCGCCTCGGTGGTCTCCGGTCTGCACAAGGGCATTCGTCACCTGAGCGAATTCAACATCGCACTGGCTGCGGTGCTGTTTCTGTTCGTGCTGGCCGCAGGCCCCACCGTGTACATCCTCGAGCTGTTCCTCGACAGCCTGGGCTACTACATGCAGAAGCTGCCCTTTACCAGCCTGCATATCCAGCCCGGCAGCGAAAGGGACTGGCAGGCCAACTGGACGCTGTTCTACTGGAGCTGGTGGATTTCCTGGTCGCCGTTCGTGGGCGTGTTCGTGGCCCGCATATCCAAAGGCAGGACGATCCGCGAGTTCGTCTCCACCACCCTGGTGGTGCCGTCGCTGGGCGGATTCCTCTGGTTCTCAGCGTTCGGCGGCACCACTCTGCATGCGGAGCTGTTCGGCGCAGGCGGCATCAGCGACGTCGTGAAGCAGAACGAGGCACTGGCCCTGTTCGCCGTCCTGGAGCGCCTGCCCTTTCACACCCTGACCTGGTCCCTGGCCACGGCACTGGTGATCGTCTTCTTCATCACCTCCTCGGACTCCGGTTCCCTGGTCGACGATATGGTCACCTCGGGCGGCCACCCGAATCCCCCCCGTGCCCAGCGCGTCTTCTGGGCCCTGGCCGAGGGCACGGTCGCGGCGGTGCTGCTGTACGCGGGCGGGCTTACTGCGCTGCGCACCGCCTCACTGACCACCGGCCTGCCGATGTCCGTGTTCATCCTGGTGGCGGCGGTCGGCCTGCTGCGCGCGCTGCGTGTCGATTATGCCACCGAGGGGATTCCAACAGTGGAGAGACTCACCTCCGCCAAGGCGCAGGAAGCCCGGGGCGAGGACGGACAGTCGCACGAGCACCAACGGCCGGAGACCGGGCAACGGCGCGAAGCCGGACAGCAGCGGAAACGTTGACTCATACTCCTGCGACATACTGCGGGTCAGTGAAGTCGCCAGAGCATCCGTTGAGACCGCGTGACCACTGCGTCAGGCACCGGATGGCAGCGCGGGGCTCCCCTTCTCTCCCGTAATCCGGGTTTGCCCGGGACCTTTGTCGCTGTTTGCGTAAAGTGGGATCATGTGTTCCAACGCGGCTGTGGCCCCGTCGGCGCGTCCGGCCATCCGACCGGCCAGGCGCCGGCGACTCAGTCACGCAGCTTTGTTGCGATCACCACAGCGCCGGCTGCCGCCAAAGCGTCCGTCAGCGCTCCGAGCTGAGCCGTTTCCGGGCCGCCGCCGGCCGCAGGTGCAGGCCAGGACTCGGGTGCGAAAGGTACCGGCGGCACGTGGGTACTATTGCACATGGTGTGGGCGCTATTGCCCCACCGTGGCTGCGCTGACAGCCCGCTTCGGGAATATCTCGCTGCAAACCAGGACTCAGCCAACCTGGCATGGTTGCTGCGTCGAGAGCAGGGCAGGCACGCGAGGTGCCTGCAAGCACCGACGTCGCCGCCGGCGCGACTTTGATTTACAGGCTATAACTGCGAAAGGCTATCCGCCTTGCCCGGACAGGGCGCAGTTCAGGCCGAAACCGAATAGGCTGCGAGCCTGAGCGGTCGCAAGCCCGACATTATCTTCGCGCATGCCGCGGCCTGTATCGACAACCGAATGATCGAAGCCCAGGGGCCCGTCCATGATCAAGAGCATCGACAGCCGGAACGCTGAAAAACTGAACGACGATGAGCTGTTCCAGCGACTGCAGAGCTCTCCGCGAGGACTCAGTGGGGCCGAGGCGCAGACGCGCCTGCAGCAGCTCGGGCGCAACGCCCTCGACGAGAAAAAGACCAATCCGTGGCTGAAGTTCATGGGTTACTTCTGGGGACCGATTCCCTGGATGATCGAGGTCGCCGCCATCCTCTCGGCCCTGGTCCGTCACTGGGACGATGTTGTCATCATCCTGGTGCTGCTGGTGTTCAACGCCGGCGTCGGCTTCTGGCAGGAGTTCAAGGCGGCCAACGCGCTCGCCGCGCTCAAGCAGCAGCTGGCGCTCAAGGCGCGCGCGTTGCGCGACGGGCGCTGGCAGCAGATTGACGCCACCGGACTGGTGCCCGGCGACGTCATCCGGCTGCGCCTGGGTGACATCATTCCCGCCGACGCCAAGCTCTTCGAGGGCGATTACCTGGCCGTGGACCAGTCCGCGCTCACCGGCGAATCTCTGCCGGTCACAAAGAAATCGGGTGAGGTCGCCTACTCGGGTTCGTCGGCCAAACAGGGGGAGATGCTTGCGCTGGTCACGGCCACCGGTGGCGACACCTTCTTCGGCCGCACTGCCAGGCTTGTGGAAGGCGCCGGCGCTGTCTCCCATTTTCAGAAAGCGGTGCTTGCCATCGGGGACTATCTCATCTACCTGAGTCTGGCCCTGGTTTCGCTGCTGATCCTGGTGCAGCTGTTCCGGCACGCACCGTTGTTCGAGCTCGTCCAGTTCGCGCTGATCCTGACCGTCGCCTCCATTCCGGTCGCCATGCCGGCCGTGCTGTCGGTGACCATGGCCGTGGGCGCGCTGGCACTGTCCCGGATGAAGGCCATCGTCTCGCGCCTGCAATCGATCGAGGAAATGGCCGGCATCGATATTCTGTGCTCCGACAAGACCGGCACACTCACGCAGAATCGGCTGACCCTGGGCGATCCCGTGGTGTTCGCGGGCGCCGACGCCCAGGAGCTGGTGCTCGCTGCCGCACTGGCCTCGAAGGCCGAGGACAACGACGCCATCGACCTGGCGATTATCGCGGGACTGAAGGACGCCAAGCTCCTCGAGGCCTACACCCAGACCCGCTTCGTGCCCTTTGATCCGGTCAGCAAGCGCACCGAAGCCGATATCCGGGACCGCGACGGCAACCGCTTCAAGGTCAGCAAGGGCGCGCCCCAGGTCATCCTCGAACAGACCGGGCTCGCGGGCGACGAGGCCGGACGTGCCCGCGGCATCATCGACGAGCTGGCCGCCAAAGGCTTTCGCACGCTGGGTGTGGCCCGCACCGATGCCTCCGGCCGCTGGGCGTTCCTGGGCATCCTGCCACTGTTTGATCCGCCCCGGGACGATTCGGCTGCTACCATCCAGCAGGCCCGCGCGCACGGTATCGACGTAAAAATGGTGACCGGTGACAATCTGGCCATCGCCCGCGAGATCGCCGCGCGCCTGGGGTTGGGTAAAAACCTGCAGCGCGCGGGCAATCTCTTCAGCGAGGCTGCGACCCATGGCCATCTGTCCTCGGACGCCGCGGAACAGATCGAAAGGGCGGACGGCTTCGCCGAAGTGTTTCCCGAACACAAGTACGCCATCGTCAAGGGGCTTCAGGAGCGCGGCCACCTGGTGGCGATGACCGGCGACGGCGTCAATGACGCCCCCGCGCTCAAACAGGCCGACGTGGGCATCGCCGTCTCGGGGGCCACCGACGCGGCGCGCGCAGCCGCCGATCTGGTGCTGACCGCGCCCGGGCTGTCCACCATTGTCAGCGCCGTCGAAGAGGCGCGCAGCATTTTCGAGCGCATGAACTCCTACGCGATCTACCGCATCGTGGAGACCATCCGCATCATGATCTTCATGGTCCTGACCATGATCGTGTTCAACCTCTACCCCATCACAGCCGTGATGATCATCCTGCTGGCACTGCTCAACGATATTCCCATCATGACCATCGCCAGAGACAACACCTGGCTGGATCCCAGGCCGGTGCGCTGGGAAATGCCCCGGGTGCTCACTGTCTCCACGGTGCTGGGCCTGATCGGCGTGGTGGAGACCTTCGGCCTGCTGTTGATCGCCAGGGAGTGGATGCACCTCACGGTCGACCAGATCCAGACCTTCATCTTTCTCAAGCTCGCCGTAGCCGGGCACCTGACCCTGTTCGTGGCCCGCACCAGGCGCCCGATGTGGACTCGCCCCTACCCTGCCCCGCTGCTGCTCGGCGCCATCCTCGGGACCCAGGCCATCGCCGCCATGATCGCCGCATCCGGTTTTCTTGTGACCCCCATCCCCTGGACCTACATCGGGTTGATCTGGCTCTACTGCCTCGCCTGGATCTTCGTCGAGGACCTGGCCAAGCTGGCGGTATACGGGCACCTCGACAGGACCACACGGCGCCACCAGGGCTTTCTGGAAACGCTGGGTGCGCACCTGCATGAGCACGGCGCGAGCCTCCCGGGAGACCGCCCGCGGGCGCCTTCCCAACGCGCACCCGCAACACCCTCCGCTGCGCAGCCGGGCGCTGAGAAACGGGCGGAAGGGGAAACACCTTTGCGCAACCCGCACGGCCACCGAAGCGCCCGCAGCGGAGCTTAGAGCATGATCGCGCAACGCTTTCTACCGCGTGAGCTGCCACCCGCACTCACCCCGCTGATGGAGCTGGCGTTGGACCTGCGCTGGAACTGGAATCACGCCGCCACCGATCTGTGGCGGCAGATCGATCCCCTCCTCTGGGAAGCGTCCGGCAATCCGGTGCTGATCCTCGAAACGGTATCGCACGCGCGGCTGCAGGCACTGGCAGGCGATTTGGCATTCACCAGCCAAGTGCGTGAGCTGGCGGACATGCGCAGGAGTTACCTTGAGCGCCCAACCTGGATGGCCCAGGCGCACACGCGGGATGGGCTCAACGGAGTGGCCTACTTCAGCATGGAGTTCGGGCTCTCCGAATCTCTGCCGATCTATTCCGGCGGCCTGGGTATCCTCGCAGGTGATCACCTCAAGGCGGCCAGCGACCTGGGAGTACCCGTCATCGGCGTGGGGCTCCTGTACCAGCAGGGCTACTTCCGCCAGGCGCTGGATGCCGAGGGTGAGCAGATCGCCTACTATCCTTTCAACGACCCCCTGTGGCTGCCGGTGGTTCCGGTTCGCGACGCCGCCGGCGAATGGGTGCGCGTACATCTCGATACTCCGGGACGACAACTGACGCTACGCACCTGGCAGGCGCAGATAGGGCGGGTAACGCTGTACCTGTTGGACAGCAACGACCCGTCGAACGCCGCACGTGACCGCAGTATCACGGCCGAGCTCTATGGCGGCGGCCCGGAACAGCGCATCCAGCAGGAGCTGGCGCTGGGTATCGGGGGCTGGCGGCTGCTGCAAAGCCTCGGCCTGCGCTGTGAGGTGTGCCATCTCAACGAAGGCCACGCCGCCTTCGTGGTGCTCGAGCGCGCCCGCAGCTGTATGGCCGACGCTGGCGTGGATTTTGCCGCGGCTCTGCGCTCCACCCGGGCCGGTAACCTGTTTACCACGCACACGCCCGTAGCCGCGGGCTTCGACCGTTTCGAGCCGCGGATGGTGCTCCAGTACCTGGGTTCCTACGCGCAATCCCTGGGACTCGACGCCCGGGCCCTGCTCGCCCTCGGACGGTGCGAACCGGACGATGCAGGGGAACCTTTTAATATGGCATACCTCGCCCTGCACGGCGGCACTGCGACCAGTGCTGTGAGCCGCCTGCACGCCGAGGTAAGCCGCGCCATCTTCGCGCCCCTGTTCCCGCGCCTGCCACTCGCGGAGGTCCCGATCGGGCATGTCACCAACGGTGTGCATGTGCCGACCTGGGACGCGGGACCGGCCGACACTTTGTGGGCGCGGGCCTGCGGGGACGATCGCTGGCTCGGAGACCTGACGAGCCTGGAAGACGATTTCCGCCGTCTCCCGGACGCCGAGCTGTGGGCGTTGCGTTGTACTGCGCGCGAGCGGCTCGTAAATGAGGTGCGCGGCCGCCTGGATACCCAGCTTGCGGTGCGGGGGGTCGACTCCGACAGGCAGGACAGCCTGGCGGAGCTGCTCGATCCCGAGGTCCTGACGCTGTGCTTCGCCAGGCGCTTTGCGGCCTACAAACGCCCCAACCTGCTTCTGACCGACCCGGACCGCCTCGAACGGCTGCTCACCGATCCGCAACTGCCTCTGCAAATGGTTATCGCCGGCAAAGCCCATCCCCGCGACGAGTCCGGGCGGCGCATGATACGCGCCTGGACGGAGTTCCTGCGCCGCCCGACGGTCCGGCCCAGGATGGTATTTGTGGAGGACTACGACATGAGCGTGGCCGCGGCGTTGGTCCAGGGCGCGGACCTGTGGCTCAACACCCCGCGCCGACCCTGGGAGGCGAGCGGTACCAGCGGCATGAAGGTGCTGGTCAACGGGGGGCTGAATCTCTCTGAGCTGGACGGCTGGTGGGCCGAGGCCTTTACGCCGGATCTGGGCTGGTCGCTCGGTGACGGGTGTGAGCACGGCGATGACCCCGCCTGGGACCGCGCCGAGGCCGAGGCGCTATACCGCCTGCTGGAGGAAGAGGTGATCCCGGCATTCTACCAGCGCGACGCCAGCGGCATCCCCCTGGGTTGGGTCAGGCGCA
>JASFKW010000145.1:0-9826 GCA_050118435.1 Gammaproteobacteria bacterium | reverse complement strand
CGGGATGGCGGGGACGGACACCAGGCGGTCTACGCGTCCGCCCAAGTGGAGCCTCTGAAATGGCCTTGCAGGCCGCCGCAGGCTCGGCGGCGCGGGAGGTTTCGCTGTGGCCTCCGCGATCGCGGCGCTCATTGTGACAACGCCCCCCGGGCTTTGGCAATGCGCGTGTTCAGCCGTTTACCAGGACGGCCCGGGCCCGCCGTGGCAGTGTGCCCCGATGCTGCTATGCTCAGTGCTTCGCTGTAAGGCAGGACGCAGGCAGCACGCGCTCGCACGGTGGAGGGATGGGAAAATGGCGAAGCAGATCGAGGTGCGCTGTCCACCGGACATTGCAGCGATCATGATCGAAGCCCTCAGGTGGTTCGTCGAGGTCAACTATCCCCGCGGTGCCGATGAGTGCAGCATCGCCGCGCGCGAGGCATTGCTGGATCTGGTGGCACGCTTCGAGCGGGAGCTGCTGCCAAACGGCGTGAGCCGCTACAGCAGCCGCATCCGCGCATTCCTGTGCGAGGCGGTCAAGGCCTATCTGGCGTCACAGGAGCTGAATACCGGACAGCGCTTCTCGCACCGTTGTGCGGTGGTGACCGATGTGTGCCGGGGCAACTCATACGGGGAAGGCTTCGCGGCGGCCGCCGCACGCGACGCGACGGACGCTGCACCGGGCATCAAATGGTCTGGCGGACCAGTCTGAGCGCAAACGCTCGCAATGACCAACGCGGCCCCGGGGGTGGTGCTCTGACGGTCAGTGATGATTCAGCTTGGCGAGCTCGTCCAGGATAGCGAGCACGAGCTTCTCACCTTCCGGACTCATGCCCGACGTCAGTTTTTCCGCATCGCGCTCGCCCTGGACCAGGGGGCGCAGAATCCCGGCAAGACGTGCCATGTCACCGCCGGCACGCAGCATCTGCTCGGCCATGTTGCCGAGCAGCTGCAGGGTCTCCAGATTGCCGCTACGGGCCCCGTGGATCATGGCCGCAATGCCGGGGGCCGCCATACTGCCGTCGATCTCCCTGTCGAGGTCCGGCAGCGTGTCCGGATTCTGCAGTCCGCGCAGTATGGCGGTGACGATGACCCGGTCCTCGTCGTCCAGGGTTTTAAGAATGGCTTCGCCGCGGTCGCCGGCGAGGATGCTGCGTATCGCGGCCACCAGGGCCACCCAGCCGTTGCGCTCGGCCCGGGCGAGAATGTCCTCGAGATCGGGCACCATGTCCCGGTTCCGGCACGCGATAACCACCCGGTGGATCAGGCCGGTGTGTGCGTCGATGATCTGCTGCTCTCTGTCCGGAAGGGTCGCCATGGTCCTTATTCACTCCTGGGATCGGGTATTAAGACATTGTGATATGGTAATATTCTGCCAACAGTGGAAAATCAACCTCAGTCAGAAGGAAGCATTACCATGAGAACACGCTCGATGCTTGCACTGATTCTAGGCGGTTCTGTCGCCAGCGGCGCGTTTGCCTATGAATGGCAGCCACTGCCGGAAAAAGCCCCGGAACCGGCGGACAACCCGACAACGGCCGAAAAAGTCGAGCTGGGGCGGATGTTGTACTTTGATCCGCGTTTCTCGTCCACCGGTACGGTGTCGTGCAACACCTGCCATAACGTCATGCTGGGGGGTGAAGACAATCGCAACTTCTCCATGGGCGTGCACGGACAGATGGGCGGTCGCAGCGCGCCCACGGTCTGGAACGCGGCGTTTGCGTCCAGCCAGTTCTGGGACGGGCGCGCACCGACTCTGGAAGAGCAGGCCAAGGGCCCGGTGATCAACCCGGTGGAAATGGGCATGAGCGAGGTGGAAACGGCCATGGACCGGGTGCGCGCCATTCCCGGTTACAGGCCTCACTTCGAGCGTGTGTTCGGTGGTGAGAATCCGATGACCGTGGACAATGCCGCCAAGGCGGTGGCCGCTTTCGAGCGCACCCTGATCACACCGAACAGCCCCTATGACCGTTTCGTCAAGGGTGACGACACGGCCCTCGACGCCCAGCAGCAGCGCGGCATGAAGTCTTTCGCCGAGCTCGGCTGCACCGCCTGTCACTCCGGGCCCGCCTTCAGTGGCCCGGTCACCGAGGCCGGAAAGGGCTTTTTCATGAAGTTCCCGACCTTCAAGGACAACGGCTACGTCGAGCGGTACCATCTGATGGAGGACCTGGGACGTTTCGATGTAACCGGCAAAGAGGCTGACAAGCATCTCTTCAAGGTCTCGACGCTGCGCAACATTGCGTTGACGGCGCCCTATTTCCACAACGGCTCGGTGCCGACCCTGGACGAGGCGGTGCGGGTGATGGCCGAGACTCAGCTCAACAAAGAGCTCAACGACCAGCAGGTCGAGGACATCGTGGCTTTCCTCAACGGGCTGACGGGCGAGTTCCCGGAAATGACACTGCCACGCCTGCCCGCCACGCTGGGCTGGTCGTTTGAATACGACAAGAAATAGGGTGTTCAGCGCCGGGTCAGGTTGTCCCAGCGATTGACGATGGTGCAGAACAGCTGGGCGGTGCGCTCGGCATCGTATTTCGCCGAGTGCGCCTGCTCCTCATCCCACTCCATCCCGGCGGCGAGCGCCGCCCGCGCGAGCACGGTCTGGCCGAACGCCAGGCCGGCGAGCGTCGCGGTGTCGAAGCTGCTGAAGGGGTGGAAGGGATTGCGCTTGATCTTGTTGCGCTCGGCCGCTGCATTGAGGAAGCTGAGGTCGAAAGCAGGGTTGTGGCCCACCAGGATGGCGCGGGTGCAGGCGCTCTCGCGCACCGCCCGGCGTACCGGCTGAAAGATCTGTCGCAGCGCGTCCTCCTCGGGCTTGGCAAAGCGAAACGGGTGATAGGGGTCGATGCCGGTGAACTGCAGCGACTTCTCATCCAGGTGCGCACCGGGGAAGGGCTCCACATGGCAGGCGTAGGTCTCCGTGGGCTGCAGCCGATCGTCTTCGTCGTACTGCAAGAGCACGGCGGCAATCTCCAGCAGGGCGTCGCGCTTGGGATTGAAGCCCGCGGTTTCGATATCCACTACCACCGGAAGAAAGCCGCGGAAACGGGCCGCCAGCTTTGAGGGAAGTGTCTCATTGAACTCTGACATGGCGACAGCATACCGGAATGCATTCGCAAACGGGAATCGCGCCGGCCCGGCCCCGAAGGCCGGGCCGCTCCTGACCTTCCTGCTCTGCCTGCTGACGGCATTCGCCGCGCCCGCGGCGCAGCGCTTCGAGGCCGGCCTGCTGTGGCGCGTCGAGCGCGAGGGCAGTCAGCCCAGCTACGTTTTCGGCACCATGCACAGCGACCATCCGAATGTGGTGGATCTCGCGCCGCCGGTGCAGCGGGCCTTCGATCAGGCCGGTGCGCTGATCCTGGAAGTGACACTGGATTCCGAGTCGCTGGCGTCGCTCAGCACCGCGCTGTTGATGCGCGAAGGCCGGTCTCTGGAGGCGCTGGTCGGGCAGGAGGTGTTCGGTCGTGCCGTCGCGGCCATGGCTGGTCACGGCGTACCCGAGGTCCTGGTGGCGAGAATGAAGCCCTGGGCCGTGGCGGTGACGCTGATGACACCGCCGGCGCGAAGTGGCCTGGTGCTCGATCATGTGCTGTACCGTAAAGCGGTGGCGGACGGCAAGCCGGTCGAAGGTCTGGAAACCCCGGCCGAGCAGGTGGCGCTCTTCGACAGCCTTACGCTGCAGGAACAGGTCGTGCTGTTGCGGGACACGCTGAATCATCTGCCGGACATTGAGCGGATGCTGATCGAGCTGCGCGAGGCCTGGCTGCAGCGTGATCTGGCGCAACTGGCGCGGATCAACGAGATCTCCCTGCGCGACACCGATCCGGACATCGCCGCGGCCTTCAACCAGCGCATCATCATCGACCGCAATCACCGGATGGCCGAGCGGCTGGAGGCGCCCCTGCGGGAGGGCAACCGGTTCATTGCGGTGGGGGCCCTGCATCTGCCCGGCAGCCAGGGGCTGCTGCAGCTGCTCAGCGAGCGCGGCTACCGGATCACCCGAAGCTATTGATGGATGGGGTCGTCACCCCTCGAGCCGCCAGCGCACCGCCTCGCCGGCGCGTAACGGAACCACTCCGGCGTCGGCCAGAGGATAGCTGGCGGGGACCAGCCACTCCTGCCGGCGCAGCGTGACGGTGTCCGTGTTTCGGGGCAGGCCGTAGAAGTCGGGGCCGAAGAAGCTCGCGAAAGCCTCCAGCCGGTCCATCGCACCCGCCGCCTCGAAAGCCTCGGCATAGAGCTCGATGGCTGCGTGTGCCGTGTAAAGCCCCGCGCAGCCACAGGCGCTTTCCTTGGCCGTGCGCGGGTGGGGCGCGCTGTCGGTGCCGAGGAACAGCCGCGGATGCCCGCTGCTGACGGCATCCAGCAATGCCCGCCGGTGCTGCTCACGTTTGAGCACCGGCAGGCAATAGTGGTGGGGGCGGATGCCGCCGATGAACATGGCGTTGCGGTTCATCAGCAGATGGTGGGCGGTCAGTGTGCCGGCGACGTTGTCCGGACCGTTCACGACGAAATCCACGCCCTGGCGGGTGGTGACGTGTTCCAGCACCACCTTGAGCCGCGGGAAGCGCTGCGTGAGCGGTTCCAGGATGCGCTCGATGAACACGGCCTCGCGGTCGAACACATCGACCTCGGGGTCGGTGACCTCGCCGTGGATCAGCAGCGGCATGCCGACCTCCTGCATGGCTTCCAGCGCCGGCCAGGTTTTTTCCACGTCGGTGACGCCCGCATCCGAGTGCGTGGTCGCGCCAGCCGGATAGAGCTTGACGCCGTACACCGCGCCGCTCTGGCGGGCCCGCTGTATTTCGGCGGCCGCGGTTTTGTCGGTCAGATACAGGGTCATCAGCGGCTCGAACGCGGTAGCGTCGGGCACCGCTTGCAGGATGCGCGCGCGGTAGGCCAGCGCAGCGGCAGTGTCGGTCACCGGCGGGCTGAGATTGGGCATGATGATGGCCCGCCGGAAGCGGCGCGCGCTGTGCGGCACCACCGATGCGAGTGCGGCGCCGTCGCGGACGTGCAGGTGCCAGTCGTCTGGGCGGGTGATGGTGATTTCCATGACTCGACAGATCCCTTGCAGGTCTCAGCAGCGGCGCCCAAGGTACCACAACCACAGGTCGAGGTAATTGATTTTGTTTATGTTCGCCGCAGGCTGGCGGATGGGCGGAGCACGCCGCCCCACTATTGGCGGCAACCGCAGTTTCCCGTTGATTTAAGGTTGGTTTTTGTCAGCCACGCCGCCCCGATTCCTTGACCCGATGGTGCAAAACAAAGATGATAACCGCCTGCTTTTTACCGGGTGCCGCCATGGCGGCGGCTCGGTCAGAATGCCCGGTCCGGGGGCTCTGCAACAGCAGTAAACGGACAGACAGGTTTAACCACAAAGGAACACAAAGGCACACCAAGGAAATCTGTTTCGTGCGGCGTCAGTCGGTTGCGTATGCGGTGAGGTCACCTAGAGGATTCATGTACACATGAGCGGAGCCTGTGCACCAGGCGTGACCGCTTTGCCCTTGTAGGCTGTTGTGCTTTCTTCGTCCTTAACAAACCCTTCGTGGTTAACTGCATTTACCTGCATGCTATCTGGAAAAACCTATGTCCAAAGTCAATAAAGTCGTACTGGCGTATTCGGGCGGTCTGGATACCTCCATCATCCTCAAGTGGCTCGAGGACACCTACGGCTGCGAGGTGGTGACTTTCACGGCCGATATCGGCCAGGGCGAGGAGGTTGAGCCCGCCCGCGCCAAGGCGCAGGCCATGGGCGTCAGAGAGATCTACATCGAGGATCTGCGCGAAACCTTCGCGCGCGACTACGTGTATCCGATGTTCCGCGCCAACACCGTCTACGAGGGGGAATATCTGCTCGGCACCTCCATCGCCCGGCCGCTGATCGCCAAACGTCTGGTGGAGATCGCCAATGAGACCGGCGCCGATGCCATCGCCCACGGGGCGACCGGGAAGGGTAACGACCAGGTGCGGTTCGAGCTCGGTGCCTATGCGCTGAAGCCCGACGTACGGGTCATCGCGCCCTGGCGTGAGTGGGATCTCACCTCGCGGGAAAAGCTCATGCGCTATGCCGGCGAGAACGGCATTCCGGTCGATTTCGACAAGGGCAAGAAGTCACCCTATTCCATGGACGCCAACGCGCTGCACATCTCCTACGAGGGCGGGATCCTGGAGGACCCCTGGGCGGAGCCCGAAGAGTCGATGTGGCGCTGGACGGTGTCCCCGGAGCGGGCGCCGGGCACGCCGACCTACATCGAGCTCACCTATCGGAAAGGGGACATCGTCGCCATTGACGACAGCCCGGTCACGCCGGCACAGGTGATGGAAACGCTCAACCGCCTGGGCGGGGCCAACGGCGTCGGGCGCGACGACATCGTCGAGAACCGCTACGTCGGCATGAAGTCCCGGGGCTGCTACGAGACGCCCGGCGGCACCATCATGCTCAAGGCTCACCGCGCCATGGAATCCCTGACCCTGGACCGCGAGGTGGCGCACCTGAAGGACGAGCTGATGCCGCGCTACGCCGAGCTGATCTACAACGGCTACTGGTGGAGCCCCGAGCGTGGCATGCTGCAGAAGATGATCGATGCCTCGCAGGACACGGTCAATGGCAAGGTGCGCGTGAAGCTCTACAAGGGCAGCGTCAGCGTGGTGGGCCGCATGTCGGAGACCGACTCCCTGTTCGACGAGCGCATCGCCACCTTCGAAGAAGACCAGGGCGCCTACGACCAGAAGGACGCCGAGGGCTTCATCAAGCTCAACGCCCTGCGGCTGCGCATCGCCGCACGGCGCAGGCGCTGACCCGCGACTGACATGTAACCGCGAAGGCGCGCGAGGGTGCGCCAAGCCAGCAGGTAGAGAATTGCGGACGCGCGGCCGGCTGTAGTTGCAGCTGCGCATCCGCTTGGGCAGTTTTAGCCTGTATTGCCTTTGTGCGCCTTCGCGCGCCTTGGCGGTAAAAGAAAATTGTCTCGATGTCTTCTTGAACTTTGGAGGTGCTGTGATGCGGATTCTACATACCATGCTGCGGGTCGGCGATCTGGATCGCTCGATCGGGTTTTATACCGGGGTGCTCGGCATGAAGCTGCTGCGCCGGCAGGACTACCCCGACGGCAAGTTCACCCTGGCCTTCGTCGGTTACGGCGACGAGTCCGACAACGCGGTGATCGAGCTGACCTACAACTGGGACACCGACCGCTACGATCTCGGCACCGGCTACGGCCACATCGCGCTGGAGGTGGACGACGTCTATGACGCGACCGAGGAGATCCGCAGGCACGGCGGAAAGATCATTCGCGACGCCGGCCCCATGAATGCCGGCACCACCATCATCGCCTTCGTCGAGGATCCGGACGGATATCCAATCGAGCTGATCGGTAGGAAGGCGGCGTAGCTGGGAGCGAAGGGAGTGAGGCCCAGCGATGTGCGGCGGGCGATGGTTTGCGGACCCTGCTGTTGGCCTTCGCATCGCTCAGCTCGAGGCAGCCCCGCTTCCGGCCTGCCGCGCTGCGCCATGGTCCGGCAGCCGCTGGATCCGCGCGCCGAGCTGTGCCAGCTTCTCCTCGATGCACTCGTAGCCGCGGTCAAGATGATAGATGCGGTCGATCAGCGTCTCGCCTTCGGCGGCGAGCCCCGCGATGACCAGGCAGGCCGAGGCGCGCAGGTCGGTGGCCATCACCGGCGCGCCGAGCAGCCCCTCGATGCCCCGCACGATGGCGGTATTGCCCTGCAGCTCGATGTCGGCGCCCATGCGCTGCAGCTCCTGCACGTGCATGAAGCGGTTCTCGAAAATGGTCTCCTTCACCGTGGCGGTGCCCCTGGCGATGCTGTTGAGCGCCACGAACTGCGCCTGCATGTCCGTCGGAAAGGCGGGGTAGGGGGCGGTGGTGATGTTCACGGAGGCGGGCCGCCGGCCCTGCATGTCGAGCTCGATCCAGCTGGCGCCGCTGCGGATGCTGGCACCGGCCTCGTGGAGCTTCTCGATCACGGCGTCCAGATAGGCCGGATGGGTGTTGCGCAGCCGGACCTTGCCCCCGGTCGCCGCGGCGGCCACCAGAAAGGTACCGGTCTCGATACGGTCGGAGGTGATGCTGTGGGCGCCGCCGTGCAGACGCTCGACGCCTTCGATGGTGACGGTGTCGCTGCCGGCTCCGCTGATGCGCGCCCCCATGGCGTTGAGGCACCGGGCCAGATCGGCGACCTCCGGCTCCCGGGCGGCGTTTTCGAGCACCGTGGTGCCCTCGGCCAGCGTCGCGGCCATCATCAGGTTCTCGGTGCCGGTGACCGAGATCAGGTCGAACAGGAAGCGCGCCCCCTTGAGCCGGGCAGCCTTGGCCTTGACGTAGCCGTCCTCGATCCGGACTTCGGCGCCCATGGCCTTGAGTCCCTGGATGTGCAGGTTCACGGGGCGGGAGCCGATCGCGCAGCCCCCGGGCAGGGACACCTCGGCTTCGCCGAAGCGGGCGAGCAGGGGCCCGAGCACCAGGATCGAGGCGCGCATGGTCTTCACCAGATCATAGGGCGCGCACAGCTCGGTAACAGCCGAGTTGTCCGCGACCAGGCTCATGTTCTCGGCGAGCTCGATACGGGTGCCGAAGCGGCCCATCAGCTCCAGCGTGGTGGTGATGTCGCGCAGGTGCGGGACGTTGCGCACGGTAAAGGGCTCCGGGCAGAGCAGGGTGGCCGCCAGCACGGGCAGGGCGGCGTTCTTCGCCCCGGAGACGCCGATTTCGCCCTGCAGCGGTCCGTTTCCGACAATTCTCAGCTTATCCATGCGACTAGTACTCCATCAATATCATATTGCAGGAGTACTAGTCGGCGACCGCTGCGCTGGCGCGCCCCAGGGCCGCGAAAGCCTCGATGATGCGGTCGATCTGATCGGGGCTGTGGGCGGCGCTGACGCTGCAGCGCAGCAGGCTGTCGCTGGTGGGCGCGGCCGGCGGCATAACCAGATTGACGTAGGCGCCGCGCCGCAGCAGCTCGTTCCACCAGGCGATGGCCTGCCCGCGGTCACTGACGGTGACGGCCACCACGGGGCTCACCTGCGGGCTGACCCGGTAGCCCAGCCGCTCGAGACCGTCGTAGAGACGGTGCGCGTTCTGCCACAGGCGCTCGCGCAGCTCCGGCCGCTCCTGCATCAGGCGCAGTGCCGCCCGCGTGGAGGCGATCACCGACGGCGACGACGAGGCGGTGAAGATATAGGATCGGATCGCGAAACGGATCGCCTCCAGCTCGGCGTGATCGCTGACGCAGTAGCCGCCGATGGCGCCCAGGCTCTTGCTGAAGGTGCCGACCAGGAAATCGGTGTCGCGCTCGACACCGGCCGCCTCGGCCGCACCGCGGCCGTGTGCGCCGAGCATGCCGAGCGAATGCGCCTCGTCGACCAGCAGCATGCCGCCGTATTTGCGTTTGACCGCGGCGATATCGGCGAGCGGCGCCTGGTCGCCCAGCATGCTGTAGATGCCTTCCACGATGATGAGCGTGTTGGAGACGCGCTCACCCAGCCGCCGCAGGCGCTTCTCGAGGTCGGCGACATCGTTGTGGCGAAAGCGGATCACCTCGGCGCCGCTGAGGCGCACCCCGTCATAGATGCTGGCGTGGCTGTCGGCGTCGAGCACAATCACGTCACCGGGACCCGCGAGCGTCGAGCCCATGCCCATGGTGGCGGCGTAGCCGGTGGAGAACACGATGGCGTGCCTGCGGTCGAAAAAGCCCGCCAGCTCCCGCTCCAGCGCGAGGTGTGCCGCGAAGGTGCCGTTGGCCATGCGCGAGCCGGTGGTGCCGGTGCCCTGCTCCTCCACGGCCTGTTTCGCCGCCGCGATGCAGTCGGGTTCGAAGGTCA
>JASFKW010000144.1:0-9878 GCA_050118435.1 Gammaproteobacteria bacterium | reverse complement strand
TGCGACGAAGACGGGGGACAAGCCGGATGGGCACCGTCAGGGAACGGGCAACACGGGACCCCGGCGAAAGCCGGGGGAATAGAGCGGGCAGACCGTTGCCCGTCCGGCGACCCCGGCTAGAAAAGCGGGACATTGAGGAAAACCGCCAGAGGAGACGGAACATGCGTGACCAAAGCGCAGCCCGGCGGGCTCTATGCACTCACCGACCGAGAACGATCCGCCTGCGGCGACGACAAGGGGCTGATGATACGCGGAGAACTACGCCGAACGTGCCGTATCGGCCATGACCTTCAACTCGGCTGCGTCGCCATCAAGATCTTCAAAAGCATAGGGATTGTGGAACTGGCGGCCCCACAGCAAGGCACGGTCTGTAGCGGTGAGACCGGCTTCGACACACACGGCATCCCAGTGATCGATGATGCTGGTGAGCTGGTTTCGGGCAATGGCAATAGTCTGCTCGCGGGACAGCAGAAAATGCCCGGCAGCGTTCAGGCAGGACGAAATCCGACTCATGCGATCCTCACCGGCAATCAGCATGGCTTGCCAAGCTTCGTGCCCGGTCCGGTTTTGCGGACAGATATCGTAAGCCGGTGTCAGGCTAAGTGTTTGCCCGCCCCAGAAGATGGCGTTATCGCGGGCAAGACAGCTAAGGCTTCGCTGTAAGGCGCTTTAGAATTCATCATCCACCGAATTTCTGCGCTTGCGCACGGCGCTCGGTAACAAGGCCAGCTTGTCATCGGTGCGAGCGATGTGAGAGGCGAGCGAGCTGCGCTCCTCGTCGAACAAAGTGACCCCGACCAACGCGGCCACCTCGAACACCAGCCCGATGGCAACGCTCAGATCACCCTTTTCGATTTTCTGGAGCGTCGCCCGCGAGATACCTGCGCGGTCGGCAAGCTCATGCTCGGTCCACTTGCGCTGCTTGCGCCCGAGCTGGATCTGTCTGGCCAGCAAGGTCGCGGCTTCGCGCGTGTACCGGGAATATGTCCTCTCTGTTTGCCATCTAAACCGTCTGGATTGACCCGTATAATGGTCACAAAACTACGCTATGACTGTTTGAGTAGCCATTCCTTAAGCAAGTGTAAAGAGCAATTGACCACCAAACTATCCGCGAAGGTTATTTATGATCATTGTACTGGTCATTTTCCGTTTATTCGGGCTCTGCGAGCGGCCCGGTGGCTGACCCGGCGTGCGGCCGGTCTTAGTCCTCAAAACAGAACCGGGGCTTACGCCCCGGCCCTTTCGCGGGACGTGTCTTTGATCGGGATCAGCCTTCCTTTGAGTTCCCGCGCAACATAGGTCTGGATCACCCGACACGTAAACTCTTGCGGCGTCACGCCGGGAACCGGGTCCGCGTGAACGCCGAGGAAACTTCGATTTGAGCGATTGAACAAGGAACACGATCACTTGGTCGCCGTGTCGCTTGCCGGCATGGCAGCAAGATTCAATTCACTCGGTGAGTCGCTGGACGATTGAATTTAAGTCCGTGAGTTCCGGTTCGATCGAGCAGTCGCTGCCACGTTGGGAGTCCGGGTAGAGGCTCAGGGATAGCGGTGCCCAGCCGGACCGAGACCGCGGAATGGGATACCACCCTGGGTGGCGGGCGGGAGCCATCGCCGTTGCCAGGCACCACTGCCGGCGGTGCTGGAGTGTCGACGTGATCACAAATTTAATGCCTATGGGTGCCGATGCAGATAAGTACGTCGCTCGTCTTGTATTTCTCAGAAGAGGTTTGTTGACCATGAGTATGAGGCACTTTTTGTTGTCAGCAGCCGTGTTGGCTACTGCGGCGAATGCGGGGGACTCGACCCTCGACGCAGCTATTGGTGGCGGCATCGGAGGCGCGGCTGGCGCGGCCATAGGAAACGAAGTCGGGGGTCGCGATGGAGCCATCATAGGTGGCGCACTGGGCGGTGCTGTCGCAGCGGCTGTGACCACGGATTCTGGGCACCGCCACGACCCGCCGCCTCCCGCACAGCATCATCACTACCATGCTCCCTCACGTGGGATTTGTCCGCCGGGACAGGCGAAGAAAGGTCACTGCTGATCCGCGCAGATGCTGCCTCGAAATAGGTTCATGATAGGTCAATTCTGTGTTATGGCCGAGGAGGACGCTGGTGGTGGAGACAATTCAGGCGATGATAGCGGAAATTCTGGAGATGCCCCTGCCGCTCCTGATACCGATAATGATTCTGGCGGTGATGGTGCCGATGATGGCGGTGGCGATGATAGCAGAAGCTATTCGTGGTGTGAGGATTAGCCGCAGCGCCTCGCGAATGGGGACGACAAACGACTGAATATTTCTCCCGGCATCAACCGGCGGCTCGCGGCGCGGTTTAATGCCTGGAGACAGTTATCCGGCCGGTTCACCGGCTGGCCGTGACCTGAGCCTGCCGGTTGCGGCTCTTCAGGGTTCTGATCAATCCCTCTACGTCCTCCCTGCGCAGGATGGCCGAGAATTCCGACCGATAGTTGCTTACCAGACTGATGCCTTCGATACGAATGTCGTACACAAGCCAGGGGCCACGCCGGTTGTGGGCCAGGAAGCTGATCTCGATCGGCGCACCGTCGGCACCGTAGATTCTCATGTTCACCGTGGCGCGGCCCTTGCGGGGCGCCTGTCCGGCTTGAGTGACGTCGATGCGTCCGCCCCGGTAGGCCATCAACGAGGTCGCGTAGGTGCGCACCAGCAGGGTCCGGAATTCGCCGGTGAATTCGTCCAGCGCGGCGGCGTCTACCCGGCGCGCATGCTTGCCCAGCACGATGCGTGCAATGCGCGGCATGTCGAGATGCGGCACCACGATGTGGGTCACCAGCGCATAGAGTTCGTCACTGCGCCCGGGGTCTGGTGCGTCATCGGCGTTCAACCGATCCAGCACCTGCTGAACGGCCTCCTCTATAACGGCGGCGGGCGAGCTAGCCTCGATCGCAGCCTGGCCGTTGGCGACATTGCTCAAGGCGTGCGGCTGTGGCTCGCCGGCACGGGCGACACCGTGCAGGACTGACAACAGCGCAAGCCCCATCAGGTAGGTCAGGTAGTCCTTTCGCATCGGGTTACTCCTGGTCACTGTAGGGCCGCGGCCGCAGCCTGCTCGCGGGTGTAGAAGAACCCACCGCGAATGAATCCCGCGATGACCGTATCCTTGAGGGCGCTCACGTGTCCCTGGGCATCTCGCTTTACCACCCACAGATCGGGTAGCCCTTCCAGCAGATGCATGGGTGCCGATCGGCCGTCGGCGAAGCGGGAGAGCTCGGCCTGGCCAGTCACCACGTTGTAAAATGCCGGTGTGAAACCGTTAGAGCGGTTTTGCTCGCTGACGCCACCGGTGCCAACGAAAGCCAGGTTCTGCTTCCTGAGTGTTTCCGCGGTCAACAGGTTGTTCATGGGTCAAGCCTCATTGAATCAGGGGCCGCCACACTTTGCAGGTCGACAATCACGTTCAGGATCCTGGCCATGGCGCGTACCCCTCGGATCAATTTGCTGCAGTTTCAACTTTACGGGATTGCACGCCGCCAGCGTTATGAGCAATTTGCCTGATCGTGGTAGTTTGTTGCGGTATCATGGACACTGTAAGACGCGTCATCCGCCACCGCATTGGCGCCCCTTCCGTTCCAAAAAAGCGCAAAACCTCACTTGTTGCCGTGGGATGACAGCCCCGATATTCACTTGAGAAGAATCTGCACCATACCGATAGCAGTGAATAGCAGGAAGCAAGCATCTGGTTGATGCCTCGATCCCGAGTTAGGCACTGTCCCGATTTTCGCTTGGACAAAGGCGTCCAGCTACGCCAGCGCGGAATACTATGTGGTTGAGGTCGTGGACGAATCCGGCGACACAATATGGGGCGGTTTTGATGCGGACTTTACGCCCCTGGTGACGATGCCCCAGAGCAATGCGCCGAGTATCGGATACAACTCTGACGAAACAGCCACTCTGGCTACGCTTGGACCGGGGCGCCACTATCAGTTACGCGTGTATGCCACAGTCACTGACGCGGGCGAAGCGAAAGGTTACCGGCTGCTCTCGGCCAGCGAGACCCTTGACGGGATCTTCAAGGTGGCGCCCATGTAACCAGACGCCATCGGTGGTGTAAACCGTGACCAGTGTCGGCCATCCGGGACCCCGCACCAGCGGGGTCTTCTCTGCCGAGTGAACGGCAAGTTATGGCGTGCGCCATGTAAAGGCGGCGTTTTCCCCTTGCGTGAGAGGCCCACCCGGTCATCACTCGTGCGCGAGGTAGCGATGTGGTCAACCTGAATGGCGCTCCAATGAAAGGGTAGTTGCGGCGAGGCGTCAATCCGTATCACTGTCCACGCCATCGTCCAGCGAAGTCAGCAATCGGATGTCGTCGTCCAGCAGCTCCGGTACTTCTGCTTCAAAACCCATGTCGGCGTCGAGCGTTTCAACGGAAAAGATAAATTACTAAGGAGTACTTAAGTAAGCGGACAGGATTCTACGGGACACGCCATGAATACATCCCTGTAGGCTCGACGGCGGCGTCCCTGCCGCCGACGATCCCGTATCATCATGTCCGCTTACTTTGTTCCGGTTTAGTAACAGACATCCCTAAACTGAAACGCGCCCGCTGTGACGGGCGCGCCGGAATGCCGGCAACCTATACCGTTCGGCATGCAGCCGTGGGCGCGGCGCTCTTTTCCCGGTTGGCCCGCCAGCGGCTGTGCTCACACTGTCACCGGTCAGCGGCTCGGCGCTTGGGCTGCCCCGTTGCTGGTCTTTTCAGGCGTCAAGGCTGCCACCTGTCTATCCCTGTTACGCGCAGGCCGAGCCCGCTTCTTGATCCGGGAAAATTCCCAGACGGTCAGTGCGAGACCGATCATCAGCATGGTAAATACGAAAATCGCAGGATACAGGATATCGGGTTCGTTCATGACGCCTCCCTGCTGGCTGCAAGCGCTGCAAGCTTGAAATAGATACCGAACGTCAGAATAGACGGCACCCATATCGCGGTGAAAATGCCGTGGTCCTTGAAGCCGTTGAACCACAGATAAGCGGATACCGCGAATGAGACCACCACTGCAAGTAAGATGAAAACATCGGACCACTTGAACATAATCAGCTACCTCCTTAAAGATCTATAACCAGCACGGTGCTAGCGGTCCCAGAAAGCGATCGCGGCGAGAAGCAGACCCGCCACCGTGATCGAGGCCGGGGTTCGCATACCGGCGACACCGAACACCTCCACCATGGTCGGCACCCACTCAAGCCAGCCGATCAACAGCCAGCAGAAGAACAACGCGGCGGTCAGAACGCCCGCCAGGCCGAGCAAGAGTCGGGTTCGGCCTATCTCTTGGCGACGATCAAGCATCGGCACGGAACAACGGCGCATTGGCGCGCGAGACGGTGAGCAACCGGCCGGGGTGGAAAATGACTCCTCCACCCCGGTCCAACTGCGTCAGGTCCGAGCCGTCAGAGCTTCGACACCATATCAGGCGGCATCATGACGGCGTCGATCACGTGAATAACGCCGTTGCTGGTCACAATGTCCGTCTTGATCACCTTGGCGTTATTCACCATCACGGATTCACCCACCCTGATTGTCAGAGGCTGGCCCTCCACGGTGGCAGCACTGCTCAGCGTGACGACCTCGGCTGCCTTCACGGTGCCAGGTACCACGTGGTATGTCAGCACCTTGGTCAACGCCTGCTTATCCGCCAGCAGCGCGTCCAGTTGCGCCTTGGGGATCTGCGCAAAGGCGGCATCCGTCGGTGCGAACACCGTGAACGGGCCCGGCCCCCTCAGGGTCTGCTCCAGACCTGCCGCCTGAACCGCGGCAACCAGCGTGTTGAAGCTGCCAGCCTCAACAGCGGTGTCGACGATATCCGGCTGGGCCGAAGCCTGAGCGCTGCTGCTGTGTTGCGCGTCGTAACCCATCCCGGTGCGGTACGCGCGGGCGGGGGCGTAGATGCCGGTCGCAGGCTGATACAGTGCCGGCGAGAAACCCGCGGCGTTGCCCGGCGCCATCCGTTCGGCGTCGTTGCAGTTCGGGCCCGCAAGCGCGGCCGTTGCACCGAGTGCGATGCCCAGGGCAGGCCCGAGTGCGGCTGAAAGCTTGGTAATTCTGGTCATGACTATGCCTCCTGATGCTGAGTGACGGGCGCCGGAGAAACAGGTTGGTCTCCGGGCCCGGATTCCGCGCCGGGACCGATGCATCCCATCAGCCGGCGCGGACAACGATGATTCTGCAGCCCGGCTTTACGAGCCCGGGAAACTACCGGCAGGAATCTGGTGTAGACAATACCTGTACATCACGGAGCCTGTCAACGTTTTTTATTTGACATTCCTTGTACAGCCCCGTTTCTGAGACCAGCACGGGAACTGCCGAACGCTTGACTGGCCGCGGCGCGGCCATCCGGCCACGTCCACCGCCTCGATGGAGATGCACCCTTCACTCTGCTGGCCCTGGATAACGAAGCTTTTGTGCAGGTCCCCATGCCACAGCTCGACGCTGTGCTTTGAGGTGAGGCGATGCCGAGCGAGTTACCTGCCCTCGCCACCCAGCTCCAGGTCGAACTCGGCAGCCCCGACCGTCGCGATTCCCAGATGGCCGTCGACGGTCACGAGGTCGCCGTTTTTGGGCGTTTCAGCCGCGTTGCGCACGCCGTTGACGCACGGGATGCCGAGCTCTCGCGCGAGGATTGCACCGTGGATCAGCATTCCGCCGCGGCGTTCAACAGTAGCGCTCGCGAGCGGTACCAGGTGTGTCATAGTCGGCTGGATGGCGTCGCAGACCAGGACTTCGCCCTCCCGGAACTTGCCGAGGTCGCCGCACCCTCGACTGCAGCGCTGATGAACTTTGATGTCCTGTGGCACCCCATGCCTGTGCTTAGCACGGGCGGGATGCAGTATGCTTACCATGGGTGGGGTGCAGCTCGACAGCGTCATCAACCTGTCGTTGCTATCCGCCACAAGGAGGACCCCGAGATGGCCAAACCAACCCAAAGGATTCAGCGAGTTTTTGTCTGCAGCACCTGCGCACTGGCACTCAGTGCGACCGGTGGCAGCGCCTACGAGTCCAGGCAAAACCGCGGCACAAGGCTTTCGTCGCGCCCGCCGCCACCCGGCGCACAGGAACCAGATATCGCTGAAGCAGCAACAGCAGCCAGGGATTTCCATACGCTCGTCAAAGCGGTAGTCGTTGCAGATCTTCACGGTACGCTGCGTGGAGAAGGGCCGTTCACCCCCCGATCGGACGGGCTACTGTCCACTCCAGTGGCGTGATGTGCTGCAGCGAAATGCAGGGCCAGCCGCACCGAAACCATGCGTATCCACCATGAAATTCCTGAAAACTCACCAGAACAGTGCGTTGCGCGCCCGGATTGGAGTGGGCCGTTCGCAAAAAGCTACCCCCGGTATTGTTGCTCGGGACCTTGCTGCCATTGGTGATCGCGTTGACCAATCGGCTTTTCCGCCCGACGCCTCCGCTTCGCAGGTGGCCAGACACATCAAGCTCGTCGACACTCTGTGCATTGCAACCGCGGTGATCGCCTGGGCATCCGTGTTGACGGTCGCCATCGCCTGTGTAGTGGTGGTCGTGATGAGGGGGCCGGCGTACGTTGCCGATGCCTACCGCGTCGAGGATGCCGAGCGGCCGCGATTGCGACGCTGACCGACGTGAGTCAATCAACCGGGGGCTACTCATGCCTATGTTAGAATCAGCGCGTCCCGAGGAGTGACAAATGAGCGCATTGCCTGAAACGGAAACCCCGACCATTCGTGTCGCCACCAGTAGTTGTCTGCTCGGCGAGGAGGTGCGCTTCGACGGCGGGCACAAGCACAACGGCTATCTCACCAAGACCCTGGCGCGCTACTTCGAATTCGTTCCATTCTGCCCCGAGGTGGCGATCGGTCTGGGGGTGCCGCGCCCTCCGATTCGTCTCATGCTCAAAGGCAAGGAGGTGCGGGTGGTCGGTGTTGCCGATCCGACGCTCGATGTGACCGAGGATCTGGTCGAGTATGGGCGCACCGTTGCAGCACGCCTGGACGGCATCAGCGGCTACATTTTCAAACGCGGCTCGCCCAGTTGCGGAATGGAGCGCGTCAGGATCTACTCCGAGAAAGGAATGCCGGTCGATTCCGGTGCAGGCTTCTTTGCACAGACCATAATGGAGGAACGTCCCCTGCTGCCCATCGAGGAAGAGGGGCGGCTCATGGACCCGATCCTGCGGGAAAACTTCGTCGAGCGTGTTTTTGTCTACCACCGCTGGCAGTCACTGTGCCGGTCCGGACTGACGCCCGCCAAGCTGGTCGACTTTCATACCAACCACAAGTTCAGCGTGCTGGCGCACGACGAGCCGGTGTACCGCGAGCTCGGGCAACTGGTCGCCCAGGCCGGCAGCGCCGATCTGCCGCAACTGGCGGAGCGCTACGCGACGCTGTTGATGACGGCTATGAAGAAGCGCGCAACGCGCAAGCTGCACAGCAACGTGTTGACGCACATAATGGGTTATCTCAAGGACAAGATCGACGGCGGTGACAAAACCGAGTTGCTGGACATCATAGACAAGTACCGGCACGGGCAGATTCCGCTTATCGTGCCGATTACGTTGTTGAAACATCACCTGAGGCGCTATCCGGACGACTATATCGCGCGCCAGTACTACCTGAATCCTCATCCGGAGGAACTGATGTTGCGCAACAGCCTGTAATCGGCTGTCAGCGGACAGGGTTGTGATTCCGATAGCCGGAGGGTTGAGCTTTTTTTCGATCCGTTCCTACGACAAAAACGGGGAGGCATGGGTCGAGGGACGCACGGTGCAATGCGCCGACGTCGAGGTGGGTGCATCCCTTCGCGTCGAGGCGCGCATGCGTTCCCTGGAGTTCAACAAGGACGGCAGCTTCAGCCTGCGCGATGGGCCGTACGTGCAGCGCTTTCTGGATGGTTGCTACCCCGTGCACCTGTCAATGGACATCCAGTTGCGGCGCATCTATCTGCGTTTTCTGGATTCGGTGCGCCTGCGTAAGAGCTGTTCCAGCAGTCCTCGACCCACTCCCAGACATTTCCGTAGACATCATACCGGCCCCGAGGGTTGGCCGCGAAGCTGGCCATCGGCGCGGTGCGGACGAAGCCATCGTCGCAGTCGTTGACGGCGAAGCTCGGCTAGTCTTGCAGTGCGCTATCGTCGGCGGCGTTGGCGATGCTGCATATCGCATCAGTTGCGTCGCCGGTGTAATAGACGATGTCGCTTCCGGCGCGGGACGCATATTCCCATCAGTGCTTCTCTCCAGGTCCCCGAGGGGGGCGATTGGCACGGTCCAGCTCTCCGGGCGCGGCACGCGGACTCAATTGATCGAGCCGGTGTTGGGGTTATCCGCCATGTCGTCGTAGATCTTCCTCAGGCCGGACATGTTGTCCGAGCCGTGCAGCTCGATGTCGAGATATTCTCGCTTGTTCGTCTCGGATTCGAAATAGATTTTCAACGCACTGTCACCAGTTCCCTCCACCACAAAGGGGGCGTTTTCCAGATCGGTGACGTCATTCATGGAAATCGGGTCGCGCGTGGTAGTCAGCATGATGTTGCTCCTTTGTTCCGCCGTTTAGCGGTTTTGATCAGTCTGCGTGACTGGGTATCCGGTCCCGCGGCTGAGGTTTACACACTGGCGAGCGGATGATCCGCGAATAGTTTACATAACGTGTACAAAGAAGATTATGATGCCAATCGAACGCAGAGGAAAGCTCGCAAGGCTTCCAATTTGAAACAACCACAAGTGTTTTTACAACTATATGTAACAATTGAAAAATAATAATTTTCATCATTCAGTATATCAAGTATTCTTGGCATGTGTTCCGGCTAAAATAGTTGTACATTTTCTCGCGCATGTGTATCTTGGTCCAACATCTTGGGAAAACGAAGGCTAT
>JASFKW010000143.1:0-9910 GCA_050118435.1 Gammaproteobacteria bacterium | reverse complement strand
GGCCAATGGGGCAGGTGGCTGTCGGCCGAGCCAAGATCAGGCCGTAGCAGGGGCCGCCCGACCGGCTTCCCGGCTAACGGGCCGCAGGCGGCGCGGCACCACAGCGCATCTCTCGGCGCCGCTGCTGATGGGCCCGATGCTCCTCAGGACTCACTCGTCCGTCGCCGTCGCTGTCGAGATCCGAAAATCGGGGGGCATTGCCCTTGTTGCGCATCATGCGGCCCTCGGCGCCACGCTGCTGAAGGCGCTCGCTGCGCACCCGGTCGAACTCCTGCTCGTCGATATAGCCGTCGCCGTTGCTGTCGAAAACGTCGAAGGGTACCGGCCCTCGCGGCGGGACCTCGCTGGTGGCGGCCCGCGCCGGGACGACGGTCACGGCGAGCAGCAGGCTCACCATTGTCAGCAAACGCTTGCGGATAATCATGCGGGTGTCTCTCCTTGTTCCCTGGCACAGCCGTGGTTGCCTGCGCTCAGTGACGAGGCCGTGTCTTGCGGGGAGATGCGGTGAATACGTCGCCGCAGGCGCAATGCCCACATCGCTAGCGAAACGCGCCGCAAACGCGACGCTCCGCCAAGATCACTCCCACTATAGCCTCGTACTCCTCCAATATCATATTGCAAGAGTACCAGTGAGTGTCCACATGTGTGCTCATCGCACGAAAGGAGCGGCCGCCCTCAGCGCCCGTCATCGTCTGCGGGCAGCTCGGCGACTTTTTTGTCGTATTCCTCCTGGCTGATTTCGCCGGCCTCCAGGCGCTGTTGCAACGACTTGAGCAGCAGCTCTCTGTCCACGGGCGGTCTGTTTTTCATGCGCGCCCAGGTGATGGCCGTGACGATGCCGCCAATGGCCGTCCCCCAGAAGACGATCATGGCCCAGAAACCGAATTCCGAAGTGTCCATCTCGTAGCCAGCTCCTCCGTCCAATATTCAAACCGGCCGGCCCGGCCCGCGCCGATTCGCTGCCTCGCTGGGCCTCCATGCCGTAGAGCCCGCGCGAGTACTAGGGCTTGTTAACACTTATCGGATCGCCGCGACGGCGGCCATTTTGCTGCAAGGCACGGCGCCGATCGGGTAAGTGTTAACAGGCCCTAGGAGCCGATACACTCCAGCGTCTGCCGGGCGATCTCGATCTCTTCGTTGGTGGGAATCGCCAGCACCCTCACCACCGCACCGGGGCGCTCGATGGCGACGGCGCCTTCGTGCGCGGCGCGGTTCCTGTCGGAATCGATGGCGATCCCGAGTCGCTCCAGGCCGAGACAGGCCGTCTCACGGACCGGCGCCGAGTTTTCGCCGATTCCCGCCGTGAACACCAGCGCGTCGACGTGCCCCAGGACTGCGAAGTACGCCCCGATGTATTTTCGGATGCGATAGCAGTACATATCCAGGGCGAGCCGTGCCCTGGCGTCGCCCGATGCGGCGCGCCGCTGAATCTCTCGCATGTCATTTACCCCGCAGATGCCCTTCAGCCCGCTGCTCCTGTTGAGCTCGGCCTCGAGCTCGCCGGCGCTGGCGCCCGCCGCTCGGGCCAGGTAAAAGGGGATCGCCGGGTCGATGTCACCGCAGCGCGTTCCCATGATCAGGCCCTCCAACGGTGTGAGCCCCATCGAGGTATCGACGCATCGGCCCCCCTGGATTGCGGCGGCGCTGGCGCCGTTGCCCAGGTGCAGGGTGATCAGATTGAGCGTCGCCAGTGGCCGCTGCAGAAAGGCGGCTGCCTGGCAGGCGACGTGGCGGTGCGAGGTGCCGTGAAAGCCGTAGCGGCGCACGCGGTGATCGCGGTACCAGCCCTGCGGGACCGCATAGCGGTAGGCGTGGGCGGGCATGGTCTGGTGGAACGCCGTGTCGAACACCGCCACCTGGGGGAGATCGGGATACAGCCGCAGGCACACCTCGATACCGGTGAGGTTGGCCGGGTTGTGCAGCGGTGCCAGCGGGCTGAGCGCGCGGATGCGCTCGACCACCGCAGCGTCGATCAAGGTCGGCTCGGTGAAATCCTCGCCGCCGTGCACCACCCGGTGGCCGATGCCGTCGAGCCCTGAAGAGGCCGACAGGCTGCCGCTGTCCTTCAGGGCAGCAGCGATGCACTCGAGGGCGTGCTGATGATCCGCGACCCGCTCCTCGCGTCGCAGCTCCTTTTGCCCGCCGTCCACCCGCCAGCGGTGGACCAGCCGGCTTTCGGCTTCGCCGATACGCTCGAGCACGCCCGAGGTCAGCACGCTTTCCCGGTCCATGTCGAGCAGCTGATACTTGACCGATGAGCTGCCCGAGTTGATGACGAGGATTCTCATCCGGTCCCACCGGCGTGCTGCGCCTGAATCGCCGTGATGGCCACGGTGTTGACGATATCGGTCACCGTGCAACCGCGGCTCAGGTCGTTGACCGGTTTGTTCAGGCCCTGAAGTATCGGTCCGATGGCCACCGCATCGGCCGAGCGCTGCACGGCCTTGTAGGTATTGTTGCCGGTATTGAGATCCGGGAACACGAACACGCTGGCCTGGCCGGCGACTTCGCTCTGCGGCAGCTTGGTCCTGGCGACGCTGGCGTCGACGGCGGCGTCGTACTGCATCGGACCTTCCAGCTTGAGATCGGGGCGCCGCTTGCGGGCGATGCGCGTAGCCTCGATCACCTTGTTCACCGCCGCGCCCTTGCCGGAGTTACCGGTCGAGTACGACAGCATGGCGATACGCGGCTCGATGCCGAAGGTGCGCGCCGTATCGGCCGAGGTTACGGCGATGTCCGCCAGCTGCTCGGCATTGGGATCGGGATTGATGGCGCAGTCGCCGTAGACCAGCACGCGGTCTTCAAGGCACATGAAAAAGACACTCGACACCAGGGCTGAATCCGGGCGTGTGCGGATGATCTCGAATGCCGGCCTGACGGTGTGCTGGGTGGTGTGAACGGCCCCGGATACCATGCCGTCGACCAGGCCGTGGTGTACCAGCATGGTGCCGAAGTAGCTCACGTCTGCCATGGTGTCGAGCGCCATCTGGCGGGAGATTCCCTTGTGCCGGCGCAGCTCGAAGTAGGTGTCGGCGAACTGTTCCCGCAGGGGCGAGCGCTGGGGATCGACGATCTGCACATCCTCCAGGCGCAGCCCGAGCGCGTCGATGCGCCCGCCGATCTCACGGGGATCGCCGAGCAGCGTCAGCTCGGCGACGCTCCGGAGCATCAGGATCTCAGCGGCGCGCAGGATCCGATCCTCCGTGCCTTCCGGCAGAACGATGTGCCGGCGCTGCGCGCGGGCACGCTGCACCAGATAATGCTCGAACATCAGCGGCGTCATGCGCACCGAGCGGGTCGCGGTGATCTGGCGCTGCAGCGCGGCGAGATCCACGGCGTCTTCGACCACGCCCAGGGCGGCGGCAATCCGGCGCTCATTGTCCGGCGTCAATGTGGCGTGTACGCCGCTCACGTCCATCGCCGCACGGAAAGTGTCCGTTGTCGCGCTGAGCACCGGGAAGGGAACCTCGCCGAGTCCCTCGATCAGCGCCTTGATCTGCGGCGCCGGCTGCAGTCCGCCGCTCAGCAGCAGACCCGCGATCTGAGGATAGGCGCTCGAAGCGTAGGAAATCATGCCGCCGAGAATGATGTCGGCGCGGTCGCCCGGCGTGATGATCAGATCGCCCGCCTCGACATGATCGAGAAAGCCGGGCAGCTCCATGGCGGCCACCTTATAGCCGTGAACTTCGCGGCTGAGACTGTCCGGGTCGCCGTAAATGCGCTGCGCGCCTAGGGCGCGCGCGATGTCCTCGACCGCCGGCATGGCGAGTGTCGGCTCTTCGGGGACGACGTAGACGGTCGCCGCCGTTCCGAGCTGGCTGTGCAGCGCCGCCTTTACCGCATCCGTCTGCTCGGGGTCGACGCGGTTCACGACAGCCGCAACGACGTCGCAGTCGCGCTCCTGCAGGGAGGCGAGGAAGCCGACGGTCGCATTGACCACCTGCACGGTGCTGCGGTCCTTGCCGCGCACCACGGGGATCACCGGGCATCCGAGGTTATTGGCCACATCGGCGTTGAAGTCGAATTCAAGGGTCTGCGCGGCACCCGAATAATCAGTGCCGACACAGAGCACGAAATCACACTGCGAGCGCAGTGCGCCGTAGCGGTCCAGAATCAGGTTGAGCAGGCGCTCGTACTGACGTGCGCCGATAAAGCGGCGCGCCGTTTCCAGGGTGCAGCCGTACATCGCCTCCAGCGGCACGTCCAGACCGTAGCGCTGGGAGATCAGCCGGATCAGCGCGTCGGACTCGACCGAGGCGTTGATCACCGGTCGAAACAGCCCCGGCTTTTCTGCACAGCCGCTCAGGCGCTCCATGAGCGCGAGCACCAGGGCCGATTTGCCGTTGCCCGGCTCGGCACCGGTAATGTAAAGACTCTCCGCCATGGCGCTCCATCATACGACACCCGGCGCCGGGGTGCCCCGGGCCGGGTGTCGGTCCGTTCGGGGGCTCCGGCCAGCCGGGCGACACCTGCCGGCTGGCCGGATGCTCGTGGTGCGGCACCGCTGGCCCTCGATCAGGCGCTCTGCACCTCGATCCTGCGCGGCTTGTGCTCCTCCCGCTTGTGGATTCGCAGCGTCAGCACACCGTCCTTGAGGTTGGCGTCGACTTTTTCCGTATCCAGCTCGCTGCTGAGCGCAAAGCTGCGCTGGTAACGGGTGCTGTGCACGTCGGCGTACAGCGCTTCCATGTTTTCCGGCGTGCTGATCGAGGCTTCGCCCTCGATGGAAAGCGCATCCCGGTCGATGCGGATGTCGAGCTTGTCCTTCGATACACCCGGCATGTCCGCCTTCACCGTGATACCCGTGTCGTCTTCGAAAATATCGACCGCCGGCCGTATGACCCTTTCCGTTTCTCCGGTAGTACGTACCGAGCGCGGTTCCTGTTTCGAAACCTGTTGCGTGTCAGCCATGTTTGATCCTCCTGACGGTTACTTCACTTCGATCTGTCGCGGCTGGGCCGCTTCCCGCCGCTTCACGCTGATGTGGAGAACGCCGTCGCGGTACGTGGCGCTCACCTGGTTGGGATCCACATCCTCCGGCAGGGTGAGGACCCTGCGGAACCCGCCGTCGAACCTCTCCCTGCGGTAGTAGGCCGCACCTTCGGCCGCCTCCGCCTTTCGCTCACCGGCCAGGGTGAGGAGATTCTGCTGAATGGAGATATCCAGGCTCTTCGGATCGATGCCGGCCGCGAATACGTAGATGTCGACCTGCTCGCCGGTGGCGCCGACGTTGGCCGGCGGATAGGTCCCGCGGGCCGCCGCGCGGATGCCGCTGCGCGCCGGCCAGTTTCCGAACAACTCGTCCATCTCATGCTGAAGGCGCCTGAAGTCGTCGAACAGGCGATCGTCGAAGCTGCCTAAATTCCAGAACATCACTGTACCTCCCTCACTGTTGCTGGCCCCGCCGCGGGGCTGCGTGATTTTAATATTGGGATCCCGCGGCTGCATTTCAACGCCTCCGGCCCCTGTCCGCTGGTCGCCCGGTCGACGTTGGAAAAGCAGAACCGAGCCGGAGTGCCGGGGATGCGTCGCCGACTGCCATCACTCCGGTGGAGGCCGGGTGCGCCAAGGTCTGGTAATCTCAACGAAGATGGCATATTCTTCAAGAACCTGTCGCTCATGATCGACAGGCCGCAGTTCGACAGGAAAGCGAAGAACTCTAAACGATAGCCGGGTTAGGCTGGCTGGAAACGAGATCGGAAAGTCGCGCTGAAGGTCGATTCGACGGTCGGTTTTGGGAAGGATCCCTGTACAAGCCCGGTAGAAGACTTATACGGGGGATCCAATAAAATGAGAACGTTCAGTCGTAAGCGGGTGCTGGTGACCGGCGGCGCCGGGTTCTTAGGCTCTCACCTCTGTGAACGACTGCTTCGAAACGGTGACGAGGTTGTCTGCGTCGATAACTTCTTTACCGGCAGCAAGGACAACATTTTCCAGTTCCTGGGCAACCCGCGTTTCGAAGTCGTCAGGCACGATGTGAACTTCCCCCTGTACCTGGAAGTGGACGAAATCTACAACCTAGCCTGCCCCGCTTCTCCGATACATTATCAGTACGATCCCATCCAGACGACCAAGACCAGCGTGCTCGGTGCGATCAACATGCTCGGGCTGGCCAAGCGCACCCGGGCGAAAATCTTCCATGCCTCGACCAGCGAGGTTTACGGCGATCCGGTGGTGCACCCTCAGCCCGAGAGCTACTGGGGCAACGTGAACCCGAAAGGGCGCCGCGCTTGCTACGACGAAGGCAAGCGCTGTGCGGAGTCACTGTTCTTCGACTATGCCAGGCAACACGATCTCACCATCAAGGTCGCCCGCATATTCAACACCTATGGGCCGCGGATGCACCCCGAAGACGGGCGCGTGGTTTCCAACTTCGTGATCCAGGCGCTTCGCGGCGAGCCGCTCACCATCTACGGCGACGGCTCCCAGACACGCTCGTTCTGCTATGTGGAGGATCTCGTCGAAGCCTTCCTACGTCTGATGGACAGCCGGGACGAGCTGCAGGGCCCGGTGAACCTGGGCAACCCGGGTGAATTCACCGTCCTCGAGCTGGCGAAAAAGGTCATCGAGATGACCGGCTCGCAATCGCGCCTGGAGTTCAGGCCGCTTCCCTCCGATGACCCGCGCCAGCGGCAGCCCGATATCACGCTTGCGCGATCCGAGCTTGATTGGGGTCCGAAGATATCCCTGGAGGAAGGTCTCAGGAGGACCGTTGACTATTTCGCCAGGCTGCTTAAGTCTTCGGCATCGGTGAACCGGGTGGATTTTGTCCGCTTCGAGCGGCGTCAGCGCAGCGGGGATCGCCGCCGCAGCGGGCATGAGGATTTCAAGCTTGTCGCTGAAGGCAAGGAGCGCCGCAGCGGACCGCGGGACAGACGCCGCTCTGCGCACAGCGCTTATGTCCCCGCGGTCGCAGCGGCCGAGTAGCAGCAGCGGTGGAATCGGTGCTGGTCACAGGGGGCGCCGGCTACATCGGCAGTCACACCTGCAAGGCACTCGCCGGGGCCGGCTTCCGGCCGATCACGCTGGATAACCTGGTCTACGGACATCGTCGCGCCGTGAAGTGGGGGCCCTTCGTCGAGGGCGACCTGGCCGACGGCGCCCTGCTGGAAAGCGTCATGCGCGAGCATTCGGTCACCGCGGTCGTCCACTTCGCCGCCTATGCCTATGTCGGCGAGTCCATGCAGCAGCCCGGAAAATATTTCGCCAACAATGTGGCCAACACGCTGGGACTGCTCGACGTCATGCGCGCCATCGGTGTGCGCCACATTGTGTTCTCCTCGACCTGTGCCACCTACGGAATACCCGAGCAAACCCCCATCGACGAGCAACACCCCCAGCATCCGGTCAATCCCTACGGCGAATCCAAGCTCTTCGTGGAGCGGGCTCTCAAGTGGTACGGTGTCGCGCATGGGCTCAAATGGTCTGCGCTCCGGTATTTCAACGCCGCCGGGGCCGATGCCGAAGGCGAGCTCGGTGAGGATCACACGCCTGAAACGCACCTCATCCCGCTGATCATACAGGCAGCGCTCGGCTTGCGGCCCCACGTGAAGGTCTTCGGCACCGACTATCCCACCCAGGACGGAACAGCGGTGCGCGATTACATACACGTGACGGATCTGGCCGAGGCCCACGTGCGGGCGCTTGAGCATCTGTTTAACGGGGGTGAGAGCCTGGCCCTCAATCTCGGCACCGGACTGGGCCACTCCGTCAGGGAGGTCATCTCGTCGGTCGAGCGCGCCAGCGGCAAGAAGGTGCCGACGCGAGACGCGCCGCGACGCGCGGGAGATCCTCCCGAGCTGGTGGCGAATGCCGCGCAGGCACAGCGGCGGCTGGGCTGGCGTCCCCGCCACTCCAGTCTGGAAAACATTACAACAACGGCATGGAGCTGGCATCTGAGCCAGCAGGGATCGCTGTACCAGCAGGAGCTTGACGACGCAGCCCGGGCGTAGCAGAGCCATTACACAATAAACGGGCAACGGCGCTGGCCGCTGCGAGCGCTTTAGACATTTTAATTAGTAGAATTATAAAGATGGAAAATCAGGCAGAACTCCGTACCGCATCGACACCGCTGGCCGAGCCATCCCGGTTGGTTCATACGGCTCCACTCGCGCGCGCCAGCCGGCACGAGAGACCCAGGGTCGAGGGGAAGTTTTTGTTCCTGGGCGAGGAGAAGCTCTGGGTCAAGGGCGTTACCTACGGCACCTTCCGGCCGGACGAGAAGGGCGTGCAGTATCCGACGCCGGAACAGGTCGCGCGGGATTTCGAGCAGATGACGGCGCACGGGATCAACGCCGTGCGAACCTATACGGTCCCACCGCGCTGGCTGCTCGACCTGGCGTCTGCACGCGGCCTGCGCGTCATGGTGGGAATTCCCTGGGAGCAGCACATCGCGTTTCTGGACGACAGGCGACGGATTCGCGCGATCGAGGACAGCGTTCGCGCGGCGGCGCGGACCTGTGCCGGACACGCGGGGGTGCTCTGTTATGCCGTGGGCAACGAGATTCCCGCATCCGTCGTGCGCTGGCACGGGCGACGGCGCGTCGAGCGGTTCCTCGAGCGCCTGTACAGCATCGTCAAGGAGGAGGATCCGGGAACGCTGGTCACCTACGTGAATTTTCCGACCACGGAGTATCTGCAGCTGCCGTTCCTCGATTTTGTCTGCTTCAACGTGTATCTCGAGTCTCGGGAGCGCCTGGAGGCCTATCTCGCCCGCCTGCAGAACCTCGCCGAAGAGCGTCCGCTGCTGATGGCCGAAATCGGCCTCGACAGCCGGCGTCATGGCGAGCAGGCGCAGGCGGAGACCTTGACCTGGCAGATCCAGAGCGTCTTTCGCGTCGGCTGCGTGGGCAGCTTCGTGTTCGCCTGGACCGATGAGTGGTATCGGGGCGGCTACGACATCGACGACTGGGACTTCGGGCTGACCACGCGAGCCCGAGAGCCGAAGCCCGCGCTTTCGGCGATGGCAAAGGCCTTTGCCGAGGCACCGTTTCCCGCGGACACGCTCTGGCCTGCGGTGTCCGTGGTGGTCTGCAGCTACAACGGCGCGCGAACCATCCGCGACACGCTGGAGGGTCTGAAGCGGCTGGCCTATCCAAAATATGAGGTGATCGTGGTCAATGACGGATCCACGGATGAGACCGCAGAAATCGCCGCAGAGTATGATGTCCGGCTGATAAGCACCGACAATCGCGGACTCTCCAGCGCCCGCAACACCGGCTATCGGGAGGCGAGCGGTGAAATCGTCGCCTACATCGACGATGATGCCTATCCGGACCCCGACTGGCTGCATTTTCTGGCGCTCACCTATCTCGGCGGCGACTGCGCCGGTGTGGGAGGCCCGAACCTCGCCCCGCCCGGCGACGGGCCCCTCGCGGAGTGCGTCGCCAACGCGCCCGGGGGACCCGTGCAGGTCCTGCTGACGGACACCGTCGCCGAGCACATCCCCGGCTGCAACATGAGCTTCCGCAAGGCCGCGCTCGAGGTGGTGGGTGGTTTCGACCCCCGCTACCGCGCTGCGGGCGACGACGTGGACATCTGCTGGCGGATACAGGATCAGGTGGGCAGCATCGCCTTTCATCCCGCCGCGATGGTGTGGCACCACCGGCGCAACTCGTTGCGCATGTACTGGAAACAGCAGCAGGGCTACGGCAAGGCCGAGGCGCTTCTGGAGGAAAAATGGCCCGAGAAGTACAACGCGCTCGGGCACACGAGCTGGGGTGGTCGGCTCTATGGCAAGGGCTTGACGCTGAACCTCGGCACGCTGCGATCCCGCGTCTATCAGGGTGTCTGGGGCAGCGCACCTTTTCAGTCGCTGTATCAGTCGGCACCGACCACGCTGTCGGCCCTCCCGCTGATGCCGGAATGGTATCTTCTGCTGCCGCTGTTGCTGCTGCTTTCCCTGCTCGGT
>JASFKW010000142.1:0-10114 GCA_050118435.1 Gammaproteobacteria bacterium | reverse complement strand
TGCACGCGCCAGCTTCGCAATGAACTCGTCCCGTTCTGTCGGCGGCACCGACAGGCGCTCCATGCCCTGGCGGAGATTGCGCAACAGCCGGGGCTGCAGCGCCGCAAGTCGCTCCCGCTCTTCGGGCATGTGGCCGGATTTTACGCTCCAGATCAGGTCGTCCATGGTGCTGACAGCCTGGCTCCAGGCCTCGCTGTCCTTGCCTTCGCGTGCGCAGGTGACGAACAGCAGACGCTTCCAATGCGTCGCAATGAACTCCCGGACGAAACACAGGTTGTCCTCGCCCTCGATGCGGGGTTGAATCTCGTCCATAGTGCTCGATTGTGCCGCGTCCAGCCGTACCTTTTCCTGAAGGACCTTCACAGAGCTGCCGGCCAGGCGCTCGCCGTCATCTTCCGTGCGCTGCAGAAATGCATCCAAATCGTTGCGCAGCTCCGCGAACAAACGCATGTCGCCCTCGAAGCGTTCATGGACGGCCTTGATTGTCGCCTCGAGCTGTCTATAGAGCGGATCCCGGATGCCCGCGCTCTGGTCCCAGCCTTTGGCGGCGGACGCCAGACGGTTCAGCAGGACCCGGGCAGGATGGGTTGTTTTCGCAAAGAACTCCGGGTCCAGCAGTGCTACTTTCAGGATCGGAGCCTGCATACGGCCTATCAGGGCACGCATGGTGCCCGGTATGTGCTGGTCGTCCAGCAGGTAGTCGAACAGCAGAGCCACCAGGTCGATGGTCTTGTGTCCCTGTGCGCCGGTTCGTCTCGGTTCTCCATCCATGCCGCACCGTGCCTTCGGGCCTGCGCCGTGGACTTCCTGTGTCATATCGGACCGGTCCGTGTCGACGCCCGAGTCTTCCCGTTCCAGCGTCCGGTCCGTCTCGGAAACGCTGAGGGGCATCGGCGTGCACACGCCGCGACTCGGCTCGATCCCCGGGGCCATGGGCACGGAGGCGGCGTCCGGGAATCTGGGGGCGTGCCTGTAGCAGGGGAGAATACCCTTTGCCAGCGATACCGACGCGGCATCCGGTACCTGCGCCATGGTGCGGTAGCAGGGTTGAATGCCGGGGGCCATGGGTACATGGCTGAAGTCGGACGCCGTGTCGCTGTACTCCCCGGGGCCGGACGCTGGTCCAGTGACTGGCAAGGCCCGAGCTTCCCGGTCCAAGGGTTGCGTCGGCAGCGGCGGCGAGTGGGCGATTGCCCTCAGATCGGGCAATACGCCCATCCTGATGAGATAGTGGTTAATAGCCGTGTAGAGGCTGTCGGTCTGGTTACTGAGATGCTGATCGAACAGCTTGAAAATGACGAGGCGAATTTCCAACCCGGCCCGAATCTGGCTCGCGGCGCGGCGGAATGCGTCACAGATAGCGTCCGGGCCAAGCGGGTTGCACCAGTGTTCCAAGTCGGGGTCCTGGATCAGAAAACCGATACGCCTGTCGAGCGCGTGCAGATTGTCGGAGCACTTGCCCCGTATCTTGTTTACCATGCCGCCTATCGCCAGCTCTTCTTCCAGCTGGTCATTGTCGCCCCGGGCGAGCGCATGGTTGCCGCCGCGCCGACCGATTTCGCGTTGGCGCTGCGGCCCGTTGCGGGGTATGCCGTCCGTGAACGCTGCGGTGAACAGCGCAACGAAAGTCTCCTCAATGTCGCCCCGGACGATGCGCAGCTCGCGCATGGCGTCGAAATAGCGGATCTGAAGTGCATGGCTCTCGGCTTTTTCCGCTCTCTCGAACAGAGCATCGTCGACCTTGTCCATCATGCGTGCAATGATGGTGCGGAGCAGATCGGATGCGAGTCTGACCGCTTCGCGCAGGACCCGGGCTTCAGGGCTGCCTTTTACGCCACGACGCAGCTGTCCGTGGCTTTGCATGCTGATGACGTTTTTTCGCTCTGAACTCGACATAGCTGTATCCACGAAGGCAGTTGTCTCAGCTGGTTAGCGTCTGTCGCTATGGATAGCTCAATGAGATTCACCGTTGTGTGACTACCTCAGCAGAATGCCTTTGAACCGGTTCTCCAGCGACTCGCAGAAGCGCTCGGTGAGCGCTCATGCTCCGCGTGACCGTGAACAGCCAATCCCGTTTTCGGGGGGCGGCCGGGGGAGGAAGCGGCCGCAGCTTCCGGCGTCGGCGCCAAAGGGGGGCGACAGGTCAGAGCGGGACAAACGCGCGGAGAGGCCGGCTCTGACCGAGCTTATTTCCCCAAAAAAGGGATGGTGACAGCGGCGCGAGCGGGCGGGGGATGTCGGGGTGCGCTCCAACGGAGTGCTGTTGAAGCAAACTGCCCAGACAAACAGGCACCTGCAAAAGCGTTCCCCGCTCGCGCCGCCTCACCAGTATTCGCGGCCGACGCGCAGCGGTGATGGTCTGTATCCGCCCCTCCCGGTAGAATAGCGTTATGGTAGCGCGTGCCGAAACAACGACCCCCTCCCACGGACAGCCTCTGGACCTCGAAGCCTGGCTCAAGGCTGTCTGTGATGGCCGCAGCGGCCCGGAACGGCAGTTCATACGGGCTGCGCTCGACTGTGCCCGGATCGCCCATCGGACACAAACCCGCGCCTCGGGTGACCCCTACCTTCTGCATTGTCTGGCGGTCGCCGAGATTGTGCACCATCTCAAGCTGGATCACGAAGCGGTCGCGGCCGCGCTACTGCACGATGTAGTGGAGGATACGGATGTCACGCTCGAGCGGGTGAGAGAGGAGTTCGGCGAGCAGGTCGCGCACCTGGTGGACGGCGTGACCAAGATGGGACGCATCGGGGCCATGCGCGAGCCCGCAACGAGCGACGGGCGCCTGGCCGAGCCGAGCCATTCCGAGAGTGTGCGCAAGCTGCTGCTGGCGATGGCGGAAGACGTCCGTGTGGTCCTGATCAAGCTCGCCGACCGTCTGCACAATATGCGCACTCTGCGGTTTCTTGACGAGCAACGCCAGAAGCGCATCGCCCGGGAGACGCTGGACATCTATGCCCCCCTGGCAAACCGGCTGGGCATCTGGCAGGTCAAATGGGAGCTCGAGGATCTGTCTTTGCGCTACCTCGAACGGGACGCCTATCACAGAATCGCCGCGCTGCTCGCGGGACGGCGGATTGATCGGGAGCGCCATATCGAGCTGGTGAAGCAGCGTTTATACAAGGCTTTCGACAAGCTCGGGATCCGGGCAGAAATCAGGGGCCGACCCAAGCACATCTACAGCATCTGGAAAAAAATGCAGCGCAAGAATGTCGACTTTCACCAGATCTTCGACGTCCAGGCGGTGCGCGTCCTGGTCGACACCACGGCCGATTGCTACGCCGCGCTGGGCGTGGTTCACAGCTTGTGGCATCACGTGCCGCACGAGTTCGATGACTACATCGCCAACCCCAAAGCCAATAATTACCGCTCCTTGCACACGGCGGTCATTGGTCCCGAAGGTAGGGCGGTGGAAGTTCAGATCCGCACCCGGGAGATGCACGAGCACGCGGAGCTCGGCATCGCTGCACACTGGCGATACAAGGAAGGGGTGCGCCATGACCAGAGCTTTGAGAAGAAAGTGGCCTGGTTGCGGCAGCTGCTGGAGTGGAAGGACGAAGAGCCTTCCGCGGACGAGTTCGTCGATCGTTTCAAATCGGAGTCGGTCCAGGAGCGGGTGTATGCACTGACGCCGCAGGGGCAGGTGATCGACATGCCGGCCGGGGCGACGGTGCTCGATTTTGCGTACCACATCCATACGGACGTGGGGCACCGCTGCAGGGGAGCCAAGGTCAACGGCCGCATCGTGCCCCTTTCATACGAGCTGAGCAGCGGCGAGCAAGTGGAGATACTGACGGGGCGCGAGGCCGCTCCGAGCCGCGACTGGCTCAATCCCCACCTCGGTTATCTCAAGACGTCGCGCGCGCGAGCCAAGGTACGGCACTGGATCAAGCATCAGGATCGCGACATCAACGTCGCCGCGGGCCGCTCGGCGCTCGATCGCGAGCTGCATCGGCTGGGTCTGTCGAGCAGCAGGTTGACCGAAGTCGCAGAACGGCTCAACTTCGGTGACGTCGACAGCATGATGGCAGCGCTCGGTCGCGGCGATCTACAGTCCCACCAAGTCGTGAACGCCTTGATGAGCTTCGCGGAACCCGAGCAGGAGCAGGCGCTGTCGTTCCCGTCCCAGGCTCGGCGCCCATTTCCGGGCACGGGCAAGGACAGCTTCAGAATACTGGGCGTTGGGAATCTTCTGACCCAGCCGGCGCGATGCTGTCGGCCGGTGCCCCACGACTCCATTGTCGGCTACATCACCCGGGGACGCGGCGTGACCATTCACCGCCGGGACTGTGCCAATATTCTGCGGCTGCGGAACGAGGACCGCAATCGCCTGATTGATGTGGAGTGGGGTGACTCGCCAGACCAGCTGTTTCCCGTCGATATCCAGATCGAGGCCTATGATCGCCCCGGCTTGCTGCGCGACATCTCGGGTCTGTTGGCCAACGACAAGATCAATGTCGTCGGCATGCACACCCAGACCGACAAGGAAAGAATGGTTGCAAGAATGGAGCTGCATGCAGAAGTCACCGATATCGGGCAGTTGAGCCGGGTTCTCAGCCGCATCGGGCAGCTGTCCAATGTGATCGAGGTCAAACGCAAGGTGTAGTAGGCCCTGCCGCAGGGCCGGGTGTGCGGAAGTGCCGGAGAGGCGTCTGGCTTTGCGACCACGGTCGCCTTCAAAGACAGACGCCGTGACCCTCCGCAGCAATTCGAGTCGGCCGGACTGGTGTCCCGGAGAGGATTCGAACCTCCGACCTAGCGCTTAGGAGGCGCTTGCTCTATCCTGCTGAGCTACCGGGACGCTGAGGCTGCCCCGCATAGTAGCAGAGCGGGGCTTTTGCGGCCAGTTTGAAACGAGAAGCAACCCGTTGTTTGCGATCAGAAACGCGGCGCCTTTTCGGAGACTGAGAAGGACGGCTCCGCCGGGCATCGGGCCTCGCAAACATGGCGGTGCATCGCCGACGTGCTTGGGCTATAGTGGAACCGGGCTGCGCTCACCCGGAGACCGTAAACAGCCGTGAATCCGCCGCGCGTGACTTTGTCGATTCTCGATGCTTCGGAGCCGCTGCGAAGCAGGGCGCCGATCTACGGCGAAGACGGTGAGCTGCTGTCCGACTTCATGGTAATTTTTCCCGGGTTGAGAAAAAACCCCCGGCTGCGGGTTCAGGAAGTCACCCGAGAAATTCACCGCGTCCTTACCAGCTTTGGTGACACGGTCGTGTTTGCCGAGCTCAACCTGGGCCTTAATCTGCTCTGGGTATCGATCCGACCGGTGGAGGGTGCGCGTTTTGAGATTTGCGATGCGCTCAGAACCCGCATTCCCAGTGCGCGCCTGGTGTCGCATCTCTAGGAGGCTGTCGGACTTGGGACTGATCTACTGCGCCAGCGCGAACCTCGAAGGCTGAAGCAGAGCCGATAGCCGATCCGGACTTGATTCTTCGCCTCCGTATCGCGGCACTGCGGACAGCTGGATCTCGAAATCGTGAATACCGTCACTCAGCAGCAGAGCCCGGGGCAGGGCCGCGCTCCGACCGACGACGCGGCACCCTTGGAGCCGCTGGTGCGACGGACGACCGGGTCTTTGCTAACCTGGTGCGCGAATACCTGCCGGTCGGCGATCTGCCTTGTCAGGGAATCGTCTCCGGCGATTTCCAAATCTGGGATTTGAGTCGCCCTCGAGTGAGGGCTGATGGGATTTGGTGGAGCCGAGGAGGATCGAAGACCCGCGCTACAGCGCTACTAACCGCTTGATTTCTTAAGTCACGTGCCAGCCGTTTACGTGTCTACCGTACCACGTCGTTGTACCACCAACAAGGGCGTTGCGGCCTGGGCTGACGCGCAGGCGGCCACCACGGTCAACGCTCGGCGCTGTACTCGATGTCAGCTGCTTTGGCGGCGGCCTGGTACCAGTCATCGAGGGCGCGCTGCTGGCGCCGGTTGAGAAACGAGGCCCTGAGCCGTTCCTTGGTTTCGTCGAAGGCCAACCTGCCCGCGGGCTGTCTCTCCTGGACGCGGATGAATCGCGTCGCACCTGCTTCTTCGACGGGTCCGATGACCTCCCCGGGGGCGGCCGCTGCAATCGCGTCCCGGTAACCGGCTGGCAGATCGGCGATGGCGACCCAGCTCTTCACGACGCCATCTGCACCGTCAGGTGACGCTGCCTGTTCGGTTGCGACTTCTTCGAACGGTTTGCCGGCCTCCAGCGCCTTCTGTATCTGCGCGGCCGCTTCCGGCTGGTCCACGGTGAGGGTCTCCAGCCGTGCGCGCTCCGGCACTGCGAAGAGCTCGCCGTGGCTGTCGTAGTACTCGCGCAGCGCCGCGTCGGTCACCTTGATGTCGGCAAACAGCTTTGCCATGTACTTGTCGATGAGCAGGCGGGTCCGCAGAAAGTCACGGTACTGTGCTTCGCTTGCGCCGCGCCGCTCGAGCATCGCCTGGTAGTTGGCTTCGCCCAGCATGACCTTGCTACGCTCCAATGCCGCGGCCACCTCTTCATCGCTCACCGAAAGAGCTTCCGCGGCAGCGGCCTGCGCCAAGAGCCGATCACGGATCTCGGCCTCGAGGCCCGCCTCCAGCATGCGCTGCCAGTGCACGGGATCCTGCCGGTACTCGGTCAGGTCACCGTGAACGCTCTCGAGGCGCCGGGATACCTGCGACTCGCTGATCGGCTCTCCGTTGACGCGCGCCAGCGGCGCGGCGTCGGCTTCGGAAACCGTAGCCGGATCGGCAGGGGGGCGCTCTTCGGCAGGCAGCGCACCGCACAAACCGAGCGTTGCCAGGCTGCACAGGATAAGGCAGCGGTTGAGCAGGCTGTCACGCCTCATGACCCTTTCCTCCGATTAGGTGTCTGGATCCGGTGGTCCTCCGCAGCACGGCTTATAGGCGGCGGGGCTGCTTGCAGCACACAAGATGCGGGGCAGGACGCGTTCGCATCCCGCCCCAAAGGCTAGCTTGCCGCGGTCAGAAATTGCCGTCGCAGATGGCGCCATCGCCCTCCGCTGATTCCACGATGCCGTTGCCGCAGCAAAAACGATCCGCCGGCTTGCCGCTGGTCACGCCCGCGCAGTCGCTGGCGCAGCTCAGGCAGTCTTCATCAACATCGCATACACCGTCGTTATCACATACGGATGGGGCCTGGCAGTCCGGATCGTCGCCGTCGATGAGCGTGTCGCAGTCGTTGTCGAGCCCATCGCTGCAGGTCGCGTCACCAACCGGTCCTTCTGTGACCGGTTCGCAGGCGGAAACCTCGACGCAGCTGCCGCTCTTGGGACTGCCCTGCCACTCGCAGGTCGGCTCGTTGTTGCAGCTGGCCTTGTCGAGAATGTCCGCGCAGACCGTGATGGGCTGCGTCGCCGTGGCGCAGAGGATATTGCTGTAGCCGGACTCACAGTCAGTGTACGACGTGACCTTGTAGCAGTACTCCTGACCACCGGTCAGGCCGGTGTCGGTATAGCTGGTCGCCGTCGGGTCTTCGACAATGAGCTGGGCCTTGCCGGCCTGGTCGTAGTAGAGCCGATAGCCGGTGGGGGCGGGGGTTACCGCGCCCCAGGTGACGGCGATCTCTAAGTTGTTTACCGGCTCAGCCGAGAGCAGCTGCGGTGTGACCGCGTCGCAGGTGGTGGGTGCGCCCCAGGCGGCCTGTGCCATGGCGAACGGCGTGATGCCCTCTACACCGGCTTGGTGGTTGTGTTCCCACAACTGCCATATGGTGTCGCCCCAGGCAGCCAGCTGAGAAAAGAAGGGATCGGTCTGAATCAGGTACGCCTCATTTTCTTCCGGTGTGGTGGGAACAGGGTCTGGAAGGGTCAAATCTCCCTTGCCTTTGATTTCATCCCGCAGGAACTCGATGTACTCCCGGGAGGTGCCCTGGTAGTACAGGGTGACCTCGATTGTATCAGCGCCCGCCGGTAGGGTCAGGGACTGCGCATCATAGCCGCCCGTGTACTCGTCCGTCGTGAAGTAGTTCGGATCACTGGCGCCGTGCCAGACCGGCTCGGACATCCTGGCCGGGGCGTTGTCGATGTCGAAGCCGCGGGGCGGAATCCGGTTGTCCTTGTAGCGACCAGTGGCGAGCACGAAATGGAATGTCTCGGTCTCTCCGGTAAGATCGCTGCTTGGGTGGACTTCGTAGACCAGTTCATCCACACGAGCTTCTTTGGTAGTCAGTGGTGTTGGGTTCGGCACTTTGCCTTCACCATCATACGGGTAATCGAGCCCCTTCAGCGTCCCGGCAGCCGTTTCATAGGGGTTCACTTCATAGATGAGGTTACCGTCCTGGTAGGCCTTGATGTTGACAAACATCCGCCGACCTTCAGGGAAGCCTGAAATCAGCTTGTGCCCTGTATTGTTCTGCACCTTGAAGGAAAGCGCACCGGTCGCCGCATCGTAGCTCAGGTCCTTGATGGTGGCTGCCAGCAGCAGCTGCTGCTTGGCACGGTCGGAACCGGCCTTGAGCGCCGCCCCGTTTGCCACGGGTGTCTGACCGGCGCTCAGATCCAGCGTCAGAATCGACGGCCCCTGGTTCAGGAGGTCGGCGTTAAACGAATCGTATTCCGGGACGTTGGGATCCAGACTGGCAAGGATATAGGAGATCCAGGCGTTGCCGCCAGTCAGGTCGTGCAGAGGCATGCCGGAGGCGGGATGTTCAGTGCTGCCGTCCGGCCGCACCACCGCGCTGCCCTTGTTGGCCGCCGCGCCGGTCACGTCACGCATATGGCAGTCCTGGCACTTGGCGGCGTGGGTGATATCGGGCGCGCCCTGGGCCCGGAAGTCGGCGTTGGTCGGTGCCCCGCCGGGCTGACCATAGTCCGAAAGGATGAATTCGGAGAAGGTCCGCTCCACGTGGAAATAGGTGTGGGCGGAATCGGTCTCTGTCCTCAGGGGCAGGCTAGGATCCAGTCCCAGGTTGGCGAGTGCCGGATTCGAAACATCGTGGCAGGTGGCACAGAAGTATTTGGACTTGTGGAAGCGGCTGTAGAGCATCTGGTGCTTGGCGCCGGCGTCTGCAAAACTCGCACGTTTCTGGGAATTCGGACTAATGAAATATTGGCCACTGGCGCTTTCCGTGTAATTGCCGCTGAAAGGCCGGTTGGTGGAGCCGTAGAAGGGCTGTCCGTTGAACAGCGAAATCGCCTGGGAAATCGCCCGGTCCTCCTCGACCGTCTTCAACGCCTCGGTCTGTGACAGCGTCGTGGTTTCATCCCAATAGCCAGTCCAGTCACTGCCTTCTCGGGCCCCTGCATAGGTGTCTTCGAAGAAGGGATCCCACATGGTGTGGCAGAAATCGCAGTGCAGCCCGTCATAATCGCTGCCCGTCATCAGCGAGGCATTCGGCGGGTCCGAACGCCCGGCGAGCCATCCCCCGGGAAAATGGCAGCGTTCACACAGGTCCACGGCGTTCGGGTTGCCGAGTGCCCAGATGGAGTCCTGGGCGGCCACGGTCAGGCAGGCCCAGAAGATCGGATCCCGCGCCGACTGAGCCATCATAGAGCCCATCCAGTTGAAACCGGGCTCCACCGACTGGTTGTAACCGGCATGACAATTCAGACAGCGATTGGGCGATTCCAGGTTCACCCCTTGATCGGGTTGGGTCCCTGGCATCCTGACCAGTGGATCCTCGCTCACCGGTGTTGGGCTCCAGGCATAGGCGGCGCCCGCGAGGATGGCCGCCACACAGGTCAGCAGAATGCTGGCAAAACGCGTGCGCATGATCTGATCCTCCTCAGAAAGAATTGTCGAGCATATTGACGCCGCACCCCCTTGGTCTGGCGCCCAGCTACCTTAGTCTTGGTCTAAATCTTTGCCCTGCCCGAACGGTTTCACCATGACCCAGGTCAAATCGAGGTCAGAAAAGTTGACTGTTTGCTCTGTGCTTATATGACGACGGTGGCTGACAGCGGGCGTTTCGCATTGTTCGCTGTCATGCCCAGCCCAGCGCATAGTTTCGGGAAGTACAGGTTCCGGCCGGTTTCCCTCCGTTGTCGGCTCCGTCGACACCCATGGGTTCGTGAGTCTCTCAGCGCTCCACATGAACCTCGGAGAGGCCAATTACTGGCCGGACATCCCCGTTGCCGGCATGAGAAACAATGCGCATTCGTAAGGACATCAAATTGA
>JASFKW010000141.1:0-10179 GCA_050118435.1 Gammaproteobacteria bacterium | reverse complement strand
GCCACGGTTATGCACAGTCCTGCAAAATGCAACGGGCATCTCCGCCAGTAGGTTAATGAAAACAATCTGTTACAGTTCGCGATGCGAGCTACGAACCAGGCGGTCGGAGGTTCGAATCCTTCCGGGAGCGCCAATAAAAACAAAGGGTTAGTTTAGAGCTGGCCAAGTCTTCTTCGTTCGAACTTGTCACGATCGTTCTTCTGCACCCACGCTGCATCCACATTTTCGGCGGGTACCCTTGTATGTAAATTTGGGTCATTTCCCAACCCAGCAAGGCTCACTCAAGGATGCCAAGTCGTCGGGCGATTCCCACCAGCGATTCTGCGGACACACAGAGCATCACCGTGTGGTGGGCTACGTGCCTCGTGGTGAGCGGGGCGCGAGTCTCCTACTGGCTTCGGCGGATGGAACCTATCGTGGCGGAGCTGGCGCTGGACTGACGGACCAGCAGCGGGGAGAATTTCAGGACATCCTCCGGCGAGCGCCGCGTACTGCACTGCTTGCGCGTGCGCCGGGGCTGTCTGGATTGAGGTTCCGCTGTGGGCTACGGTTTGCGCGAACAACTCAAACTCAAATGAGGGGTATCCCCCCGAACAATTGGAAGATGGCCATTTATCAAATCGCCGGAGATGGAATTCAGGCGCTAGAGGAGCGCACATTCGGCGACCAAGGCATTCGGGAACGCGTTGACCTGCAGCGGATGATCAGATCTCAAGTGTCGATTGTCTCGCCAGATACGTTGGTCATTGCCGAGGAGTTTGGCGAAAGGGAAGACAGTCGACGTCGCATAGATTTACTGGGAATAGACCGAGATGCGGATATTGTCGTCATCGAGCTGAAGCGCACGGAGGACGGTGGCCACATGGAGCTTCAGGCCATTCGTTACGCTGCCATGGTATCGACTCTGACTTTCGAGAAAGTTGTATACCTGTACGGGCGCTATTTGAAGCAGCAAGATTGCGATGATGATCCGCAGCAGCGCCTCTTGGAATTCCTTGAATGGGAAGAGCCTGACGAGGGAATGCTCGCTCAGGAAGTGCGCATCGTACTCGCCTCGGCTGAATTTTCAAAGGAACTCACGACAGCGGTAATGTGGCTGAATGATCATGGACTGGATATCCGCTGTGTGCGGTTGAAGCCATACAGGGATGCAGATCGCACTCTGCTCGATGTTCAGACAGTCATCCCGCTGCCTGAGGCAGAAGCCTATCAGGTACAGATTCGCGAAAAGCAGCAACGTGAGCGTGCTTCGAGACGCTCATCACTTGATTTCACTCGCTATGATGTGACGGTAAACGGAACAGTCCATGAGGATCAACCCAAGCGGTGGGCTATGTATCATGTGGTCAGGCATCTGATACAGAATGGGGTGAAACCGACGGAAATTGCCAAGACAATCTCGTGGCGGAAGACAATATTTCAGAGGTTTGACGGTGAATTGTCCGGCGATGAGCTGGTCTGGCGTCTAATGGACGCCGACTCAGGTGGCAAGACTCCGCTTTACCGCCGCTACTTTTCTCAGCAAAGTGAAATTTTCCGCATTGATGGTGCGACGTACAGGCTGAGCAATCAGTAGGGTGGGCGAACCATCGAAGCCATAGGGTTGCTCAGCAAGGCATTTCCCCACGTTCATGTGTCAGTTCGGCCACATGAATAAACACACACAAGACTGGCAGTCCGCCCATTCCAAGGCAGATTTAATGGAAAGCAGTCATCTGCTGCACAGTGATTCACAGGGAATACCGTCGCTGTCTCCATCCAGCCGCGCCAATCCACAACTGTGCAGGTGAAACTTAGCTTCATCGCAGGAAATCATCTGCCGGTAGAAGCGTTTGGCTCCACGTGAAAGAAGCTGAATCGGTCGTCGAACTACTCGAGTCAAGAAACCCTCAGCCGCTCATAGGGGATCTCCCTAACCAACTGACGATCCATGGGGGATTCCCCGAGTCGTGTAAAGATTAAGAGACTCCTGATCTCCGTTTCTTTACGGAAATTGCCTCATTCAGTCCAGGCTCGACAGAGCCAAAGTACTGATATCACCCGCAAGCATTTCAATGGCGCGAATTCTGCAGCTGTGTGGCATGTCGGATGTTTGCGCAGTTTTTGAACTTAACCCGATCGCCAGTGCGACTGACAACCGATTCACGTGTAGAGCCCAAAGTGGGAAGTGGCAAGTGAATTGCCACGACCCATGGAGAATGATCATGTACAGATTGAATATCCTGGCCGGCTGTCTGAATGGTTGGAAGCTGATGGCGAGAAGTTCTGTCGCGATGACCTTGGTTTTGACTGTCCTGCTGGCCCTGCCCGCTCTCGGGCGGGCGGGAACACACAACGGCATGCAGGTCCTCCAGATCCCCGTGAGTTGGTGTGCGTTGCAGGGAAGCCCGGCCACACAGATGCCTCCTCCTGCAGTCACGGGCGAGATGTTTCTGAACGGCGTCCTGTGGCGCCGCCACGAGCGGGCCACCGACAACGTTTGGCACGACCAGGCGGCCATCACTTTCCGCTCCGGAGTCATGGGACCCTTTGTCGTGGCCCCGGGCGGGCCGCCACCCCAGGTCGACTTCCCGGTAATCGCTGACCCGGACACCACGGTGGGCTCTCCCGGCGATGTCGTTGCACCTTTCACCTGTTCCGGAAACGGGAACACCTGCAACTCAACGGCATCCGCCGGCCAGCCGGGCTCCTGCCCCGCTGGGCAGACCTGTCAAATGAACAACGAAGTGATCCAGGCCTGGCAGGACTGCCAAACGTGGTGGACCAACCAGTCCACCACACATGGGCGGACGGCGACGAACACGGTCGGAATCCTGGCGCTCAACATAAACCGCTGGCTCGACGGAAACGGCAACCCCGTGGTCATGGGCGGTTACGCCGGGACGTCGGGAGCCTTCACCGGCATCAACTTCCCCGCGGCAGCACTCGTCGACAACGTCTACCTGCGCGACCAGCCATTCGACGGAAGCGCGACCTATTCCTTCACGGACTTCAACGAGATCATCACCGCCCATGAGTTCGGTCATACGCTCAATCTCCAACACGTGACGCCCATGAATCGGCTGATGTGTTCGGGGCTCTGCGACACGCAGAACCCCTCTGTGCCCTTCGGCGATCTGACCAATACGACGCTGACCGCCACGGAGGTCTCCACTGCACGTGCGCAGGCCCAGACGATTCCAGCCCTGATGATGGATCCCCCCATGGCGCTCGTCCCGGGGCCGGTCTTGCGCACGACCCAGATGGACGTGATCGGCGATACCTCCCCGGACACGCCCTCCGTGGATCTCCAGCGCCACGCCGTGACCCAGGACCGCACGGGGCCGAGGGAGGAGATGATCTTTTCGCACCTATTGGCCGGACTGATCGAGAGTCCGGACGGACTCCGCTACTGGACGCTGGTCGACCGAGACAACGACATAGGCACGGGCGCGACTAATACTGAGCTGGCCGGCCAGCTCGGCGTGCCGACCGGGAGCTGTCAACACGTCGGGATCGACCTCGCGGTCCGCACGACGCTCGTACAGACCGAGTTCGGGATCCAGGCGAACGCCACGGCGTTCGAATTCGCGAACGAAACGGGTGTCTTCGACGCGGGCACGCTGATCGGCTCCGACCGATCGAGTTTCCGCGTGAGTGACGGGCTCGTCATTGCCCCCGAAGATGGCGCACCGATCTTCGACATCGTGTCGAGCATCCTCGACGTCGCGAACTTCGGTCTCGCGTCGCCCCTGCGGCTGTCCGCCGTGGCTGAGAACACGGATTCGGGCGTCGTGGACTTCCTTCCAGACGATTGTGCGCTCACCGACGCCGTGCTAGAGGCACCGGTCTATCCAGTCTGCGAGGTCGGGGACGGCACCGCGGATCCCGGCGAGCTAGTGAGCGTCGAGGCCACCGGTCTGCTCCCCGACGGCATGTCGAAGGTGATCTTCAGCGACCAGACCGTGGCGTTCGGCTCCACCGACGACACGGGGCGCACCCTGGTAGACTTCCGGGTGCCGATCGATGCCCGTTCGGGCCTCACCCTCATCACCGTGGGCGTCGACAACACGGCGGTCACCGCGGACTGCACACTCCTGGTGGGAGATCGTCCGCGCATCATCCTTACGCCCGAGGCCAGCGTAAACGAAGTGGGTCGGGACCACACGGTGACGGCAAGCGTCCGCAACGCGGCCGGCGATCCGGCGGCCGGTGTCGAGGTCTCCTTTGACATCGAAGGCGGACCGAATGCGCACGCCTCCGGCGTTTGCACGTCCAACGCTGACTGCACAACGGACGCCGGCGGCATGGTCTCTTTCACCTACACGGGAGACGGGGGAGGCGGCGTGGACGAGATCTCGGCCCAGTTCGTCGAGACGGACGGCAGCGTTCTCGACTCAAACACCGCGCTCAAGTTCTGGGACGTGGACTGCAACCAGAACGAAGTGGCCGACACCTGCGACATCTATTGCGCGGGCTTCGGCGGCCTGTGTGAGACGGGCTACCTGGGTTTCTGTGGGCGATCTGAAGACGAGAACGGCGACAACGTCCCCGACGAATGCAACCGACCTCCCGACTGCAACAACGCCGGCGCCGAGCCCGACGAGCTGTGGCCGCCGTCCCACGGTTTCAAGGAGATTGCGATTGCGGGAGTGACCGATCCCAATGGAGACCCTGTTACGAGTGTGATTACCTCGATATTCCAGGACGAGGCGGTCGATGCTCGAGGCTCGGGCAATACCAGTCCCGACGGGACAGGCGTGGGCACTGCTACGGCTCAGGTACGCTCTGAACGAACGGGAGGCGGTGACGGTCGCGTGTATCACATAGGGTTTAATGCGGATGATGGCCAGGGCGGGCAGTGCAGCGGTGAAGTCACGGTCTGTGTACCGCAAGACCAGCGGCCGGACCACTTCTGTGTCGATCAAGGGCCGCTTTACGATTCGACTCAGCGAGTCGCAAGACCGGGAAAGGGTAGCAGGCGGAGATGACACTCATCATCGACCGGAGCATGTCCTGTGCCCCGCAGTAATTCACGCAGCTTTCGGTACCAAGCCGTATTCATGGTGCAGACCGCTGAGAACAGGGCGAGCCACGACTTTAAGGTAGCTTGGAATGCGATGTCGATGCTCGTGCGGCGCAACGGGGAGATCGGTTGGCGGGTCAGGGATCCCTGGGCCAAGGCCGGTATGGGGCCTGCCTCGATTGTAATGCGCCACCCATTCTTTCAGGATGCTGCGCAACTGCTTCTCTATTAGGGGGACCAGAAAGTCAAGACATTCTCGGCGCAGCGTACCGATTACACGCTCACAGAGGCTGTTGGCCTGAGGCGATCGAGGCGGCGCTCTGAGCACGCGTAGTCCGATGCGGGCAATGGATTGATCGAACTGATACGAGAAAATGCTATCGCGATCATGGATGAGAAAACGGTAACCATGGTCCGCCGGAATGGCTTCTCGGAGTTGCTGCAAGGTCCACGCCGCTGTCGGATTGCTCGTCAGGTTACAATGCACGATCCGCCGCGTCTGGTGCTCGATTACGGTCAAGACGTAGAGCAATCGAAACGTTGCTGTGACGACAACACAAAAATCGCAGGCCACAATGGCCGTGGCGTGGTTGCGAACAAAGGTCGACTAACCTTGATCGCCACGGGGCCGTCCCGGCGGGCCCTTCGGCATGTACTTTCGTACCGTACGGGGCGATACGCGAATCCCGAGTTTGAGTAGTAATTCATTGGCAATGCGTTCTTCACCCCAGGACAGATTATCTTGCGCCATGGTTCGGATGAGGGCGCGCAATTCCACCGGTATCGGCGGTCGCCCTGGCCGAGACTTCCAATGCCAGAACAGGCGAAAGCCTTGACGGTGCCATCGGACCAAAGTCCGAGGCTGTACAACCACCAGTGCATCCCTCCAATCGAAAAGTCTGGACAGCAGTACGAGTGCGAGCCGGAGCGGCGCATCAGGCCGACGCGGCTTCCGATTGCGTTCCTGGTACATTGCCAATTGTGTCCGCAGGAGGAGATTCTCAACTGCGAGTGCGGCCGATGGCCGCAGGAGGAGCCTGAAGAATGTGGCCAGGTCACGCAGAATCTCGATTAGTGTTCGGACACCATCCATGATGGACAACATCATGCCACATCAGGCCTGGACGGGCGATTCCATCGAAATAGTGTCTGTATAAGCAACGGGTTCGGATTTTTGCGGGGGACAGGGGAGCACGCCAGTCCTTCCCGACCCCTATCTTCGGCCATTTCCTGTCATTCCCTATACTGGAAACAACAGGAAAGCGGACATTCAAAATCCAAGCTCAGGCGCGGTTTTGTCGCAGAGAAGCGGAGGTAGAACCCTCTCCTGGAGCTCATTGCCGAGCCTTGCGCACTCGCTCCAACAGTTCATCAAACTCCAATTGATCAGCGGCATGCTTTCCGTAATGGACAGTAACAACCATTCCGGTACTATCAATCAGAAAATCCGCTGGCAAGCCCAAAGCTGACTCTCCGCGTGACGGGAATCCTGGACCTTGCTTGAAAAGGCCCTTAACTGCGGCAGGCCATGCTCTGGGATTGAGCACCGACATGATGGATGCTTCAACACCGAAAGCTTTGTAGAACCTTTTGTCTGGATCGGCAACGAACGGAAAGGGGGCACTCAATTGATGCTCCAGCATAGCGCTCTTTGGCGAGTGGAAAACTGCGACTTCTTGGATGCGGTTTTCTGCCAACTCACGATGCCGTTGAATGAACGACTGAAGATGCAGATTGCAGATGGGGCAGCCTGCGAAGCGTCGGAACTGTAAGTGAAGCGTGATCTGCGCAGGCGGTGGAATGGGGACCGCATCTCCTTGGACCGACTCAAGTACACTAGGCTCTACGAAGTCACCGGCTTTTATCTGTCTCATACTCAACCCTCGGTTAAGGCCCAACAATCAGGGTCTGGTTAGATCGCCGTAAAGCCTCCATCGACGGTCAGGCTTTGTCCCACTACGAAGGAAGCGTCATCCGAACACAGCCAGGTGACAGCGGATGCTATTTCCTCGGGTTTTCCGAAACGCCCGATAGGGTGCATCGATTTCACGGTGGCGATTGTGTCTTCCTTGTTACCGGGCTGTGCGGACAGAAAGCGATCGGCCATATCAGTTTCGATCATGGCGGGACTCACCGCGTTGACACGAATTCCAAGCGCAGCGTTCTCAAGCGCCGCTGCCTTGGTAAGCCCAAGTACGGCGTGCTTGGAGGCCGTGTACAGGCCCAGGCCCGGAAACCCTATGAGACCTGCAATCGAGGCGTTGTTCACAATTGAGCCGGCGCCGTGTTGCTGCATGTGTTTCAGTTGGTGCTTCATGCTCAGCCAGAGTCCCTTGACATTAACCTCAAAAATTTTCTGATAGTTTTCTTCATTGTCGTCGGCCAGGGGGGAGGGAATGCCCTCGGTGCCGGAATTGTTGAAGGCGGCGTCGATCCTGCCATAGGTCCCCATCGTCTGTTTGATCAGCGCCTCGATCTGTGCCTCCTGAGTGACATCCGTCTGAACGAATGTCGCCTCGCCACCCGACGCACCGATATCGGCGACCGCTTGCTGACCCGCTGCTTCGTTACGGCTGGCGATCACCACTTTTGCGCCTTCCTGCGCAAAACGCCGGGCCGTGGCCAAACCGATCCCCGTTCCGCCGCCGGTGATTAAAACAACTTTATTTTCAAACCCTTTCATACTCTTGTCCTCGTCGCTGTGGGCCTCTTGCAGGGCCGATAACGTTCATTCTTGAATGCTCGATCAATAACGCCGGAAATGGTAGATGTTATTGATCGTTCATTCAAGATCTTTTAGGATAATCTCGTCCAGAGGGCAAAATAATGGGCAGACCCGTCGAATATGATCCGAACAAGGTACTCGACAGCGTTGTGAAGCTGTTCTGGGAGCAGGGCTATGAAGCGACTTCCATGAAGAACATCTGTGAAGTCACTGGCCTGCAGCCCGGCAGTGTTTACGCGGCTTTTGGCAGCAAACGCGCGCTCTTTCTCGCCGCAATTGACGCCTACTTCGAACAGTCAATTGTCAATCTGAAGGCAGTTTTGGCTGGCGAAGGCACACCACTGGAGCGCGTGCGAGAACTGTTCAGGTATATCGTGGGCGACACGTGTCGGAAAAATTCTCACGGCTGCTTGCTTGTCAACGCGCTGCTGGAAACGGCAGCAGACGATGCTGAACTGAGAAAACGCATTGCCGCCATGTTCCGGAGGCTCGAAGTCGCCATCAAGGAGGTTCTGGTCGAAGCTGCAGCATGCGGCGAACTCGACGCCGGGAAAGATCCGGCCATACAGGCCAAGCTACTGATCAACAATATCTTTGGTCTGCGAGTATACGCAAAGCTGCAACCTAACGGTCCGGCCATGAGAGAGGTGGTCGATGACCTGCTATCTTCTTTGAAGTCTCATCCGGACGGCTGAGCGATGGTACTGACTCAATTTATTATTCAGCGAACCTTATTTCGCATCCTTTCGCGTTATGTCAATAACTCGACGACATGGCCTAGCCTTGCAATCCTAAGGCGAATATCACCTTTCCTGTAGGACCGGTTTGGAGCGAAGTTGCCTTCTCCCTGTATTGTACATATCACAATGGCGACGATTAGTGGCTGTTCGACGAAGCTCCGCAGAAAAAGCACCGATTTTTCCACAACGCGAATAAGACGTATGGTGCGGTCACGTACCACGGATTCACAGATACTTGATACTTTCGTGACGGTTTTGTGATTCTTTTTGGGTATGCTCATGGCTCGCGTTCACCCTAGGAGGACATAACTATGTTACATAAAGCCACAATTGCGTTGATAACTCTTTGTGCTAGTTTGGTTTTTGGAGGATCGGCTTATGCAGGTGTATTTACTGCCAATGGGTGGTACGAAGGAGATGAGATTTACTATATCGCTGGCGAGCAAGAGCGCTTCACAGAGCGCGGAGATAACCAGCTCTATGTAATCAGTGGAGACCGTATGTATCAGGCGAATGTTGCTCTCTTCATTCCCGGCGAGCCAGGCTATTCACCGCATTGGAATGTCAACGTTGTCCATACTGCAGAGGGCGTGACTCTTGCCGACATTCTTGCTTCCCCTTTTGTGTCTGCGCACTATCCCGAGGCACTCTTCGATGACGCTGGAGACATTTTGGCAGCTCAGGAAGCTGGCTTAGTTACTTTAGTGCAACCAGGTGTAGTTGTGCTTTGTCCGGTTATTTCCGAAGAAGGCGCAGAAGCGCCGGGGAATATTGAACTGTCAGAGGACTTTCCGCCATTCCCAGACACATTCTAAGTGTCTGTCAAGCATCGTAATAGAAAAAGGAATGTGCGGCGCGAGCCGCACATTCCGGAGCTTTGCCGAGTACAAAGAAGTTTCATTTTGAATAGATTGCTGGCACGAGGCCCGAGCCACAGGTGAGTCTGCGTTCCACTTCACTTCTGCTTTGCCTTTGCTCACTGCTGCCGCGGACAGCCGGGGCGGAGCAGAGCATTGTTGTAGAAATGGGCGACTACCGATTTTCGCCGGATGAGATCCATGTGCAGGCAGGGGAAACCGTGCAGCTGGAGCTCACCAACACCGATTTGCTGACACCCCATAATTTCAGCTTGCAGCGCGAGGAGGCCGGGCTGGATCTGGACGTTGACGTCGATCCAGGCGAGACCAAGCTCGTTGATGTGAAGCCGTTAAAACCCGGCAGCTACACCTTCTACTGCAACAAGAAGCTGCTTTTCTTTAAGAGTCATCGCGAACACGGCATGGAAGGCACCCTGGTCGTGGAGCCCGCCGGTCCTTGAGACTCGTAACCGAATTTCTCGCTGGATAACCTGATTTGTTACTCATTGCGTGAGACCACATGGATAACGTTAAACGACCGCTTACAGTTCTGCTGTTAAGACCTACAAGTACTCACGGCGAATGACCGAGTAGGGTCGTCGGACTAAACCGCTCTGCGAGCGGTAGTGGGTGGCACGATTTGAGGGTATCGGTGCATTAAGCGTCTGTTTCCTATGTTGAGAGTTGAGGCATGTCGCCTCGACTCACGACCAAGGAGCAGACCCATGACACATTCGACCAAGACAATCAGCCCGTTACGCCAACGCATGATCGATGACATGACGTTGCGCAAACTCTCGCCGCAGACCCAGACCGCCTACGTCCGTATCGTCAAGCACTTCGCACGCTTTC
>JASFKW010000140.1:0-10270 GCA_050118435.1 Gammaproteobacteria bacterium | reverse complement strand
CTGTCCGTGGTTCGGTTGCGCGATCGTCTTCAGCATCGCTGGCTTCCGTTTCGCCTGTCATTTCGGACGCACGTTGATCAGGCTGCACGGCCAATGATGTAGTTTCGGCCTTCGCAGTCGATCGGTCACCACTTCCCGAACCGCTGGCTCTAGCCGATGTGTTGATATAATGCCAGCCCGCGCGCTCCATACACGCCTCAAATGTCTGGCCGCTCGCTGTCTGAGTCTGGTCCTCGCAACGTCGCTGATCCTTGCTCAGCTCGTCGCCATTGCCACCCGTCTTATACCAGGTCTTGCAGGCCGTCAAAGCCAGCGCGGCGATCAAGACAACGACTGTTGGTAAATGCTTGGGCATGCTTTCTTTCTGTTTCCAGTAAGATTCTGATTATCCCCCGACGGCCCGCACCGTGCGAGCCTGCAGAAACGGATACCGCCAGCGGCAACCCGCAGCCACTTTCCGCGCTATGCCGGGGCGCGGCTGAGCCCCCTCCCCTAAACAAATGTCATTTGCCAAACCAACCAGCGAGCGAATCCAAGTGTTGCCACGACCCTGGAACAGGCCTACCAGAAAGGCCGGTTTATCACCGGCCTTTCTGTTTCGCTCCAGCTTTCGATTAAAACAGGCCGTCGATGCGCAACAGCTGCGTTTCACCGTTGGAATCATCGACCCCATCGTTGTCGTTCACTACCAGGGTGGTGCCATCCGACAGCACTGCCATACCCTCGATCTTCTCGAGCACCAGACCATTGGGCGCTTGGAGGTCATCCATGAGATCGTCAATTAGCTCTTTCTCCACAACCGGGAAGGATGGCGTGACCCCCGCAGCCGGGTCCTCCAGCGGGGTGAGATCGGCAATCGAGAACTTATAGATGCGCTTGATGACCGCATCCGGACCGGCCTGATTATCGCGTTCCACCACCGCGAACTCGTCATCGCCCAGGTAGGTCAGCTCGGACAAACCAACCCAGCCACCGTTGGCGGACACGGGCGCCTCAATCGGGTAGTACAAGAAAGTCCAGTCGCCGCTAGCAACATCATAGCGACCGATGCGCACACGGTCGTCTGGGTCGTCCGCCCACTCTCGCTGGAACGCCACGTACAGCACCGCGCTATCCTCACTGCCGGTCGACGCGATGCCCTCAAACCCGAAACGCACCTGACGGCCATTGGTGGAATCCGGCAGCTTGATGACCGTATCGATGTCGCCAGCGGCTGTGGCATCAATAATCAGATTAAATGTCTCGAACGGACGGTTCGCATCGCCGACCGTGCCGGCCCCTTCGGATGCCACCAAGAACCCACCATCGGCACGTACGGCCACGCCTTCGGGGTCCAGGTTGACTGTCTGGTCACCCGTTCACCATCCCGGGATCAATTGCCGCAAGCTTGCCCATACTGTCCCTGAGCACGGTCTCGGATGTAATGACAGCGGGTGACTTGCTCACATCCATCGCGTACACGCGGCTTTCCCGGTAGAAGCTGTCATGGATGGTGTAAACGGTGTTCGAATGAGCAGGATCGGCGGCGAGGCCAGACAGTGCTCCCCACGGGATCGGCGTACCATCGTCGCGATCAGCCGACATCACGGCGGGATAGCTGGGGGCAGCCTCGTCCAACTGGTAGATGTTGACTACAGCACGAAAGCCGTCATCGCGGCTGTCCTCTTCGCTGGCGGCGACCAGCAGGTAACGGGACGGAATCGCCTTGACACCGTCGGGTTCACGGGGAACCGCGGTCAGTGAACTGTTCAGCTCAATCAGATCGTTCTCAAGGGTGTCGATCTCGGCCAGATCAACCGCACCCGCCGGAAAGTCCTTGACCACTTTGCCGCTGACCAGATTGACGATGGCGATATGATTACTTTCCTGGAACGTGACTACAGCCATGTTCGCCTTGTTGATATCCACGTATTCCGGCTCGGCGTCCTCCGGAAACATATCGGCCACACCGTCGAAACCGACGTTGCGCGTCGTCCAACTCGTCGGGTCACCCATCAAATCGACGATCACCAGAAAGCCGCTGGGTCGCTGCGGCGGCGCTCCGTCACCCAGGTCTTCGTCGCGCTCGTTCTCGATGACCACCGCCGCATAGCGGCCGTCCGGGCTTACCGCGACGGAATCGGGTTGTCCTCCGAGCGGGAGCGTTGTGATCACCTCTTTGGTTGTGACCTCGATGACCACCAGCTCACCGCTGGTATTGACAAAATCGGCCGACGTGTTCACGGCGACCAGGGCGTAGCCACCGGCGACCGCCACTGACGTGGGCTCGCCGGCAAGGGCCACCGTACCAGCGGCCTTTGGATTCCCGGGATCCGTAATATCAATCAAGCCGGCGACCTCCAGCTGGCTGTCGGTGTAGATGAGGGTGTTCCCATCTTTGCTGACATCGACGATTTCGGCGACCGTCTCGTATGCGATGTCGCTGTTTTCGAAGACCGGAAAAACTGCGATGCGATTGAAAGACTTGGCCGGCGGGTGTTGCTTGGCAAATGCCGGCGCGGCGACAATGGCCATCCCCAGCAGTGCTACCGAAATCGTCTTGGTCAGAATCCCCGCTTCGCGCTTCATGCTTTTCTCCTTGGATGCTGTTTTTGTGCAATTGTCGATCGCTGCATAGCTTACCCTCGGTAGATGACAGATTTATTGCCGAGCAGAACCGTTCAGTACGTTTCTGGTCACGAATCTGTAATCCAGCGGCGCTATGTTTGCCGCATGCCGATCGGCCAGTACATCCCGCGACGTGAAACAGCCCGATTGTCCCGGACTCGCGCTGCCCTCTGCATACTGCTCGCCCTCGCAGTGATCTCGATCACATCGGCTGCAGAACCCATGGAGCGGATTGCCTTCGGATCCTGCCTCAGGCAGGAAGAGCCGCAGCCGGTCTGGGACGCCATTATTGGCGCGGAACCGGATGTGTTTCTGTTCGTCGGTGACAACATCTACGCCGACACCACCAACCCTGCCGTCATGTCGGCCGCCTATCGGAAGCTTGCCGGCCAGCCGGGCTATCGCCGTCTCAGGGCCCTCTGCCCGGTACACGCCACCTGGGACGACCACGACTACGGCCGCAACGACGCCGGCGCAGAGTACCCCATGCGCGTCGAGTCGGAACGTTTCTTCCTGGACTTCTTTCAGGTACCAGCCGGCGCGCCCGAGCGCTCGCGGCCGGGTGTCTACGCGGCGCACAGCTACGGTCCGCCTGGCCGGCGCGTTCAGCTTCTCCTGCTGGATACCCGCTCGTTTCGAGGGCCGCTGACGCCTGCGCCACCCACAACACGCTGTCCCAAGGCCAATTACGCTGAAAACCGGGATACGACGATCACCCTGCTCGGTGAAGCACAGTGGGCCTGGCTGGAGCAGCAGCTACTGGAACCGGCCGACCTGCGGATCATCGCATCCAGTATCCAGGTCATCCCCAACCAGCACTGTTTCGAGAAGTGGGCCAACCTCCCGCACGAACGTGCGCGTCTGTTTGATCTCATCGCCCGCACCGCGGCCAACGGGGTGCTGCTGGTCAGCGGTGATCGCCACTTCGCAGAAATATCCCGTCTAGACGACCCCGCCGTCGGCTACCCACTCTACGAGGTAACCGCCAGCGGCATGAACTCGGCGGGTCCGGGTCGCGGCGAGCGAAACCGCTTTAGGCTCTCGAAGGACAACTTCCGCGAGGACAACTTTGGTCTCATTGCAATCGACTGGTCCCAGTCCGATACCCGCCTGACACTACAGATCCGCGACGCGCGGGGCGAAGTGGGGGTTGAACACAGGTTAAGACTGAGCGAGCTGCAGTCGCCGCCCTGAGCCCCGCGTCGGGGCTGAGCCCGGCGCTGCAGATACACCTGCAACGCTTCGATACTCCGCATTTCATCGCCTGCTATCTGAGCCCTCTGCGTGCAGACCCGGAAACCACGCACCCTCAACACAATACCCACGCGCCTCAAAAACTGGGACTACCCTACAAGCTATCCACGACATGCCCCCGACGTTCTCAATCAGGTCGAAAGAACTGGAACGCCACGTGCCTTGTATGCTATTCCACTGTCGCGCGCTGCGCGATTTCTGATACCTTGATCACGACCACGACACTCGCTCCTCAATCAGAATCATGCCGGTGATCGTGCACAGATGCTCCTCTCTGATCTACGGCAATGGCAGCGGCGAAAACGTGGCGGTTTGCCGGCGTTGCTGCCTTCACCGTCGGTGACCGGATTACTAAGGTATACATTAACAAGGCCTGATGTGTCTCACCGGGACGCCATGAATAAGTCCTTGTAGGCTTGACGGCCGCATCCCTGCAGCCGACACCCGCTGACACACACGAGGCTTTGTCAATGTAGGTTTGAGTAAGTACATAGGCGAGTGCGCGAACCTCGCCTTCAGGCCTGGTAACGGCTTCGAGCGCGCTGCACCAAAAGTGGCGGGCACCCGAAACTTCGACCACCAGGGTCTGTAACCATCCAGTCATGCAGAGTTAAGTAAGGCGTCATAATCGGTTGCTAGCTTATCCGCTCCCATATCCATTGACATGCGTTCATTGACTAATCCCCATGTCCAACTTCGGGAGGAGCAATTTAATGTTTAAGATGAAGGATCTCGCAGCCGCCACAGCGGCTGCAATGATTGTAGGTGCGCCGCTCACGGCGTGGACGTCAGACAAGACTCAATACGATCCCATGATGCTCGGCAACACAGCTGCGACCAGCAATGGTTGGGATGTCGAAGCCAGTTTCACCGTTGGCGAAACCATTAAAGGTTATACGCCACCCGGTATCCTCGATGGTGCAGGCGCTTTCGATTCTGATGACAAAGGTCATGTACGTGTACTCATTAATCACGAGCTGACCAGCGAGGCAGGTTACATCTACGGCCTGGCCAATGGCACGAAGTTGGCGGGCGCGCGCGTGAGCTACTTCGATATCCATAAACAGACACGCAAGATCAAGCGAGCTGGCTTGGCTTATGACACGATCTATGATCGCGCCGGGAACGTGGTGACAAGCCCCTCTCAGCTCGATTTCGAGGGGTTCAATCGCTTGTGCTCGGCACGTGGTGTAAGTGCAGGCGAGCTCGGCTTTATGGACGACATTTTCTTCACGGGTGAGGAAACTGCAGGTGGCACTCAGTGGGCGATCGATGTCGATGAGCAGGCGATCTGGGCGGTCCCCGCCATGGGCATTGGCGCCTGGGAGAGCTGGTCGCCGATCGACTCTGGCTCAGAGGGCACCGTCGCGCTGTTGGGCGGTGACGACCGCGAGGGAGCCCCCTTGTACCTGTATGTCGGCGAGAAAGCCGCCACGGGTGACGGCAGCTTCCTCGACCGCAACGGTCTGGCCGTGGGTGCGCTGTATTGCTGGAAGGCGGACGACGACGGGATCGGCACTCCAGCAGAATTCAATGGTTTCTTCAACGAGACCAGTGGTTACTTCGTCGAGTTGGTTAACTACGATCCCAGCATGGCTGGCGAGCCCGGCTGGGACGGGCTAGGCTATGCGAAACAGGATAACCTCGACTGGCAGACAGAGGCTGCCGGGTGCTTCCAATTCGCACGCCCGGAGGACCTGCACAATGACCCTGCGAATCCGACTTCGGTTGCGTTCGCCTCTACCGGCCGTAGCAGTCTCTTCCCCGCGGACAGCTGGGGCACGGTGTACCAGGTCGATGTTGATGTGCCTGCCTTGACGGCGGATATCAAGATTCTTCACGACGCCGATGCCTTACCCATCCCGGATATGGGGATTCGCAGTCCCGACAACCTGACCTGGGCCGACGACGGTGCAATCTATGTCCAGGAGGATCGTTCGGTCGATGGGTTCGGTGATGAGAGCGGGGTCGAGACCTCCATCTGGAAGTTGAGTCCAGCCAGCGGGGACTTCTCGCGTATTACCGAGATGAACCGTGCTGCTGTTGCGCCCGAGGGCAGCACCGACGGTGATCCAGATGATCTGGGTGACTGGGAGAGTTCGGGCATCATCGATGTGACCAGGCTGTTCAAATCCGATGATGCGGATGATACCTTGCTGATGGGTGTGGTTCAGGCCCACAGCATCCGAGACGGTGTCATTGCCGATGAGGATCTCGTCCAGGGTGGTCAGATCATCTTCTTGGAGCAGTGAGATAACGCGATTAGGACGAACAGGGTCGTGGTGACGACCCAACGTTCGCGCAGGAAGCCATGTGCCGGTGGACAGCGAGTCCGCCGGCACATGTCACTCGCTCACAATTCCTTTCGCAAACCAGCATCTCTCTGACCGCCGTCGAGCCGACCGCTATCGGCAGTATGCAGGGTATTGGCGTGGCCGACGCGCGCTGAGGCCTCTCTTACTCGCGGCGGCTCTTGCAACGGCTGGTCCTGCCCTCACACCGGTATTTGCCATCAAGCCGAGAATTCCGCGACGGATGCTGCGCCCAGCGGGGGCGTCTTGGATTTCCTCGGCCTTGGACCCTTGACCGTTTCCGGTAAGCCGGTTATTCCCGGCAGGGGAACCAGGTCGCGCCCACCGATGGGCCGGAACGCGTGGCCGTCCCGTCAAGTGCCAGCTGCCCGCGCGGGAGACTGGCGTCCCGGGGCGAGGCTGTGGGGGACTTATCGAGCCGCCAGATCCGAACCGCCGGGCGACGTATCGGTTCCCTGCAGCCACAGACCGACCTGTTCACAGACCCAGTCCGCGGCATCGAGGGTGAGATCGTGTCCTGCGGTCGGATGGCTGCGCAGCGGCAGGCTCCATCGGCCCGCGATGCGCGCCGAGCAGAGCGGGCTGACCAGACGATCGCCCATGCCGCTCAACACCAGCAGCGGCACGGCAGGTCGCTCGCGGGGGCCTAGATAACGCATCGCCGCTACCAGCTGCCGCAGGACGTTGCTCCCCGACACCGGCGTATCCCGGGCATAGGCGACCCACTCCTCGAGGGTCTTTGCGCGATCCGCCGCCCGGTTGGAGATCAGATCGAGAATTGTAGCTTCTCGCCGCCGCAGATTCCCGCCCGGCATCACGCCGCTCAGGAATCGCCAGTAGATCTGTGGTTGCAGTCGATGGTAGAAGGGGCTGACTCTCGCCAGACTGGTGTTCATGACTACCGCACCGGCACACTCCGCAGGGTAGCGGCTCACCCACTCGAGCGCCACCATGGCGCCCAGCGAAAGCCCGAGCAGATACAATGGGCCGCTTCGACGCTGAGTCATCACCTCGGCGCGAACCGACGCTGTAAGGTCCCGCATGTCTACCGGGTAGGTTTCGCGGTGACGACGGCCACGGCCGGGAAGATCCGGTAGCAAGACAGTACGGGCGTGAAGATTTGCCTTCAGACAAGCGGGAAACGCCCCCCAGTGGCGGTGTTCGCGGGCCAGGCCACGCAACAGCACCCCGTCCGCAGCCTCAGTCGCCATACCAGCGGCGCCTGCCTACTCTTTCCAGCGCCTCGCGTTGCGCGCCGACCGGACGCCAGGCCTGGTGCCCATGCACGGCCCGCAACAGAAAATCAATCAGCAGCAGATGACGCCTGAGAATGCGTCGATGCCGGTGGGGCAACAGTGGATTGAGGATTCCGCCGCCCTTGAGCAGCTGCCGCGGGTTCTTCCGGACCCATTCCCAGGAGCCCATCTCCAGCGTCAGGGGAAGGAAGTCGCCCTCCCCCAGCGACAGCGCCTTATCGTAGAGGTAATCCCAAAGGTCGCCGTGGGCCCGGTAGCTCAGCGACTGAGGCTCCATGCGGTAATACAGGTGGTTCGGGTAAGTGCGCGAAAAAATCTTCTTGATGGACCTTACATCGGCCAGGTGTGGCAAGGGACTGCTGGTATAAGCATACGGAAACCATATGCGGTCCCTCAGTCCGCACCCCGAATGGCAGTCCAGCGCGACACTGAAGGGACGCTTGAAAAGGTGTTCCTCCACGACCCGGCACAGCGCCTTGGCCTCCACCTCCATGGGCATATCTGGTCGGCCCCGGTACCAGGGCAGACTTGGGCTAATGCGCTGCCCGCCTGCGAGAAATGCCACTCGCTCCCTGGCATCGATCGGCGCGTTGCGCATCAGATCGACGCCGTTGGGATTGCAACGAGTGCCCTCTAGAAGGCCGCCGGGATTGACCATCGGCATAATTACCAGGTGCAGCCCTTTAAACAGCTCCTGCAATGCAGGCGACCAGGTCAGCCCTTCGATCAGCGTTCGCATGTAGGCCAGCACGACGTCGCTGCCGATACGCTCGACACCGTGCACGCCACCGAACAGGCCCAGTGCGGGCGCCGCCGGCTCGTCGCTGCCCATGGATACAAACTTGATGGGCAGTCTGCATCCCTTTACGTCGATCCATTGCAACGTCTCCAGCCGCGCCGACATACCCGCCCGCCGGACCAATGCCGCGAGCTCCTCGATGTACGGCAAGGGTGCGCCTTCACTGCTTTTTCTGTCTCGCACGCCGATCGATTCGGTAGCTGCTTTCTCTTTTTCTTATAGTAAACGCGCGCAGATTTGACCAGACTGCCCGCTGAGCCAGCCATGACCTCCGAAGGAACGCCCGATCAATGCGAACACATTCGGCATTGCGAGCGAATCAGCCTTTAGCCGCGAGGCTGAAGGCCATGGCGGCAGGCAGCCGGAGCGCCACGAGTTGCCTATGAGGCCTTTCTCCAACCCGGATTCAACCGGGCCTGGTAACTCAAAAAGCGTTGCGCGCCTTCCTCTCCCATATACTTGTTCAGGGTCTTGCGGTCAGCGAGACACAGGTCGACCATGATCAGGCCGTCAAGAGCATTATTGAACTCGGGGTCTACGTTGAAGCCAAGCAAGCGCCCACCCAGCTTGAGGTACTGCTTCAGCAGAATGGGAACGCCTTTGTCGTCGCATTCCATCTGTGCCACGATATCTGAGATGCGATCCAGACTCCGTATCTCCGACACTTCCTCTGTGGTCCAGCGCAGTCTTGCGCTGCGTTTGAACGGTTTTTTCGGCCTGACGAACCTGGATAGCTCCGCCTCGAAGCGGTTGGCTTTCAGAAAGTCCACCAGCAGCTGCTGGGAAGATGTCTGATAGTCCGCACTGATGCTGACCGGACCGAACAGGACGCGGTACTGAGGGTGTCTGCTGACAAAGACACCAATACCCTTCCAAAGCAGCATCAGCGGCGAGTAGCTCTTCTGGTATTCCAGAGCAACGAAAGAACGTCCCAGCTCTATACAGGGAGAGAGACCCTGCAACAGCCGTGACCGATAGCGGAACAGCTGCTGCGTATAGAAACCTCTCTTGCCGTGCTCCGGCACGATCTCCTGAGACAGCCCAAACCGGTAGCCGCCTGCAATCCGCCGGTTATCCCTGTCCCAGAGCACGAGATGCGTGTAATAGGTGTCGAAGCGATCCAGATCACTCGAACCTCCGGTCCCTTCGCCGCCTGCCCGGAAGGCGATTCCCCGCAGGCGCCCGATTTCCTGAAGCGCGTGCGGGATCTGCTGCGAACGCGCGTAGGCCACCAGAAAGCTGCCATTTTCCGCGAGCCTCTGATGATCAGGGAGTCGATCAATCTCCTGTGCAAGGAAATGGACATCGACCGCCGGCATGACCGGCTGCCAGCGTGCACTTGGCTCGCCCTCTGCTGGCTGGGGGTTTTGCCGTGTATATCTCGCCAGAGAATAGGTCTGCACACGCAAATAGCGTATCAGTTCCGCGTTACTGTCGAATGCCCGCACCTGGTTCGGCCTTATCGGCTTACCGATGGTGAGCTCTATGTTCCTGGCCTTCTTGTTCAAGAGCTCTCTGGGCAACAGCATGGTGCGCATTTTCGCGTGCATCAACCCCATCAACTGAAACCCCAGGCTGTTGGATCCCTCAAAATAGACCGGCACCACCGTCGCTGCGGTTGTTCTGGCCAGTCGGGCAACGGAAGGGCTCCACTGCGGGTCTGTTATCTGCTTTCTGGACAAGTGCCAGTGCGACACTTCGCCGGAGGGATACACTACCAGTACCCCGCCGGCACGAACCCACTGCACCGACGTCCGGACGGACCTTAGGTTTACGGCATGAGAAGACGCACCACCGAAAGGATCAACACTGATAAACAGACTCCGAAGCTCCGGCACCCGCTCCAACATATAGTTCGCCATGAACCTGATATCCCGACGTTGCTGCAGCAGATAATGGGCAAGTATCACGCCTTTCAGACCCCCGAAGGGGTGATTCGCCACGATGATGACGGGACCTTTTCGGGGTATCGCGTCAAGGTCGCGCTGATTGACGCTATAGCGGATGTTGAACAACTCGAGAACGTTCCTCAGGAAGCCGAT
>JASFKW010000139.1:0-10389 GCA_050118435.1 Gammaproteobacteria bacterium | reverse complement strand
ATAAATCCGTCCCCGCAGTACACGAGAGACTAACAAAAGCCTCCGTGAGTGTCAGCGACCGGCACGCACAAATTTGGTCGGGTTGATCTGGCGGCCGTCCTTCAGGACCTCATAATGAACGTGAGGGCCGGTCGAGCGCCCGCTCGAGCCCATGAACGCGATGGTCTGGCCGGGCTCGACCCTGTCACCTATCTCCACGAGAATCTCGTCACAGTGCGCATAGCGGGTGGAATAACCGTTGCCGTGGGCGATCTCCACCAGCCGTCCGTAGCCGTAGCGCTTACCCGCCCAGCTCACGACCCCGGCGGCCGTGGCGACGATGGCATCACCAACTTTCCCTGCAAAATCAATCCCTTTATGCATTTCTCTGCGACCGTTGAAAGGATCGTTACGCATGCCATAGTACGAAGAAAGCCAGCCTTTGGCGATCGGTCGACCCGAGGGTGAAACCGCCTGGCGCAGGTTCTGCTCGCTCACGACCTGTTCCAGCACCTCCAGCTGCCGCGTCCGGTCTTCGATCTGCGCCGCCAGGTCATCCAGCGCCTGCATGAAATCCGGTGGTGCCAGCGATTCACCCGGGTCCGCATCAGCCGGCCCGCCCTGAGCCGGGAGCCGGTCAAAATCGAACTCCGAGCTGTCCAGCCCGGTCGCATCCGCGAGCCGCTGCCCGATGGCTTCCACACGAAGCATTTGCGCCTGCATCTGCCCCAACCGCAGCGCAAGCGCATCGAGCTGGTTCCGAGCATCGTCCCGCGCCTTCGCAAGCTCCTGCTTCTGCTCTTCCAGGGCGGCGAGCCAGTATGGTTCCTCATCGGCTGTGGGTCCGGCGGCCACCCCGTTGTCGGACGCCAGTCGGTACCCGGCCGCGCCTGCGGCCAGGGTTACCGTCAGCATGACCAGCAGGACGGCGATCCAGAGACCGGGACGGCTCAGCTGAACGCTTCCCGCCCGACCGGAGGCGGTGGTATAGAGCAGAAATTTCATTTACCGTAGCCCGACATCAACGTTTTGAGCTCCCATGTCCCGGAAAGACGCCGCTTCCTGTTCGCGAATCCTGGAGAATGCCGCTTCTCCGATGCTCGAGCGCGCCCGCAAGCTCCTGCGCCTCGAACGCACCGTCCTGCAGCTGCTGCCCCAGGACCTCGCCGTCCACTGCAGGGTCGTGAACCTTGAAAACAAGGTCCTGATTCTCGCCGCCCCGTCCGCGACCTGGGCGGCGCGCCTGCGCTTCGCCGCGGGGGCGCTCGCCGGCGAGCTTCGCTCCCGCGCCTCCCTAGACGTGAGCGGGATCCGGGTGCGCACCCGGCCGGAGGTCCCGGCAGTGGATCGACCGCGCCGCGCCCCACCGAAGCTTTCGATGGAAAGCGCTGACCTGTTGGCCCGAACCGCGCGGGACATCGAGCACCGAGGACTTCAGGAGGCCTTATACCGTCTAGCGGCCAAGGTCCGCGAATGCTGAAGGTTTGGCTGATTTTTCAGCCAGATACGAGTCGCGGCCGCAGCAGCCACTGAGGCGTATCGGCGTCGTCCTCGAAGGTGACGACTTCCCACGCGTCGCGCTGCTCGACCAGCTTGCGCAGCAGGCGATTGTTCAGCGCGTGGCCCGACTTGTAGCCGGTAAAGGCACCGATCAGACCGTGTCCGAGCAGGTAGAGGTCACCCACCGCGTCGAGCACCTTGTGCTTGACGAATTCGTCCTGATAGCGCAGACCGTCTTCGTTGACCACCCGGTAGTCATCGAGCATCACGGCGTTGTCGAGACTGCCGCCCAGCGCCAGCCTGCGCTCATGCAGCGATTCGATGTCGCGCATGAAGCCGAAGGTCCGGGCGCGGCTGACTTCACGCACGAAGGAGATCCGTGCAAAGTCGAATTCTGCCCGACGCGACCGCCCTTGGAACAGGGGGTGGTTGAACTCGATGGTGAAGCCCACCTTGAAGCCCGGATACGGCGTGAATCGGGCCCACTTGTCCGCTTCTCTCACTTCGACCGCGCGCAGGATGCGCAGATAGCGTTTCGGCGCAGGCTGCTCCTCCACACCCGCCGACTGAATGAGGAACACGAAGGGACCGGCACTCCCGTCCATAATCGGCACTTCCGAGGCGGTCAGATCAACCATGGCGTTGTCGATGCCCAGGCCGGAAAAGGCAGACAGCAGGTGTTCCACGGTGGCGATGCGAACCTCGCCTCTGCGCAGCGTGGTGGACAGGCAGGTCGCCCCCACGTTCTCGAGACGGGCCGGGATCGCCACCGCCGGATCAAGATCGACCCGCCGGAACACGATCCCGCTGTGCGGCGGCGCAGGCTTCAGGGTCAGATAGACCTGCTGTCCTCCGTGCAGCCCGACACCCTTTGCCCGGATGGCATTTCTCAACGTTCTCTGGCGAATCATTTTCTCAGCAGGCTCTACGCACAGCGGCGCACAGCCGCTCCGGGGTGAGCGAACGTCGCCCCGAACGGATTTATCCGGACAGACCGGTTTCACACCGGCCCCCATCCACTCCTCCACGACGGTCGGGCCGATTATGCCAGCAGCCGCGCCGGCGTCAAAATCCATTGCGCCTGGACGCCGGCGAGCGGTCACGGGAGCGGCGTCCGGAGTCCGCTCGTCGCGGTCCGGACCACCGCGCTCCCTCAGCCCGCCATGCGGTCAGTCCGCCTGCCGGCGCAGAAATGCCGGAATATCGAGGTAGTCCAGGTCATCACTCGATGCCGGCGGCGGCGCCGAATCACCCGAGGCACGCTTGCGGATCACCGCCGGACGCTCCAGATCAGCGTAGTCCACCTCGCCCTTGCGGTTACGGTGAACCAGCTGCACCGGCTTGTCTTCGATCTGCTGAGCCTCACCCCCCAGTCCGGTGGCGACCACCGTCACGCGCAGATCGTCGTGCAGATCCGGGTCGATGACAGTGCCCACCACCACGGTGGCATCCTTGGATGCAAACTCCTTGACGGTATTGCCCACTTCCTCGAACTCGCCGATCGACAGATCCAGGCCCGCGGTGACGTTGACCAGAATGCCGCGTGCGCCCATCAGGTTGATGTCCTCCAGCAGCGGGCTGTGCACCGCCGCCTCGGCCGCCTCGCGCGCGCGGTCCTGGCCGGTGGATACCCCTGAGCCCATCATCGCCATGCCCATTTCCGACATCACCGTGCGCACGTCGGCAAAGTCGACGTTGATGAGCCCCGGGCGCGTGATCAGTTCCGCGATGCCCTGCACCGCCCCCTGCAGCACATTGTTGGCCGCCTTGAATGCGCTCAACAGACTGACGTCCTTGCCCAGCACCTTGAGCAGCTTGTCATTGGGGATGGTAATCAGCGAATCGACATACTGGCCCAGCTCGCTGAGGCCCCGGTCGGCCACCTGCACACGTTTCCCGCCTTCGAAGGGAAACGGCTTGGTCACCACGGCTACGGTCAGTATCCCCAGTTCCTTCGCCACCTGTGCGACCACCGGCGCGCCGCCAGTTCCGGTACCGCCCCCCATACCCGCGGTGATAAACAGCATGTCGGAGCCGGCAATGACCTCCTGGATACGGTCCCGGTCCTCCATGGCCGCCTGGCGGCCGACATCGGGATTGGCGCCCGCACCCAGCCCCTTGGTGATGCTGCTGCCCAGCTGCAGCGTGGTCCGCGACCCCATCCCGCTCAACGCCTGGGCGTCGGTGTTGGCGCAGATGAACTCCACACCCTCGATATTCGCCTCCACCATGTGCTGGACGGCATTGCCGCCTCCGCCCCCGACACCGATCACCTTGATGACAGCGTTCTGACTGTACGAATCCATCAGCTCAAACATATGACTACTCCTCTCTCGGTCAGCGCTCGTTTAATTAGAAATTACCCTGAAACCAACTCTTCATCCGTTCCCATACGCCACGCACACCGCGCCCGATATTGGCGTCGAACACCCGCTGAGCACGGTTCTGGTGACCAAACAACAACAACCCTACTCCCGTCGCGTAGATCGGGTTACGCACCACGTCCGCCAGCCCGACAACCGTCTGTGGAACTCCCAGTCGCACCGGCATGTGGAAGACTTCCTCCGCCAGCTCCACCAGCCCCTCTATCTTCGAGCTGCCGCCGGTCAACACGATGCCGGCGGCGATCAGATCTTCGAATCCACTGCGCCGCAGCTCCGCCTGGACCAGGGTCAAGAGCTCCTCGTAACGGGGCTCGACCACTTCGGCCAGCGTCTGCCGCGCCAGGCGCCGTGACGGCCGCTCGCCGACACTGGGCACCTCGATACTCTCGTCGCTGGCCGCAAGCTGGGTCAGCGCACAGGCATATTTGATTTTGATTTCGTCCGCGTACTGCGTCGGCGTGCGCAGCGCGACCGCGATGTCGTTGGTGACCTGATCGCCGGCGATCGGTATGACCGCGGTGTGACGAATCGATCCTTCGGTAAACACCGCCAGATCGGTGGTGCCGCCGCCGATATCGACCAGGCACACACCCAGATCCTTCTCGTCGTCGGTGAGCACCGAGTAACTGGACGCCAGCTGCTCGAGGATGATGTCGTCGACCTCGAGTCCGCAGCGGCGCACGCACTTGATGATGTTCTGGGCCGCGCTGACGGCCCCGGTCACCATGTGCACCTTGGCTTCCATACGCACGCCACACATCCCGACCGGCTCGCGGATTCCATCCTGTTCGTCGATGACGAATTCCTGGGGCAGGATGTGCAGGATCTTCTGGTCGGCTGGAATCGCCACGGCGCGCGCGGCGTCGATGACGCGCTCCACGTCCCCCGGCGTGACCTCCCGGTCCCGGATGGCGACGATGCCGTGGGAGTTGAGACTGCGAATGTGACTCCCCGCGATGCCCGCGTATACGGAATGGATCTGGCATCCCGCCATCAGCTCCGCCTCTTCCACGGCCCGCTGGATCGAGTGCACGGTCGATTCTATGTTGACGACCACGCCCTTTTTGAGCCCTTTGGACGGGTGGGACCCGATGCCGATGATCTCGATCTCGCCCTGCGGCGAAACCTCCCCGACAATGGCCACGACCTTGGATGTCCCGATATCCAGGCCGACAATCATGTTCTTTTCCGATTTCTTCGTCATGCCTTAAATCCGACGTCAGCCGGTACTTTTCCCTTCGTCGTCCACGCGCTGCCAGCGCACCGCAAAGCCGTTGCTGTAACGCAGATCCACCGAAACGGCTCTTCCCTCTCCCGACGCGAGAATGGCCGGATAGACGCGCACGAAACGCACGACGCGCTCCACAGGCGTGTTTCTACCTACATCAACGGTCAGCCCGTTGCTGAGATGCACGCGCCAGGTGCGCCGGGCATCGAGCCGCAGGCGGTCTACACGAAGCTGCAGCGGCTGGAGTATTCCGGTCATCTTCTGGTACATCTCCAGCACACGCTGCTGGTGCCCGTCCGGTCCCTCGAAGTGCGGCAGGTGCGGCAGCTCCGCCGCTTCCTCCGGCTCGAACACCTGGGCCCGGGGATTGAGCAGACCACGCTCCCCCCAGTGGGCGACCGGCTGCTGCTCGCGCACCTGCACCATCAGCCGGTCCGGCCACACACGCCGCACCGCGGCCTCCTCGACCCAGGGCATCTGCTGCAGCCGCTCCTGGATTTCACCCACCCGAGCGGCGAAGAAGCCCTGCTCGGCCAGCGGCGCTACGGCGTCCGTTAACCGGGCACGCTGCAGATGCGCGAAGCGGCCTTCCACCTGCACCGTGCGCACCGGCCAGTGGTGCGGATCTTTCATCCAGTTGAGCATCAGCGTCAGACCCCCAACGCTGCCGGTGATGGTGAGCAACGCCAGCGCCGGCTTCAGCCAGTGCGACAGCGGCCTGCGTGCCTTCTGCTTGCGTCTTGCCTGCGCCTGTTTGCCTGCCATGGCCGCCGTTACCCTTCAAGGCTGGTTTCGAGGATGCGCCATACCAGCTCCGGCATGTCCCATCCGTGTACTTCTGCCGCCATCGGCACCAGGCTGTGATCGGTCATGCCCGGTACCGTGTTCACCTCAATCAGCCAGGGTTGGCCCGCGGAATCCAGAAAAAAATCCACCCGACCCCAGCCACTGGCGCTCAGAGCGCGGAACGCCACCATCGCCAGCTCCTGCAGCTGTGCTTCCTGTTCCCGAGCCAGTCCGCAGGGGCAGTGGTAACGCGTGCTGTCGGCGAGATACTTCGCCTCGTAGTCATAGAACCCGCGCGGCGTCTCCAGACGTATCAGAGGCAACGTCGTATCGCCAACAATGGCCGTCGTGTACTCCGCCCCCTCGACCCAGCGTTCGGCCAGCACGTCGGCGTCATAACGGCTCGCCTCCTGCCAGGCCTCGTGCAGCTGGCCAGGGTGCTCCACCTTTGTCATGCCGATGCTGGAGCCCTCGTGAACGGGCTTGAGCATCAGAGGCCATCCGAGCTCGTGCACCGCTGCCCGGAGATCGGTGTCCCGCCGCAGCACGGCAAAGGGCGGCGTCGGCAGTCCCGCGCCGGTCCACAGCTCCTTGCTGCGCAGCTTGTCCATCGACAAAGCCGAGCCCAGCACACCGCTACCGGTATAGGGCATGCCCAGCGTTTCGAGCAGCCCCTGCACCACCCCATCTTCGCCCCCACGACCGTGCAGGGCGATGAAAGCGCGCTGAAAACCGCCGGCGATCAGCCGCTGCACGAAATCATCTGCGCCTGCATCCACGGGTGCGGCCTGGACATCCCGCGCCTGCAGCGCGCTCAGGACCGCCTTGCCGCTGCGCAGCGAGATCTCGCGCTCCGCCGAGCGCCCCCCCATCAACACGGCGACCCTGCCGAATGCCCGCGCGCTCTGGACGGATGCGGTCACTCGAACTCCCCGATGATGCGCACCTCCGGCTGCAGCCGGACACCGTGCTTGTCCTTGACCCGATCCTGGACATAGTGGATCAGGGCCTCGATGTCGGCTGCCCTTGCCTGGCCGAGGTTGACAATGAAGTTCGCGTGCTTCTCGGAGACCTGGGCGTTGCCGATGCGCTCGCCCTTGAGCCCGCAGGCCTCGATCAGGTGCGCCGCGAAATCCTGCGGCGGATTGCGAAACACCGACCCGCAGTTCGGCTGCTGTGTGGGCTGGGTCGCGGCACGCCGCTCCAGCAGCTGCTTAACGCGCGCCTGCGCCGCCACGCTGTCACCTGGAGTCAGCTGCAGATCCACGGCGACGAACCATTCGTCCCCGGGGCCCGCCACGCTGCGGTAGGAGACCTGGTAGCGCTCGGGCATGCGCACGTGCAGCTCGCCGCTGCGGTCGATTGTCTGAACACGGGCCACCAGTGGCCAGGTTTCACCGCCGAAGGCGCCGGCATTCATGGCCAGCGCACCCCCCATGGTGCCGGGAATGCCGGCGAGAAATTCCGCACCGGTCAGCCCGGTGCGCACGGTGAAGCGCGCCACCTTGGCACAAGCCACACCGGCGCCGGCACGTACGCGGTTGCCGTCGAGTCGCTCGAGAAGACTCAACCCGCCAAAAGGCAGGATCACCGTACCCCGAATACCGCCGTCGCGCACCAGCAGGTTGCTGCCCAGGCCCACCCAGTGGATCGGCTCCCCGGAGGGCAGGCCCATGAGAAACTGCTGCAGGTCCTGAAGATCAGCCGGCCGGTAGCAACGATCGGCCGCCCCCCCGACCCGCCACGTGGTGTGAGCCGACATGGGCTCATCGAACCTGAGCTCCCCGCGCAGCGTAGACATCGACTGAGCCACCATCATGACTTGCTCTTACCTCCGCGGGCAGAGATGCAGCTGTCACTCCGGACCAGAGTCTCCTTGGCACCCTGCGCGGTGGTGATCTGGTTTCGCGCCATCCGGGCGACCCACCAGCGACTCTGCAGCGGCTCACCGCAACCCATGTGAAAACGAATCTTGGAGCTGGAGCTCAAGCGTCACCTCCCGCCTGCAGTCTGGCCAGCGTCTGGGGCAGACTCGCGGCCACGGTACCGATGGAGCCTGCACCCAGGGTCAGCAGCAGATCGCCCGGCTGCAGCAGGTCGATCAGGACCCCGGGCAGCTCCTCCACCGCTTCGACGAACACCGGGTCAACACGGCCCCGGCCGCGAATGGCGCGACACAGGGCACGGCCGTCGGCGCCAATAATGGGTTCTTCGCCGGCGGGATAAACCTCCGTGATCAGCAGCACGTCGGCATTCACCAGCACTTGGGAAAAGTCATCCAGCAGATCGTGGGTGCGCGAATAGCGATGCGGCTCAAACGCGACCACAAGCCGACGCTCCGGCCAGCCCAGGCGTGCGGCTTCCAGGGTCGCCGCGATTTCGCTCGGATGGTGCCCGTAGTCGTCGATCAGCAGAGCCGAGCCGCCGGCAACCGGTATCTCATCGTAAATCTCGAAACGTCGGCTGATCCCCGCGAAGGTTTCCAGCGCGTGCTGAATGATCGGATCGGAAATGCCAAGCTCGCGCGCCACCGCCACGGCAGCCAGCGCGTTCAGCACGTTGTGACGGCCCGGCAGATTGAGCACGACCCGCAGTGGTGCGCGGTCCCGCGCCCGTATTTCAAAATGCATCTGCATGCCGCGCTGCTCCAGCTTCACGGCCCGGAGATCCGCGTCTTCCGACTCGATGCCGTAGGTAAACGCCTGGCGCGTCAGCTCCGGCAACAGCTCGCGCAGCGTCGGATCATCCAGACACACCACCGCCAGGCCGTAGAAGGGCAGGTGATGCAGGAACTCCACAAAAGTCTGGCGCAGGCGCTGGAAATCGCCTTCGTAGGCTGACAGGTGGTCGGCGTCGATGTTGGTGACCACCGCAAGCATCGGCTGCAGGTAGAGAAACGAGGCGTCGCTTTCATCCGCTTCGGCGACCAGATAGCGGCCGCTGCCCAGTCGTGCGTGGCTGTTGGCGCTGTTGAGCTGCCCGCCGATGACGAAGGTCGGATCCAGTCCGGCGTCCGCCAGGATGCTCGCCACCAGGCTGGTGGTGGTGGTCTTGCCGTGGGTACCAGCCACGGCAATGCCATGACGGAAGCGCATGATCTCGGCGAGCATCTCGGCGCGGGGTACCACCGGGATGCGGCGCTCGCGCGCTGCGACGACCTCCGGGTTGTCATCGCTGACCGCGCTGGAGATCACCACGACATCGGATTCGGCCAGGTGCTCCACTGCATGTCCGAGCCAGACCTTCGCCCCCAGCGCCTCGAGGCGCCGCGTCACGGCGTTGGCGCGCAGATCGGAGCCGCTGACTTCATAGCCCAGGTTCAGCATCACTTCCGCAATGCCGCCCATGCCCGCGCCCCCGACACCGACGAAATGGGCGCGACGAATGCGCCTCATGCTGTCGGGATTGACGCTTGCCGGTTGTGGCGTCACCGTCATGCCGCTTCCCTCCAGCCGCTGGCTCCGATACAGCAGTCGGCGACCCGGGCGGCGGCGTCGGGCTGGGCCCGAGCGCGCGCGCAGCGCGCCATGGCGATCAGACGCTCGGGCTGGCGCAGGAGATCGAGGTGCTCGCGCAGGCGCTGTGGCGTCATATCGGACTGCGGCAGCAGAACAGCGGCACCGGCATCGACCAGGTAACGCGCGTTGGCGGTCTGGTGATCATCCACCGCGTGAGGATAAGGGACCAGGATGGAGGCGACGCCCACCGCGGCGAGCTCGGCGACGGTCAGCGCCCCCGCCCGGCACAACACCAGATCGGCCCAGTGGTAGGCGGCCCCCATGTCGTCGATGAAGGGATCCAGCCGCACCGCAACGCGCGCCTCGTCATACGCCTTGCGCGCCTCGTCGAGATGAAGCAGACCGGTCTGATGCCAGACCTCCGGCCGCAGCACCTCCTCCATGCCCGACAGCGCCGCCGGCACCTGGGCGTTGAGAGCGGCAGCGCCCAGGCTGCCGCCGACCACCAGCAACCGGGGACGCCGGAAGCCGACATCCGGCTCGCGGAATTCGCGTTCTGCAATACCGCGCCGCACCGGATTGCCGGTGTGCAGCGCGCCGGGCAGGCTGCCGGGAAAGGCTTCCAGCACCAGGCTGGCCAGCCGTGATAGCAGGCGGTTGGTCAGGCCTGCGATCGCGTTCTGCTCGTGGATCACCAGAGGACGGCGCATCAGCCAGGCTGCGGCGCCGCCGGGCCCGGTAGTGAAACCGCCCATGCCGAGCACCGCCGCGGGGCGCAGCCGCGCGACGATCCAGCCCGCCTCAGCCAGCGCCCAGGCCAGCATAAACGGCGCGCTCAGCTGCCGCAGCCTGCCCTTGCCCCGCAGCCCGCTCACGCGGACCCAGTGCATCGGGATCCCGGCGGGCGGCACCACCCGGGACTCCAGACCGGCGCGCGTACCCAGCCAGGCCACCGGCCAGCCGCGCGCCTGCAGCTGTTCGGCCACGGCCAGCGCAGGAAACACGTGGCCTCCGGTGCCGCCGGCCATGATCAGGATGGGCCGCCTAGCATCCA
>JASFKW010000138.1:0-10578 GCA_050118435.1 Gammaproteobacteria bacterium | reverse complement strand
TGGAGCGTGATTTCATACCGACCTACCCGGCGGGCAGCTGGGGGCCGGCCGAGTCGGATCGCCTCTTCGTGCGTGAAGATCAGCGTTGGCGCAACATGCTCGAAGACGACGAAGGCTGAGCCCGCGACGCGGGTCATTCGGAGACTTTTTGGCTACTGCAGCGATGACGAAGTTGAAGCGACTCCCCGCCTGGAAGGCACTCCTGGAGCACTTTGCGCAGGTTCGCGACCTGCACATGCGCGAGCTTTTCGCCGCAGACCCGACGCGTTTCGAGCGCTATTCGCTACGCCAGGGCGAGCTGCTGCTGGACTATTCAAAGAACCGCATCACCGACGAGACGCTGCGCCTGTTGTTCGCACTGGCCCGGGAAAGTGAATTGCCGGATTGGATCGAGCGCATGTTCCGGGGTGAGCGGATCAATTTCACCGAAGGGCGCGCGGTCCTGCATACGGCGCTGCGCAATCGGGGCAATTCCCCGGTTGATGTGGATAACCGCGACGTGATGCCGGAGATCAGCCGAGTGCTGGAAAAAATGCGTGCATTTACCAGCGAGGTGCGTTCGGGGACCTGGAAGGGCTACAGCGGCAAGGCGGTCACGGATGTGGTCAACATCGGCATCGGGGGCTCAGACCTGGGACCGGCCATGGTGACCAGGGCACTGCGGCCCTATGCGGGCGCACTGCGGGTGCATTTCGTTTCCAACGTCGACGGAAGCCAGATCGTCGACACCCTGGCCGGACTCGATCCCGAAACGACACTGTTTCTGATTGCATCGAAGACCTTCACCACCGAGGAGACACTGACCAATGCGCGGCAGGCGCGTCGCTGGCTGCTGGCCGCGGCCGGTGATGCGGGCGCGGTGGCAAAACATTTCGTGGCCATTTCCACGAACCGCGATGAGGTAGGGGCATTCGGCATCGACCCGGAAAACATGTTCGAATTCTGGGACTGGGTCGGCGGTCGCTACTCACTCTGGTCGGCGATCGGCCTGTCGATCGCGCTCTACATCGGCATGGAAAGGTTCGAGGAGCTGCTGGCGGGCGCGCACGAGATGGACCGCCATTTCCGCAACACACCGCTGGAACGGAACATGCCGGTCATTCTGGCCATGCTCGGCATCTGGTACGCCAACTTCTTCGGCGCGGAATCGCACGCCGTCCTGCCTTACGACGAGCACCTGCAGCGTCTGCCCGCCTATCTTCAGCAGGCCGACATGGAGAGCAACGGCAAACGGATCACGCGCGAGGGCGAGCTGGTCGATTACGACACGGGACCGGTCATCTGGGGCGAGCCGGGTACCAACGGACAGCACGCCTTCTACCAGCTGATTCACCAGGGCACGCGGCTGATACCCGCCGACTTCCTGATGGCCGTGAACGCGCACCATGATCTGACAGACCAGCAGCGGATCCTGTTCTCGAATTATGTTGCCCAGACCGAGGCGTTGATGCTCGGCAGGACGGAGTCCGAGGCGCGCGGCGAGCTGGAGCGGCAGCGTCTGCCGGAAGCGCGCATTCGGGAGCTGTTGCCGCACAAGGTGTTTCCGGGCAACAGGCCGACAAATTCGCTGCTCTACCCGCGCCTGACACCGTCCCTGCTGGGCAAGCTTATTGCTCTGTATGAGCACAAGATATTTGTCCAGGGCGTGATCTGGCGGGTCAATTCCTTCGATCAGTGGGGTGTCGAGCTCGGCAAGGCACTGGCAAAAACGATCGAGGCGGAGTTGGAGCGCGCGGGTGTTGCGGGCGCACACGATGCGTCTACACTCGGGCTTTTGAGGTTCTATCAGGAGGTGAAGACCAGCTGAGCCGGTGGCTCCGATGAGCGATGGATACGCAAACCTGTCGGAGGCGCCTAAGCTCACCATCCGACGGGTCGATACAGTGAGCTACAACCACCCGGCACAGGGCCGTGCCGGACAGCCAAGCTTCGAGGGTAACAACATGGACGAACTGCTTTATCCCGGCGCCAACGAACGGATGCGCGAGGCGCGGACAGAATATCGACTGGGGCGCTCGTTTTTCGACAAGGGGCGGTGGAAGTCGGCTGCGTCGCATTTTGGACAGGCGGAGCGGATATCCGGACGCGAGGACGTCTATCGGCAGCTGTATCGTTCCTGTCACGGTCTGTCGCTCATCTACGCCGGCGATGTGAGTGGCCTGAACCTGTGTCGCAACGCGGCGGGGCTGGAGACGGTGCACGCCGCGGTTTTTCTGAACCTGGCGCTCGCCGAGCTCAGACTGCACCACCGCAAGCGGGCCTGCCAGGCAGTCTCCCGCGGCCTGAAGGTGGACCCGCGGCACAAGGAGCTGCTGGCTCTGCGCCGCAAAATGGGTGTCCGGCGTCCGCCCTTCATTCCGTTCCTCAAGCGCGACAACCTGTTGAACAAGTGGCTGGGCAAGGCGACCTACCGCAGCGCCAGACGGGGTTCCACCCCGCGTTGACGCCAAGGCTTCCCTGGTCCCGGCCGGTCGGCACCGGCTGCTGGAGCTGATCCCGCGGAACGCACGGCCGGCGCGGCCAGGGTAGGCCGAGCCGGCCGGCAACTTACGGTTTTCCGGTCGCTTTTATGATCGGCCGGAGAACGTTATACTGAGCCTGGAAGCCGGTCGGACAGCCGCGGTGACTTCGGTCACGGAGGAAAGTCCGGGCTCCGCAGGGCAGGGTGCCAGGTAACGCCTGGGGGGCGCGAGCCTACGGAAAGTGCCACAGAAAAGATACCGCCGATGGCCTTCGGGCTCAGGCAAGGGTGAAATGGTGTGGTAAGAGCGCACCGCGCCGCTGGCAACAGCGGCGGCAGGGTAAACCCCACCCGGAGCAAGACCAAATAGGGGAACATGGGCGTGGCCCGCGCCGTTCCCGGGTAGGTCGCTCGAGGTGCACGGTGACGTGCATCCCAGATGAATGGCTGTCCACGACAGAACCCGGCTTACAGGCCGGCTTCCATTTCCACGGAGCTCGGGTCGCGTCAAAAGCCCGTGCCACGGCGAGTGCGGCGAAGGCGTTTGATGGAGTAGAATTGACCGGTTACACATTGCCCGGTCACTGGGTCGGCCGTGATGACGGACCAATCCGGTTTCCTTAACAATAGCGTTTGCTGAACATCCCCTGTTTCGCGGTACAATAATCGACCTGTTTCACTGATCCTGAGCCGCTGTCCACAACGGTTTTCGCTCCGATGACCGGAAGAGTTTTTGTCAAAACCCACGGGTGCCAGATGAACGAGTACGATTCTGCCAGGATGGCGGATGTGCTCGCAGCGGAGCACGGCCTGGAGCCGGCGGCCTCGGCCGACGACGCCGACGTGCTGCTGCTCAACACCTGCTCCATCCGGGAAAAGGCTCAGGAAAAGGTGTTTTCCCAGCTGGGCCAATGGCGGGCGCTCAAGGAAAAGCGCCCGGAGCTCATCATTGGCGTGGGCGGCTGTGTGGCCAGTCAGGAAGGCGAGGCGCTGCGCAGGCGCGCGCCCTATGTGGACCTGGTATTCGGCCCCCAGACGCTCCACCGCCTGCCCGAGATGATCAGCCAGATCCGCAGTTGTCGCAGCCCCGTGGTGGACACGTCCTTCCCCGAGATGGAGAAGTTCGATCACCTGCCGGAACCGCATGCGGAAGGGCCAACGGCCTTTCTGTCCATCATGGAAGGCTGCAGCAAGTATTGCTCTTTCTGCGTGGTTCCCTACACCCGTGGAGAGGAGGTCAGCCGGCCTTTCGACGATGTCATTGCCGAGGCGGTCAGCCTGGCCGCCCAGGGGGTGCGCGAAATCACGCTGCTGGGCCAGAACGTCAACGCCTACCGGGGCGATACGGCCGACGGCGGCAGCGCTGACCTGGCGCTGCTGATCACCTACGTCGCGGCCGTCGAGGGCATCGACCGGATCCGCTATACCACCTCGCACCCGCTGGAGATGAGCGACAGCCTGATCCGCGTGTACGGCGAGGTGCCGGAGCTGGTCAGTCACCTGCACCTGCCGGTGCAGAGCGGCTCGGACCGGATCCTGGCGGCGATGAAACGCAATCACACCGCGCTGGAATACAAGTCGAGGATTCGGCGTCTGCGCGAAATGCGTCCCGCCATCAGCCTTTCCTCGGATTTCATCGTCGGCTTTCCCGGCGAAACCGAGGCCGACTTCGAAGCCACGTTGCGACTCATCGACGAGGTGGGTTTCGACCACTCGTTCAGCTTCATCTACAGCCGCCGACCGGGCACACCGGCCGCCGGGCTGCCCGACGATGTGGCGCTGGAGACCAAGAAGCGGCGGCTCGCGCGGCTCCAGTCGCGCATCAGAGGCATGGCTGAGGCCTTCAGCGCCGCCATGGTGGGCAGCGAGCAGCGCATTCTGGTGGAAGGGCCTTCGCGCAAAAGCCGCGGGCAGATGACCGGACGCACCGAGAATAACCGCGTCGTCAATTTCGACGCGACCGGCGAGCTGATCGGCCGTTTCGTCAGGGTGCGGATCACCGAGGCCCTGCCAAATTCACTGCGCGGCGAGCTGCTGGGTGTAGACGATCCGGCACTTGCCGATAAGGCTGTGAGCTGGGCCTGACGCCGGGCGTTTAGCGACTGCTTTGGATCCTGAACCCGCCTCCGTAACGCTCACTTTGCAACCGGCCGACAATCAGCGGCTGGCTTCCCTGTGCGGGCAGTTCGACGAGCACCTGCGCCAGCTCGAGCGACGCCTGCACGTGGAGATCAGCAACCGCGGCAACCGCTTTCAGATCATCGGCGCGGATCGCGCGCCGCACGTCGCCGGGGAGGTCCTGCAGGACCTCTACGACGCCACCCTGGAAGCTCCCCTGACGCCGGAGCGCATACACCTGTACCTGCAGCAGACGGGCCTGGAGGCGGCGGGGGCGCGGCACGAGGGCGGTGGCGACAAGCCACTTCTGGTGCACACCCGGCGGGCGGTGATCAAGCCGCGGGGGGGCCACCAGCAGGCGTATGTCCGCCACATCCTGGATCTGGATATCAACTTCGGCATCGGGCCGGCCGGAACCGGCAAGACCTATCTGGCGGTGGCCTGTGCCGTGCAGGCCCTGGAACGCGAAGGCGTGCGCCGGCTGGTGCTGGTGCGGCCCGCCGTGGAAGCCGGTGAGCGCCTCGGTTTTCTGCCGGGAGACCTGACGCAGAAGGTCGATCCCTATCTGCGGCCGCTGTACGACGCCCTGTTCGAGATGCTCGGTTTCGAGCGGGTGGGCAAGCTGATCGAGCGCGGCGTAATCGAGATCGCACCCCTGGCCTTCATGCGTGGCCGCACCCTGAACGACGCCTTCGTGATCCTCGATGAGGCCCAGAACACCACCGTCGAGCAGATGAAAATGTTCCTGACGCGTATCGGCTTCGGATCCACCGCGGTCATCACGGGTGACGTGACGCAGATTGACCTTCCCAAGGGGGTCAAATCCGGCCTGAAGCACGTCGCCGAGGTGCTGAAACAGGTCGAGGGCATCGGCTTTATTCATTTTGATGCGCGCGACGTGGTGCGCCACCCGCTGGTAAAGAAGATCCTGCATGCATATGAGCGTTTCGAACAGAGCGCAAATGAAGACTGAAGGGGCCCGGCGGCTGAAGCTGGAGGTGCAGTGCGCCGTCGAGGCCATCGGGCTTCCCTCGCGCCAGCAGCTGCGCAGCTGGGTCCGTGCAGCGCTCCAGGACGGGGAAGGGCAACCGCTCGGGCTGGTCATCCGCTTGGTGGGCGAAGCCGAGAGCCGCGAACTCAACGGGCGGTTTCGTGGCAAGGACCGGGCGACCAATGTGCTTTCCTTCCCCTTCGAGGCGCCGCCTGGTGTCGAGTCGGATCATCTCGGCGATTTGGTGATCTGTGCGCCTGTGGTAAAGCGAGAGGCCCTCGAGCAGCGCAAGGCCGTGACCGACCACTGGGCGCATATGGTGGTGCACGGCGTCCTGCATCTGCGTGGCTATGACCACCAGAGCGAGCCGGAGGCGCGCCGAATGGAGTCGCTGGAAACACGAATACTGGGCCAAATGGGAATTGCCGATCCCTACGGCATGGCGATCTGAGGGAGAGCATGAAGGAAGACCGAACCAACGGCGCCCCGGCGCAGCGCTCCTGGATAGACCGGCTCAGCCACGCCCTGCTGGGCGAGCCCAGGGATCGGGAGCAGCTCATCCATGTGCTGCGGGATGCACAGGGTCGTGGCCTGTTCGACGTCGACGCTCAGGCGATGATCGAAGGCGTTCTGCAGGTCGCGGAGATGCAGGTGCGCGACATCATGATCCCGCGCTCGCAGATGGTCGTGGTCAACCGGGACGCCGATCCCGAAGAGCTGATCGCAGTGGCCATTGAATCGGGACATTCGCGTTTTCCCGTGATCGGCGACAGCCGCGACGAGGTGGTGGGCGTGCTGCTGGCCAAGGACTTGCTGCGCTATTCGTCCAAGCGCGACGCCGAGAGCTTTTCGGTCCGCGAGCTGCTGCGACCGGCGGTGTTCGTACCGGAAAGCAAGCGTCTGAACGTGCTGCTGAAGGAATTCCGTGCCAGCCGCAACCACCTGGCCATCGTGGTCGACGAGTACGGGGGCGTGGCCGGTATGGTAACGATCGAGGACGTCCTGGAGCAGATTGTCGGCGAGATCGAGGACGAGCACGACGTCGACGAGGAGACCTTCATCCGCAAGTATAGCGATGTCAGCTACACCGTGAAGGCGCTGACGCCGATCGAGGATTTCAACGAATACTTCGGCACCGCCTTCAGCGACGAGGAGTTCGACACCATCGGCGGGCTGGTCACCCACAAGCTTGGCAGGCTACCCAAGCGCGGCGAGACCGTCATCATCGAGAACATGAGCTTCAAGATCCTGAATGCGGACAACCGCCGCATCCGGCTCATGAAAGTGAGTCTGGTGGGCGCGCCGGAAACGGCCCCGCCCAGCCTCAACGCCTGACCGCATGCCCGCCGTCCCGGGCGCTCTGCGCAAAGGGCTGGCCGCGCTGTTGGCCGGCGCTGCTGTTCCGCTCGGCCTCGCGCCGTTCGGCTGGTATCCGCTCACGCTGCTCGCTCTGGCGGTGCTGGCCGCGCTGCTGTGGCGCGCCACACCCCGCGACGCCTTGCGGCTCGGCTGGCTGTTCGGGCTCGGTCAGTTCGGAGTCGGCGTATCCTGGGTCTATATCAGCATTTACCTCTATGGCCAGGCCGGTCTGGTGCTGGCGGTGGCCGTGATGCTCCTGCTGGTCGCGTTTCTGGCCCTGTATCCCGCCGTCATGGCGTGGGTCGTGGCGCGCGCCGGCGTCCACACGCCGGGGCGGTTTCTGGTGCTGCTGTTTCCCGCCGCGTGGGCGCTCACCGAATGGCTGCGGTCCTGGTTTTTTACCGGTTTTCCCTGGCTGAACGTGGGGTACAGTCAGGTCGACGGCCCGCTGCTCGGCTTTGCTCCGCTGCTCGGTGTGTATGGGGTGGGCTGGCTGCTCGCTCTGAGTGCCGGACTGCTGGTATGGGTGCTGCGCGGCCGAGGCGCCGCACGCGTGGGTGGCGCCTCGGCTCTGGTCCTGCTGTGGATCCTCGGTTCCGGGCTGAGCCAGCTGCACTGGAGTGAGCCGGCCGGCCCGCCCCTCCGGGCGACACTGGTACAGGGCAACATTCCCCAGGAGCTCAAGTGGCAGCCAGCGCAACAGCGCGAAACCCTGGAGCGCTACGTCGCGCTCACCCGCGAGCACCTCGACAGCGATGTCGTGGTGTGGCCGGAGACGGCGATCCCGGCCTTCTACGACGAGGTTCAGGGGGAGTTTCTGGGACCGCTGCGCCAAGAGCTGAAAGGTCACGAGGTGGCGCTGATCACCGGCGTTCCGGTGCTGGATCGCAGCCGCTGGCGGTACTTCAATGCGGTAATCAGCCTGCAGCAACCCGGGCGTTTCTATTACAAGGTGCACCTGGTTCCTTTCGGCGAATATCTGCCGCTGCGCGACTGGCTGGCGGAGGCGCTCGATTTTCTGCCGGTCCCGGAGGCCGATTTCAGCAGCGGTGACCCGCAACAGCCGCTGCTGACGGCGGCGGGCTATCCATTCGGCGCTTCGATCTGCTACGAGGTCGCGTTCGGCGAGCAGCTGATCGGAGCCCTGCCCGAGGCCGCTTTTTTGGTCAATGTGAGCAACGACGCCTGGTTCGGCGATTCGCTGGCACCACACCAGCACCTGGAAATGGCGCGCATGCGGGCGCGCGAGACCGAGCGTGCCCTGCTGCGCGCCACCAATACCGGCATTTCCGCAATTATCGATGCGGACGGACAGCTCCTGGCACGCACCCGCCAGTCACACGCCGAAGCCGTTTCGGCGACCATCGAGCCGCGCACCGGTGCCACACCCTATGTGCGCTGGGGCAACTGGCCGGTGGTTGTCGTGGCGGCGGCGCTCATGCTCCTGGCTCGGCTGCACAGAGGGTGAATGCCCGGGCGGCGGCGACCGCGCGCCTGGTGCTCGCGATCATTGTGCACCAGCGGTGTGAGCCCGGGCCCGCCTCGTTCGCGCGCCCCGCTCGTTAAATGCCGAACCGCGATCGGGCCTCGGGTGCCAAGGCGGTCTCAGGTGTCGGAGCCCTTCGCGATTGGCCAGCGTCGGAAGCTCTCGTTCCCACACCGGGGACAGACGGGGATGCGGGCGGTCTGATGGAAGTGCAGCGCTGCGTTGCAGGCGCTGCAGTACAGGGTGCCCGGACCGGTGATCTCGCCGCTGTGATAAGGCGGGTCCCGGCGCAGCTCGTTCTGCAGCTCCAGCCACTCGAGGCGGGTCCGGTCCGCCACCTGTGCGAACAGATCCAGCAGGCCGTTCTCGATGCGACTGATGTCAAAGCGCAGCCAGTCGCTGAGCTCGTCGCCGGTCTCCGCCAGGTGGCGCCCGACGTCCCGAAGGTCCCGCTTCACGTAGTAGCTGACCTTTTCCGCTTCGTCACGGCTCAGCTCCTCGAGCTCCACAGCCGTTTCGCGGGCCTTTTCCAGACTGTGGCGAAGGCTCGGCAGCGTCCTGGATTCCGCCTCATCGGCTGCTCGACGCAGGCGCTCCATCATCCGCTCATAGGCTTTCACCAGTCTGTCAGTCGCGGGTCCGGTCATCTTCATCTCCAGGGCAACGATTTACCGGCTAAGTCTAGAACAACCTGAGCCCGAGGCTGCATCAGAGGCAGGCGAGAGCGACTGCCTGTCAGGCTTGACGGGCGTCGCTTGCCGGTGTTCGCCGGTGATCGGGAGGTCGAGTCCGGGAAGACCCGCAGCGAAGCGCGCGGCCCATGCCCTGGTGAGCATTTGTGATGGAATAACAGGCTGCTGAAGCGCCCAACCCGTGTTGTTCGGCCGGCACGGGGTACGGTATTCTTGCCGCTTTGAATTGTCATACGGGCAACCGGGATGGAAGAACACTACGATCCCCAGAAAATAGAGGTGCGCATCCAGCGGCAGTGGGAAGAGCAGGCCAGCTTCCGCGCCCTCGAGGATCCGTCCCGCGAGAAATATTACTGCCTGTCGATGTTCCCCTATCCCAGCGGACGGTTGCACATGGGGCACGTGCGCAACTACACCATCGGCGACGTGATCGCGCGCTACCAGCGCATGCGCGGCAAAAATGTCCTCCAGCCGATGGGTTGGGATGCCTTTGGTCTCCCGGCCGAAAACGCCGCCATCGACAATAGGGTACCGCCGGCGCAGTGGACCTACGAAAATATCGACTACATGCGCGGCCAGCTCAAGCGACTCGGCTTCGCCTATGACTGGCAGCGGGAGCTGGCGACCTGTGATCCTGCCTATTACCGCTGGGAGCAGTGGTTCTTTATCCGGCTTTTTGAAAAGAGGCTGGTGTACAAGAAGACCGCCGTGGTGAACTGGGATCCGATCGATCAGACCGTGCTCGCCAATGAGCAGGTGATCGACGGCAGAGGCTGGCGTTCCGGTGCACCGGTCGAGCGGCGGGCCATCCCGCAGTGGTTTCTCAAGATCACCGACTACGCCCAGGAGTTGCTCGACGATCTGGATCGGCTCGAGGGCTGGCCGGAGCAGGTGCGCACCATGCAGCGCAACTGGATCGGTCGTTCCGAAGGCGTGGAGCTGCGCTTCGACGTCGAGGGTCAGCCCGAGTCGCTTACCGTGTTCACCACCCGGCCGGATACGCTGATGGGGGTGACCTACGTCGCCGTCGCGCCGGGGCATCCGCTGGCGAAGCAGGCGGCACAGGACAACGCCGATCTCGGCGCGTTCATCGAAGAATGCACCCACACGAGGGTCGCCGAGGCCGACATGGCGACGCTGGAGAAGCAGGGGGTCGATACCGGCATCAGGGTGATCCATCCCGTCAGCGGCGAGCGGCTGCCGGTGTGGAGCGCCAACTTCGTGCTGATGGAATACGGTGCCGGGGCGGTGATGGCGGTGCCCGCGCACGATCAGCGCGATTATGAGTTCGCAACCCAGTATGGGCTGCCCATCCGCCAGGTGATCTATCCGCGTGACGACCCGGGCGCCGCCGACCTGGATCGGGAGGCCTTTACCGAGAAAGGCGTCCTGAGGCATTCCGGTGTCTTCGACGGCTTGACCTCGGAGCAGGCCTTTGATGCCGTTGCCGCGCACCTGGAGGCCGGGGGTA
>JASFKW010000137.1:0-10583 GCA_050118435.1 Gammaproteobacteria bacterium | reverse complement strand
TGGTGATCTTCCTGCTGCTGCTGTTCTCGGTGGGTCAGTTCCTGCTCACCGACGCCCTGGTCGGGCGCGACCGCGCCCTGGACATCCTGCGCACGCGCATCGCCGAGCTCGCCGACGTGCTGTCGCTGGAGCGCAAGGAGAAGGCGGCGCTGGAGAGCCAGGTGTCGAGCCTGAGCGCAAACCTTGCGGCCATGACGACCGAGCGCGATGAGGTCAGCACCCGTCTTCAGGCGATGACCGCGCGCGCAGAGGAGGCGGACGCACGCGCTCGCAACCTGCGCAGCGATCTGGAGGCGGCACGCGCCCGGCTCTCGGAGGCCGAGCAGGACCTGGCGCGCCAGCGCAGGACCGTGGCCGAGCTCGAGACGGCGCGTGACGAGCTGAGCGGGCAGCGCGATGAGCTGCAGCGGGGCCTCGCGGCCAGCCGCCAGGCGACCGAGGAACAGGAGCAGCTCACCGAGAAGGCCCAGGCCCAGGTCAACGAGCTGGAGGGCCAGCTGGCGGCGCTCAACGACCAGCTGGCGCAGCTGAGCGCGGCGCTCGAAGCCTCCGAATCCCAGGTGGCGGAGCAGAAGGTGGTGATCGAGGATCTGGGGCGGCGCCTCAATGTCGCGCTGGCCAAGAAGGTCGAAGAGCTGGCCCGCTACCGCTCCGAGTTCTTCGGCAAGCTGCGCGAGGCGCTCAAGGACAACCCGGACGTGCGCATCGAAGGCGACCGCTTCGTGTTGCCCTCCGAGGTGCTGTTCTCCTCGGCATCCGCGGAGCTCGACGCCGAGGGACGCCGCGAGATCGAGACCGTGGCCGAGGAGCTGGCCAAGATCACCAAGCAGATCCCCGACGATCTTGACTGGGTGCTTCGGGTCGACGGCCACACCGACAAGCGTCCCATTCACCGGGTCTTCGCCTCGAACTGGGAGCTGTCCTCTGCGCGCGCGACCAGCATCGTGAAATACCTCATCGACAAGGGCATCCCGCCCGAGAACCTGGTTGCCGCCGGCTTCGCCCAGTACCACCCCATCGATCCCGGTGACAGCGAAGAGGCCTATCGCCGCAACCGGCGCATCGAGCTGAAGCTGACCAGCCGCTGAGCGCTGCGCCCCGGCTTCGTTGACTCCGTCGTCCTGATCGCAACACTCCCGTCACGGCGAGGAGCGCAGCGACGAGGCAATCTCCGAAAGGCTGCCGCTGAACCCGGACATCGCCGGGCTGCGACGCGCACAACGAGCAAGCCATCTCCGAAACGCGTGTTCGCAAGACCACGGCGAATCGTGATTCAGGTAGCGAGTATTTCGGCGATCAGCCCGTCCAGGTGAATCCGGTTGCTCTCGTGCGGGATGCTGTCGGTGCTGCAGATCTTACCCACACCGGCCGCCTGCAGCCGTGCCAGGGCGTCGTCCACGAACAGCGCGTGGCTCACCAGCACCGAGATCGAAGCGGGCTGAAAGGCATTCAGCTGCCGCGCGGCTTCGGCCAGCGTGTTCCCGCTGCTGGCCACGTCGTCCACCAGCACCAGGTGTCGGTTCTCGAAGGGCAGGTCCGGGAGATGGATGCGCACCTCGCGATCACCGAGACGCTGCTTGTGGCCCACGCCGTACTCGAGACCACCAGGCGCCGCGATACCGGCGACCCATTGCTCCGATTCCGCATCCGGCCCGATCAGCAGCGGATTCTCGTGGCGCCGGGCCAGCCAGGCCGCCATGGCTTCGGCGGCCGACAGCGCCACGGTGCGGCGCGCCGGCACCGCGTCTTTCAGCCGCCGGGTGCGGTGCAGGTGGGGATCGACCGTGATCAGGGTGTCGAAGCGCCGCGCCAGCAGCTCACCGATGATGCGCTGACTGACCGCCTCGCCGGGATGGAAAGCGGCGTCCTGGCGCATGTAGCAGAGGTAGGGCGCCACCAGGGTCAGCTCCCGGGCGCCGAGCTGCAGCGCCGCCGTAGCGGCAATCTCCAGCTCGATGAGCTTGGCGTTGGGCCGGTGCAGGCTGCGGCACAGCACCACGCGCTTCGGCAGCTCGGGCGGCAGGCTCACCCGGCTCTCACCGTCCGGAAACACATGAATCTTCACGTCGGCATAGGTGAGACCGGCTTTGTCCGCCAGCCGCCGCGCGGGCTCCCGGTATTCGGGAAAGCCCAGCAGCATCGCCTTGTTGCTGTGTGCCTTCATCGTGCGCCGTCTCGTACCCTCAGGGCGTCAGTGTGAAGCCGCTGTTCTGCGCGGCCGCCTCGCGGGCGAAGGCGAAGTCAGCATCGAACTCGGCGTGAATGGCGTACAGTGCTTCGCCGCGCTCGACGCTGTCGCCGACCTTCTTGTACAGGTCCACGCCCGCGCCCTTGTCCATGGGGGCGCCGGCCAGGCGTGCGATCCGCGCCATCTGCCGGTTGTCGATGGCCGCGACTTTCGCGTCCCGGTCGGCATCGACGGTGTTGCGCAGCCGGCCGGGCTCGCGGGACGCTTCGCTGACGCCCTGGGCCTCGATGATGGCCTGCATTTTCTCCAGCGCCCGGCCCGACTCCAGGATGTCGCGCGCCAGGATGTAGCCCTGGCCGCCGCGCACGTCGGGGTCGAACTCCAGGATGCGGCTCGACAGCCGCAGCGCCTGCTCGCGCAGGTCGCGCGGCTGACTCGGATCGTTCTCCAGCACCTGCATTACGTCGCGCGCCTCCAGCACCGGACCGATGCCGCGCCCGATGGGCTGGCGGCCGTCGGTGATCATCGCCTCCAGGTGCAGACCGACGCGGTCGCCGACGAATTCGAACAGCTTGCGCAGCCGCAGCGCATCCCTCTGCTGGTGCACCTTGGCGGTCGGCCCCACGGGAATGTCGATCAGCAGGTGCGTCGCTCCGGCGGCGAGCTTCTTGGCCAGGATGGACGCGACGAGCTGCCCGGGGGAGTCCATGGACAGGGGCCGCTCCACCGAGATGAGGATATCGTCGACCGGTGCCAGCCGCGCGGTGCCACCCCAGGCCAGGCAGCCGCGCTGGCGGCGCACGATCTCATCCAGCCGGTCGAGCGGCAGCTCCACCCGCGCCAGCACCTCCATGGTGTCCGCGGTGCCCGCCGGCGAGGTGATGGCGCGGCTCGAGGTCTTGGGAATGAACATGCCGTGAGCCGCGACAATGGGCACCACGAGCATGCTGGTGCGGTTGCCCGGAATGCCGCCGATGCAGTGCTTGTCGGCGACCAATGGCTCCTCCCAGTCGAGCCGCTCGCCGCTCGCGGCCATGGCGCGGGTCAGGTACAGCACCTCGTCGCGCTCCATGCCGGTCTCGCTGCAGGCCACAAGGAAGGCCGCCATTTCGATCTTGGAATAACGGTGGGCCACGATGTCCAGCGAGATGCCCTCGTAATCGGCATAATCGAGCCGCTGCCCCGCGATCTTGCGGTGCACCGCGTGCAACGACGCCGGCGGCTTGGCATGCGAGACGCTGGCCGCCGCGCCCTCGGGCAGGCCCAGCTGGTCGAAAGCCTGCTCGCTCAGCCCGAGCTGGTCGGGCGTGGTGATGGTCTCGTCATCGACCACATTCAGCACCGCCAGCACCGGCCGGACGCTGCCCTCGCCGCTGACCTCCACCTTGGTCAGCGCCTGGAAGCCTTCGCTTCGATACACGTGACAGTCGCGGTGCAGGTAGGCGACGTTCTCCTTATAGGTGTCGATGGCGACACGCCGCAGCTTCAGGGTGTGTGGGACCGGATTTTCCATGGGCAGAGCATAGCAGGGAAGGTGTTCCGGTAGGAGCGCCCCGCGGGCAAGACTGTAACGTATGGGCGGGGTCGACCGATCCGCACCTTCATCAGGGCCGATAGGGCGTCTTTGCGATTTCGAGTGTGGAGCAATTTGGAGAAGGATATGCTTTCGGAGGTTTGTCGATGCGGGTTGGTGTATAAAGGAGACCGCACGAGCTCGTTGAGCTCTGGGTCGATGCGTTCAATCGGCGCGACGCAAAGGCGCTTGCGCGCTTCTACAGGCGTGACGCGGTCAACCACCAGGTGCCCGAGTAGCTGGTTGTCAGACGCGACACCATGCGAGGGATGTTTACCGCAGAGCTTTGTAGAGGTGAAATGGTCGGCATCGTCGAGCAGATCTTTCAGGACGGGGGTGGGCCATTCTGGAGTGGCATGATCACAACGGCCTGCGGGGCCGCAGGTTATTCCACGTCGTGGGCGGCGAGATCGCCTTTCAGCGTGGGCACTCTGGTACAAGCTGACGTTCTTGCGACTGCATGGGCTGGAAGAACTTACATGAACGCTTCAGGTAGCACACCGGTCAATAAGGGTTACCTGGTGAGGCCGAGGATATGAGTGGTTGTTGCGATTCCAGTTGCTCCATAGACGCGCTGCGTGAGAAGCAGCGGGGAACACTGCAGATCGTCCTGGCCATCAATGCCGTCATGTTCCTGGTGGTTGCGGCGGCGGCGCTCTACGGAAAATCAACGGCTCTGCTCGCTGACAGCCTGGACAATCTGGGCGATGCGCTGACCTATGGAATGAGCCTGTACGCCGTGTCCAGGAGCGGCGCCGTGAAGGCCAGAGTGGCCTTGTTCAAGGGCGTTTTGATCCTGTTGGCGGCCTGTGTGGTGGCGGGCCAGATCGGTTACAGGTTTTTTGTCCCGAGTACCCCGGTCTTCGAGGTGATGGGGGCGTTCAGCCTGCTCGGGCTCGGCGCAAACGCCGTGTGTTTGTATCTGCTCCAAAGGCACCGGCACGAAGATGTCAATATGAGCTCGGTCTGGGAATGCTCGCGAAACGACATTGCCTCTAATGCTTCGGTTCTTCTCGCAGCCGGGGCGGTCTGGCTCACGGGCTCGGGCTGGCCTGACATTCTGGTGGCGATCGGGCTATTGTGGCTGCTGGTGCGCTCGGCGATCCGCGTGATTGCGTCGGCGGTGGCGGAGCTTCGTGCAGCGCGCCGGCAGTTGAGGACGCCACCGGCGGGGCACTGAGACCGGCCCTGACATCTCGATCCATCAGAGGACACCTATGAACGACAGCTCCGGCGCACTCGCCGCCTGGATTCTTGTGCCGCTGTTTCTCGCGGTCGGGCTCTATCTGATCTGGTACACGCGGCGGCGCAGGAAACTGATGGAAGGGTTTGCGCACGCGCACGGCTTGACTCTCAGGCCGGAGCGCACAGGCGAGCTGCAGGAGACGCTCGATCGCAGCTTTTCACTCGAGGAGGAGGGTCTGGTACGGAGCTTCGGACAGCTATCAAGTCTCGTCGACGCCGGCTCGCTCCGGCTGTTTCGGGCCGTGGAGCTGCTCGACCTCAACCGTCACGGCCAGGCGAGATCCGCGCACTTTGCGCGCATTGCGGCCCTGTTCGATATCCCGGCTGCACACGACGTGTTTTTCGTTATGGACAGATACAGGCGGGCGACCGAGAGGCTGCGCGGCTCAGAATCGCCCGATCCGGATGTGACAGAGATGGCAAAGCACGCCGCGGATTCATGCAAGGCACGGCACGCTCTGTCAATAACCTTGAGGCGCGGTCACGGCCTGATCTATTTCGAGCCTCTGGTGACTGGCGGCGAAACGGGCGACGACGTCGAATCGCTGTACTGTATTGCGAAGCGCATGCAGGCAGCCTTGTCGGCGAGCCGGTAGCGGGGCGCCGCAGTCAAGACAATCGGGTGCGCGCCATGGCGATCGGGCGGCGAACGGTGCCCGAAGAGCTGAAAAAACCAGGGGCCGAGTCGGACGCTGCGCTCGCTCGCGCACCGCCGGTTACGGCAGCTCCCGGTAGAGCCACAGCTGATACATGGACACGAGCCACTGGGCGGCGAAGGTCAGTCCCATCAGGATGCCCCCGATCATCACCACCCAGGCAAAGCCGGTATAGAGCTTCGTCAGATACCAGGAGGCGATGTCCAGCAGGATGGTGACGAACGGCGTGGCGATGATCGTGCACTTGAGCCAGAGGGGAGAGACCCGGGCCCTGACGAAGATGGCGCTGATAACGAAGAAGATGAACGTCAGGCCGAACAGGTGAATGTGCGACACGCGGATCAGGCGGAAGATATCCATACCCGTGTCTTTTTCCACGACGCTGGATACACCCTCGAATGTAGAGAGATTGGGTATGTGCGGGTTGTGCCCACCGTGGCAGGCGATGCAGCGTTTCTCGATGATCGGTTTGACGATCTGTTCATATGCTTCCCGGCCGCCGCCCCGATAAATGGCCCTGCCCCCGGTATTTATCCAGTCAAAAATCACCTCCCGCTCCTCCGCCGTGAGCCGGTCTCTCATGGGGCCCTTCAGCGCAGCCTCGAGGCGGGTGTCGGCGTGACTGCCGCTGTAGGCGATGACCAGGTCGGTCGTCGAAAGGCCGGGCTTGCCGTCGCGACCGGCGTGGACCTCGAAGACCTGCATCATCGCGAACAGGTACCCGACGCCCAGCACCAGCAGGGTCATGGTGTAGAGCACCTTCGAGTCGCAGGGCAGCCGGTGGAGACGGTCGAGAGGAGAGTCAGCCATGGTGGATGCCGTTCTGTTGGCGGGCTGATAATCTACAGTGCCTGCCGGTGCAGCACAAGGCAGCGGGCTGGAAGGCGGGGTGGGGACCCGATCCCGACGGGTTCACAGAACACTTGAAACAAATGCGGAGCCGGTTCTTCGGACGCCGCCCGAGATATCTCATTTTGGGGTCTATCCGGCCTCGCGCCATACGCGAAAGCACACGCCTGCTGTTTGATTTGATCCAGATCATGGTAATTAATTTATAAATTACTAATGATCGAATATAAGCAGTATCTGGTTGGGGGTGCTGTCGCGTAGCCATTGAGTACCGCGGGCGATCGCGGCGAACGGCAATTCATAGGCATCTCCCTTATTCGTAATCCGAATGACCGTGCATGTTTTGCACATGGAGCGGAGCGATGAACAAATTTGCGGTAATTGCGTGGAGCGCCGTCTGCATTCTGGGACTCGGGTCGTCTGCGGTGGAGGCGGCAAAACCCGTGGATAATGACGGAGATGGCTACAGCTCGAATCGAGACTGCGACGACGGTGACGCCAGCGTCTGGGAGCTGAACTCCTGTGGTGAGTGTGCGCCAGAGCCGCCCGGCGGGTGCGGGACCTGTACGGTAACCGAAGACCCTGAGGCCAGCTGCTCGGATGGCCTCGACAACGACTGCGACACGCTGGTCGACGGGGACGATCCGGACTGTGCGACCGGCAGCGCCTGTGCGGACTATCAGGACAAGGGAACCTGCAATGCGGATGCCGCCTGCGAATGGCAGGGCAACCCCAACACCGGATCATGTGAGGATGCAGCCTGCACCGTGACCGAGAACCCGGAGGTCAGCTGCTCGGATGGCGTTGACAACGACTGTGACGGGGCCACTGACAGCGGTGACTCCGACTGCGCGGTCAGCAGCAACCGGGACGTGATTGTCATGGCGACGAACGACCTCGGCATGCATTGTGCCTGCCCGGGGGCCGAAAAGATGCTCCTGCTGCCTCCCTTCAATACGCTGCGCGCCCAGGTGATCGAGCGCGGCGGACAGAGCCCGGTGGTTCTCTCAGATCCGACCGACATTCGCGTTGAGTATGACATCCTCGAGAACTACGACGATTTCAACCCTTACAAAGCGGATGATCCTTCGAAAACAGACCTCAGCACCGACCTCTACTTTTCGGCGTGGATGGACATGATGCCGAAGTACGGCTTCGGTTCGGCCAGAAATGCGCAAGGCGCCATCCAGGGTCTGACCGGCGCAATGCTGGCGGGCGAAATGGATGCCCAGCCTGAGGGCTGGTGGGAAGTCGTTGGCGTGCCGGCTTTCCCGGATGCACACAATTCAAGCAACCAGGAAAAGATTATGGTCGACCCGCTCGGTGGACCGGACCGCAACCCCTACCTGACCGCCGAGGTGAAGGTCTACGAGCAGTCGTCCGGCGCGCTGCTGGCTTCGACCAGCGCGACCGTGCCGGTCTCTTTCGGCGGCTGCTGCAGCTGCCACCTGCAACTCACCGCCGACAACGGCATGGATCCCAACCCAGACAACTCCTTTGCGCTCATGGGGCAACTGCACGAGCGTGACAGCGGCATCAACTTCGCCCTGCTCGACCCGGACGGTGACGGTGAGACCGGGCCGGTCCGGTGCTCCGTGTGCCACTGGGATCCGGCCATGGGTGAATCCAGCCCGCTTGGCTATTCGGGTCTGCCCGTGTCGCAATACAGCTTCTCGGATGTCCTGCACCGTTGGCACGTCGAGAGCAGCGCCGTGTTGAGTTACAACCCGGATCTGGCAACCGATTGCTACGAGTGCCATCCGAGCAACGAGGTCATGTGCTACCGCGGCCACCACACGGGCAAGACGATCGGACAGGACAACCATGAGGTATGGTGCACGGATTGTCACGGCGATCTGAATCAGCGGGTGGCCGAAGGCCAGCTCGCCAACCCCTGGTCCGAGGCAACGCTGCCCATGTGCCAGGATTGCCACAGCGCGACCGGGGAGAACGGCAACTTGCATCATGTCTTCGGCGGTTCTTTCCTGAAGAGCATGTCGCACAAGAACGACGCGATCCTGTGCTCGACCTGCCACGGTGCGCCGCATGCCCTCAATCCGTCGACCCTGGCCAAGGACAATGTGCAAAACCTTGCCCTGCAGGGGTTGGCCAGCCCCATCGGCAAGTGCTCGACCTGTCATACCAACAAGAAGGACAGTTACAGCAAGCCGGGGCACTGACCGAAACCAGGCTCACGAGCGGCTGAGGCACCATGGGGGAGGGGAGTCTGCCCCTCCCCCGGTTTCCTGGCCGTGGTCGATGCACTTCAGGTGCGTGGTGGCAGCGACTGTTACCGATGACATCGGAGAAACGCTCTCATGGGCAAACGCTGGCTGATATCCCTGCTCATGCCTCTGGCCCTGCTTTCAGGTGTCGTACAGAGCGCAGCTGAAGAAGACGGCGGAGCACGGGACCAGATCGACCTGCAGCTGACCGGCGCGCTCGTCGAACGCTGGGCGACGCGGCCGAGCTTCCCCGAATCCGTGACCTTTGCGTACTACCACGTTTACATGGCGCGCGCGCTCGGCCAGCCTATTACGCCAGAAAGACGCAAATTGATCACCGAATATGTCGCAGAGTGCCAGCAGCCCGATGGCGGCTTCACGCCCTCGCCGGCACACGCACGCACGGCGAGCGTGATCTACACCTGGTACGCACTCGCCGCACTCGATCTGCTGGGCGAAGCGAAGGCCATCCGGGGCAGGTCAGCCGCCGATTTTGTGGTTGCCCGGGCGCAGCCGGATGGCGGCATCGCAGCCACCCCGAGAGAGGGCGATCGGGCGAATCTGGCGACGACCTACTATGGCGTTGAGAGTCTGCGGCTGCTGGGCGCTCTGGGCGCGCTCGACAGTGCAAAAACGACGGCCTTCATTCAGCGCTACCGTGAGGAAGGTAGGGGGTTCACGCGGGTGGAAGGCGGAGCCTCCACGCCGCAATCGACTTACATGGCGGTGCGGGTGTTGAAAAGTCTCGGGACTCTGACGGATCAGGCCGAAAGAGAGATCATCGACTACCTCAAGGATACCCGCTATTCGGGCCTGGTCGAAGACCGGCAATACAGGTTGCTGCCCAGTATCGAGGCAATGGCCGCCACTCTGAATGCGCTCGCCACGCTTTCGCGGCTGGACGAGATCGATTCAGACAAAGCCTATACGTTCATCGGTTCGCTGTATGTTTCTGTCAATGGCGGCTTCGGTCCCAGACCCGGGCTCGGTACGACGCCCCCGAGCACATATCACGCTATTCATAGTCTCGTGCGCCTCGGAGAGCTGCCGGATCCCATGGCTGTTCGAAGGTGAGAACCGGAAAGCGACTGCGGATGGTCCCGAAGAGCCGGATCGCTAATGTGGACTGAGCTCTGGCTCAGTGAGCTGTTCGCCATCTATCATGGCCGAGTACTCGAAACACGTCTTTACCGATCTCATGACCAATACTCGTATTCCTTTGGATTATGTTTGCAAGCCTCGACCGGTTTACTGCCTGCAGTTCCCTAGGATTCAGGAGGCGTTCATACCAAAACCTGTCACCGTCGCGCAGTGCTTCAAATTGCTCCTTCATCGCAAAAAACATCAGCTCACCAACCATCGCACCGGCAAGATGATCCTCGGCAAGTGCGCCAACCCATACATCGATGTCATCCACGTCCGCGTAAGCAGTCGCGAGGCGTTCCTGAATTGCGGGATTCGTGGTGATGTCTGAAAAAGCAAGGGCCGGCTGCAAGCCAAAACCTATGCGAGACTCATTGTAGCTCGGCAAGCCATGGTCACGTCCACGCTGGATATTCAGTGCGGCCAGGTCAAAGCCACCCGAACCAGGTTCACCGAACATGAAATTGCGTACATCGTCAACGAGGAATACGTCGACTTGCTCACAAGCCTGAGTCGCGAATCCGCGCAACACGGGCTCAATACCGCCCTCTTCCGTGATGCGATGAGGTGAAAAGAACGCATCACGCAACTGCAAATGGCCTTGTGGAAGTTCCTCTCCGTGCTTGTTCAACCGCAACAGGGTTGCACTCAGCGCACTATGGCCGTATCGATACAGGGCGCTCGAAAATACATTCGTAATGGAG
>JASFKW010000136.1:0-10632 GCA_050118435.1 Gammaproteobacteria bacterium | reverse complement strand
TCAGCGCACCGAGCAGTAACAACCATAACGGCCAAAACCGGACGAGCGCGCAGGCTTGAAATAGCCGGTGGAGTACAGGCTGATCCCGAACCCGACAAGCGCCGTCATGGCCAACATCAGCATACTCAGGCCGTCGACATACAATTCGATGCCCAGCGGCGCGCCCCAACCACCGACCGCATGGTGGTAAACACCGTGGCCCAGAAGTTGCCAGCCCAAGCCCACGACGGCCAATCCCACCAGCGCCGCCGTAAGCAGTCCCAATGTTTTCGCTCTGGCCGGGAACAGGAAACAGGCGATCCCTCCTGCCAAGGGCAACAGGATCAGCACAGGTCCCCAGGCGATCTCAGAAAACAGCACCTCCATGTACGCTAATTCCCGTCCATATCAGCCAGCTCCGCTCTTCCCGTAGCCGCTTTCACCTTGAGCATCAAACGGAGTGCCAGGGCCGTGGCCGAGACGGCCACCACAATGCCGGTAATCACCATGGCGTGGGGCACCGGGTCCGGTGGTGAGTCCCCGCCCCGTCTTGCCAGCGCCACCAACACCAGGAAGACACCGCTACCCATCACATTGATGGCCAGGATCTTGCGCAACAGATGGTCGTGCACGATCAGGGCATGGAAGCCAAGACAAAACAGGCCGATACCCACCAAGGCGTACAGAAACGGGACACTCATCGTTATTCCTTGTCCGTTGGCTCAGTGCCCAGAAATAGCGTGGCCAGTGTCACCCCAATGGAAACAGTCGCTACGGCCTCGATGAGTAAAATCAGGCTGCCTGCCTGCGCTGGGGGATATTCCAGCAGTTGTTGCCCGGTTTGCAGCGTCAGAACGGCAACCGCCAAGAACGCGGCCACGCCAGCCACCAGTGCAACGCGCAACAATCGTCGTGCAAAGCCGTGTTGGAGTCGCCCGTAGGACAAAATCCACAACACCCCGGCCGCCCCCAGGACCGCCCCGGCCTGAAACGCTCCCCCCGGTGCATGGGCGCCAGCCCAAAGCAAATAGGCCGCCACCAAAACCAATACCGGTACTAAAAAGCGTGTCAGCGTTTCCAGCACCGGTCCGGGAGCGGGCTCCGTGCGGGCCGCTGGTAAAGCGTCAAATGACCAGACACCCAGCAGCGCCAATGTGAGCACCACCATCTCTAGCAGGGTGTCATAACCACGAAAGTTGAGCAGTACAGCGGTCACTGGATTGCTGACGCCGCTCTTTTCCAGCTGATCGGCCACCGCGCCCTGGAGACCGTGGGCCTGGTCCGGTAAGGACAGCACGGTGTAACCGAGACCCGCTGCAAGCGCCAGCATCAAGGGCAACAACAGCCAACGACGCCATTTCATGTCATTCATTCCCCAACCGGGCCAGCGCCGCCATCAGCAATGCGCCGGTGAGACCCGCGCCGATTGCGGCTTCGGCCAGCGCGACATCCGGCGCCGCCAGCCGCACCCAGACCATTGCCATGAAAAGGCCAAAGGCAATGAACAGCACAATGGCTTTGAACAGATCGGGACAGGCCAGAGCCCGCCAGGCAAGCCACAACAAGCCAAGACCGATCAAGAGGTCGAAGGCCCGTTCCAGCAGGGTCATCGCTTCCATAACCGAATCCCCTTACGAAGTGCGCTGCTGGCCACCAGGTACGCCACGCTCGCCCCGGCGAGCAACACCAGCAGCCAGATAAATACAAGTTTGATAGCGATGGTCCAGGACGCCGCCTGCAGCGCGAGTCCGGTCACGATTAGGCCCAGACCCACGTTGTCGGCCTTGGTCAGCGCATGCAGCCGGGTGTAGACATCGGGAAAACGCAGCAAGCCGAGAGTACCGGCCAGGAAGAACAGACCTCCGATCATCAGCAGCGCTGCGGAAAGGTACTCACTCGGTGCCAATCTCATCCTCCCGGTCGGTCCACGCGCGGCGCACGAACGCCACTGCGGTTACCGCCGCGAGCAGGGCGAACACCAGCGCCACGTCGCGCAGTGCCGCACCGCCCGACGTCTCGGCCAGCAACAACAATATCGCCACCGCGGTGGTGCCGAATAACTGCGCGGCCAGCATGCGATCAGCGGCGGTCGGACCGCGCAGCACCCGCCACATGCCGGCGCCGAGATTCAGCATGAGAAACAGCGCCAGTGCGAGAGTCAGCATCTGCATAGCGGGTCAGTCTTCCAGCGCAACCGGTGTCACGAAGCTGGGCGGCTTGATCGCCAGCACCGAACAATCGATCTGCTCGAGAATCGTCTCCGCAGTATTCCCTATGAAGAATCCCCGAACGCCGGTACGCGCCACCGTCCCCATGACGATGCAATCGACCCGCAGGCGCTTGGCCAGTGCCGGGATTTCCTGGCGCGCCGATCCCTTCAACAGATGGAGCTGGGGTTTCAAGTACTCCATGGCATCCGATCCCAGTTTCGCGCCTGTCTCACGCATCAGCTCATCCAGGCGCTGGGCATGATGCCGCTGAACCTCTTCGACATAAGCGTTGACCTCGTCTTCCGGCTGACTCATGAATGCACTGTGACGCAGAGAACTCTCAGCGAAAGCATGCCAAGCATGTACAACGTGTAGCTCAGCAAATTCCGACACAGCCAAAGAACCGGCCAATTCCATGAGCGTGCCATTTAATGCCTGGCGCGTCTCCAGTTCCTCGGGCGGATAGCTGTCGCCCACATCGACCGCCGCCAGGATGCGCTGGTAGGATGCGCTTGTCTCGGGCTTGACCAGCCAGACCGGGCAGGGACACTTGCGCAGCAGGTGCATATCGTCACCACTGAAAAGGCGATCCAGCCAGTCCGGCGATTCGGGGCACTTGATCACCAGGTCACGTCCGTTGCGCAACACGTCGCGAATGATTTCCAGGAACGGGGTGCCCGTCAGTACCAGTGTGTTGACTTCGATGCGCTCGCGGTAAGGCTCGACCAGGCTTTCCAACCACTGGGTCTGGGCGGCTGTTACTCTGGCCTGCAGATCAGGCGGAACCGATCCGCCCCGAGGCATGCCGCGACTCAGCTTCAGGCGTTCAGTTACGGTAGCGACCGTGACAGTGGCTTGATTGTTCTCTGCCAGCGCCATGGCGCGCTCCAGGGCAGATTGGTATGCGCCCTCCACCTCCATCACGCAAAGAATATTCTTGAATCGCTTCATCTCATTCACCTCTTTTCACATTCAGTCATCACTCTGCCGGCGTAACCGGCGTGACGAAACCTTGTGGTTTAATTGCTAGTACCGAACAATCGATTTGCTCAAGAACGGTCTCGGCGGTGTTGCCCATGATGAAGCCCCTGACGCCGGTTCTTGCCACGGTACCCATGACAATGCAGTCGATCTGCAGGCGTTTGGCCAGCATTGGAATTTCCTTCCTGGCTCCCCCTTTCATCAGGTGGGTTTGGGGTTTGAGGTAACCCAGGGCGTCCCGCGTCGCTTTGTTCCCACTGTTGCGTAAAAATGTGTCCAGCCACTGTTGATGCTGTCTCCGCTCTTGTTCGATATTTAAGGACTCTTTCTCAGGCGATATTTCTGGGAAAAAAGCAAAACCGCTGATTGATTCGTAAATCGAATCCCAAACATGCACAACATGCAGATCGGCGAACTCCGAAAGCGCCAGGGAGGCTGCCATTTCCAGAATTTGAACGTTCAATGCGCGCCGTGTCGCCAGCTCAGTTGGCAAATATGATTCATCCACATCCACGGCTGCCAGGATGCGTTTATAGGATCTGGGCGCCTCAGGTTTGATGAGCCAGACGGGGCAGGGGCACTTACGCAACAGATGCATGTCGTCACCGGAGAAAAAGTGGTCCAGCCAACTCGGTGATTCGGGACACTTGATCACCAGGTCATGGCCGTTGCACAATACCGCTCGGATGACCTCGAGAAAGGATGTGCCCAGCAACACCTTGTGCTGGATATCAAGTCGTTGAAGGTATGGTTCAACAAGGGCCACTATCCGCGCTTCATGCTCGCTAACCATTGCCGCCTGGAGGTCTCGAGAGATCGGACCGCCATCGGGCATACCGATACCGGCCGGCAAGCGTGGAATCACATCCACCACCATCAGTTCAGCCTGGTTGTTCTCGGCCAGTGCCACCGCCCTTTCCAATGCGGGTTTGCTGGCCTCCCCGTGTTCCATTACACAAAGAATCTTTTTGAATCGTTGCATCTCATTCACCTCCGTGGGAAGTCATCAGTGGTGCGTCTCCACATACGCCTCACGCGTTTTTCCAAAGCCTCCAGTTCAGCCAGGAAGTCTCCCAAACTATCCAGTACATGAACTCTCAATACTTGGCCAACCAGTTCCGCGCTTAGCGTGCCCGGCAGCAAGCTCACCGTATTGACCAGGATCACCCTTGGCAGGCCTGGCGGCAGTCGAAGCGGGTACTCAATAAGTTCCGGCGTGATTGGCATACGCGGATGAAACGCCCGCCACGCCACATCCGCGCCCCCTTTCAGCGAATGCCAAAGGAAGAAGGGTACAAATCCCATAACTTCCCGCCAGACAAGACCTACAGGTGGTACCAGTGCGACGCTCACGATCGACGTACATGCCACCGCAGGCACGCCGATCCACCAGGACCCGGCCGTACCATCGGTGAGCGCCCACCAAATGATTGAAAACAGCAGAACCCGCGACACAACTGTTGGCCCGTCGATTACTCGATTCAACATTTTCATGCACTTTTATCCTGCTTCAAGGTCATTGAACCTTCTGTAACGATTGCCGCCCAGATTCCTGCCCCATGATGCGATCAGCCGCCTCGCGGGCGGCGTCCGCATACGGCACCAGAATCAGATCGGCGCCCGCATGTTCCAGTCTGGCCGCATCATCCGGCGCTTGCGCCGTAATGGCGATCCGGCCGCGGTATCCGAGACTGCGCAACGAGTGGATAAGCGATAGATTGATGTGGCGTTCACGCGCTGTACTCACTACCCAATGTGTTCGTCCAAGCGGCAACGTTGCGATGTACTCGGGATCTTCGGCATCCCCGAACATGACCGGGTGCCCCATGGCGTCGTCTGCGCGAACCAGGTCCGGGTTGAAATCGACACCGAGCACCCGCCAGCCTCTCTCACGCAACGTCCGGGCAATACCATTGCCATAACGGCCCAGACCGAACAGCACGACCAGCGGCACCGCATCATCCGGCACGCTTTCCTGCACGGCCTCCCGATGAGGTTGTCGGCGTTCGAAGACCCCAAGCCAGGGCGCCAGGCGTTCATACAGTGGATGCGAATAGACAATCATGTAGGTAGAGGCGCTGATGGTGATCAAGCCGACCAGGATTATCAGGCCCATGGTCTCAGCGCTGATATGGCCGAGGCTCAGGCCCAGCGCCCCCAGGATCAAGGAGAACTCGCTGATCTGCGCCACCGTGAGGCCGGCCAGAAACCCGGTACGACTGCGGTATCCCAGCACTCCCATGATGACCATGACAATCAGAGGATTGCCGATCAAGACGAACAAGGAGAACACCAGTGACTCCACCAGCTGGGCACCCAGCAGCCCCAGGTCGAGTTGCGCCCCCAGGTCGAGAAAGAAGAACAGCAGTAAGAAATCGCGCACACTCGTCAGGCGCGCGCCAAGCGCATCCCGGTAAGGCGTGGAGGCCAGTGACACGCCCGCGACAAAGGCGCCCACCTCTTTACTGAATCCGAGCATCACCCCGAGCGCCGCCAGCGCCAGCCCCCAGGCGATGCCGAACAACACCAGCAATTCCTGGGAGCGTGATAGCATGTGGAGCAGCCGCGGTAATAGGTACCGCATAGCCAACCCGACCAACAGAATAAACCCCACACCCTTGACCAGCACGGCGAATGCCGCCTGCGTCAAAGAGACTTCGCCGGTTGCACCCAGGGCATTGAGACCAATCATGACCAACACGACGACCAGATCCTGCACGATCAGGAAACCCAGGGCGATACGACCGTGCAGCGTATCCACCTCGCGCTTGTCGGAAAGCAGTTTGACAATGATGACGGTGCTGGAGAACGTCAACGCGACCGCTACGTACAGGGCCGTAACTGGTGTCATGCCAAAGGCGTAACCGATCAGGTAGCCGACCACGCTGGTGAATATCACCTGACCAAGCCCCGTCGCCAGGGCGACCGGCCCCATGGTGCGGATAATGTGCAGGTCCAGTTTCAAACCGACGACGAACAGCAACAGCGTGATCCCGAACTTTGCCAGCAAATCGATCTGGTCGTTCGCACTGACCCAACCGAGCACCGACGGGCCAACTAGTATTCCCACAGCGATAAAGGCGACGATCAAGGGTTGGCGCAAGCGTACGCCCAGAGCCCCCACCGCAGCGGCAAACAGCAGCAGCACCGCCATTTCGATGAAGACGTCTGGGAACACAGTCACGATTTGGCCTCGCTCCGACCCGGACAGCCGCGGCTGCCATCATGCTTCCTGCGCCACTTGCGCAGTGCGAGTTTTTCCAGTTCAAGAATCATAAAAAGCGCCACGCCCAGCGCAATGATTTCCACGCCGTGTACGAAGTCCACCGGCCGGGAATCGAGGATACCGTTCCATGAACGACACATAGACCATTTCATGTTTCACGGTCTCCCGCCTCGCGGCGCAGCCGCCAGGCCTTTTCCGCACCGATGACCAGATAGATCACCAGTCCGACCAACACGATGTGCAGCCAGTCCATCCAGCCGATCGGCGCGGTATGGAACAGCCAGTTCATCACCGGCAGATAGGTGAACACCAGTTGCGCCGCTATCATGGCGGCGATACCGGCCCAGATCCACGGGTTGCTGAACAAACCGAGGCGAAACATCGAGAAGCGCAGCGAGCGGCAGTTGAGCAGGTAGAATGACTGCCCCACGGCAAACACATTGACCGCGATAGTGCGCGCCTCGGCTTCGCTGGCGCCCCGATACAAGGCCCACTCGAACAGGCCGAATCCGCCGATCAGCAGCAGCAGTCCCACCAGCAGGATGCGGAAAACCAGCTCGCCGCTGAGGATAGGCGCGTCCGGCCGGCGCGGCGGGCGGCGCATGATGCCCGGCTCCCTGGGCTCGAAGGCCAGGGCGAGGCCGAGCAGCACGGCGGTCGTCATGTTGATCCACAGCGCCTGCACCGGCAGCACCGGCAACGGCTGGGCCGCCATCACCGCGACGATGATCACCAATCCCTGGCCGGCGTTGGTCGGCAGGATCCAGGTAATGAACTTGATCAGGTTGGCGAACACGCCGCGGCCTTCCTCCACCGCCGCTTCGATGGTGGCGAAGTTGTCGTCGGTCAGCACCATGTCGGCGGCCTCCTTCGACACCTCGGTGCCGTTGATGCCCATGGCCACGCCGATATCGGCGCGGCGCAGGGCCGGGGCGTCATTGACCCCGTCGCCGGTCATGGCCGCCACCTCGCCGTGCGCCTGCAGGGCCTCCACCAGGCGCAGCTTCTGCTCCGGCGTAACGCGGGCGAACACCTCGGTATCGGCGGCAGCGTCGATCAGTTCGGCATCGCTGAGCGCCGCCAGTTCGCGGCCGGTTAGCACGTCCGGGACCTGGCCTTCCGGCAGCGGGCCGCCCAGGCCGATCTGACCCGCGATGGCGGCTGCCGTTGTGGCGTGATCGCCGGTGATCATCTTGATCTGGATGCCTGCCGCTTGACAGGCGTTGACCGCGCGGATCGCCTCATCGCGCGGCGGGTCGATCATGCCCTGCAGCCCGATAAAGGTCAGGCCGCCGGCAACCTGCGGGTGATCGATTACCGTGGTATCCGGGTGAACACTGAGACGGGCGAACGCCAGCACCCGCATGCCCTGACGCGCCATTGCCTCGACCTGGGCATGCACCACGGCAGTGTCCAGCGGCCGGCTCTCACCGTCGGCGCTCAGGACATCGGCGCATCGGGCAAGCAGGCTCTCGACCGAGCCCTTGAGATAGATCACCGGGTTGTCACCGCCATGCAGGGTGGCCATGTACTGGTGCTGGGACTCGAAGGGAATCGCATCGAGTCTGGGGTATGCTTCATGTGTCCGTTGCGCATCGAACCCGGCCTTGCCGGCCGCTACCAGCAGTGCAGCCTCGGTGGGGTCACCTTCTATCTTCCAGGCGCTATTCTCCTGTTTCAGCACCGCGTCGTTGCACAGCAGGCCAGCACGTAGCAATTCCGAGAGAGCAGTGTGATCGCTGAGCACCAGCGCCTGGCCGTTGTGCGACAGTTCGCCCTGCGGCGTGTAACCCACACCGGTGACCTCGACCGCTTCGTCACCCGCCCAGAGACGCTGCACCGTCATCTCGTTGCGGGTCAGGGTGCCAGTCTTGTCCGAGCAGATCACGGTGGTGCTGCCGAGGGTCTCGACTGCAGGCAGATGGCGGATGATGGCGTGGCGTTTGGCCATGCGCGCTACACCGATGGCCAGGGTGATGGTCAGTACGGCGGGTAGCCCTTCCGGTATCATGGCGACAGCCATCGCCACGGCGGCCATGAACATGTCCACCGCCGAGCCCCCGTGCCACAGGCCTACGGCGAAGGTCAGGCCAGCCAGGACCAGGATGGCATAGAGCAGCACATGGCTGAAGCGGGCGATCTTGCGGGTCAGCGGCGTGGCCAACACCTCGGCGCTGGCGATCAGTTCGGAGATGCGGCCGATCTCGGTGCTGTCGCCGGTTTCGGTGACTACGCCGACCCCGGTGCCATAGGTCACCAGGGTGGAGGAATAGGCCATGTTGGCGCGCTCCGCCAGCACGGCGTCGTGGGCCAGTTCGCCCGAACACTTCTCCACCGGCACTGACTCGCCGGTCAAGGCGGATTCGTCGATCTGCAGGTTACGGGCGTGCAGCAGGCGCAGGTCCGCCGGTACCTTGTCGCCGGAGGCCAGTAAAACAATATCGCCGGGCACCAGTTCACGGGCGTCTATGCGATGCTTCTCGCCGGCGCGCACCACAGTGGCAGCCGTGGTCAGCGCGCTCGCCAGCGCCGCCAGTGCGCTCAGGGCCTTGCCTTCCTGCACGAAGCCGATGATGGAATTGAGCAGGACCACGCCGAAAATCACGCTTGCGTCCACCCAGGCGCCCAGCATGAGTTTGATCACGACCGCGGCCAGCAGGATATAGACCAGCGCCTGGTGAAACTGCAGCAGGAAACGCAGCAGTGGCCCCTTACCCTTGCGTTGTGTCAGAACGTTGGGGCCGAAGTTCTGCTGTCGCTCCTCGACCTCGAAACCGTCCAGACCTTTCTTCGCATCGGTGTCGAGCAGGTCCAGCACCTCGTCCCGAGGCAGGTGGTGCCAGTGTTTCTCCATCAAGGGTTTCATATTGGTCACTCTTCTCTATGTGAATTCACGGACCTCGTACCAGTCACAACGCTATCACGGCTACCCTGCATTGATTCATTGCGCATGCGCCTCTCCCGGCCCAGGCTGGCAGCATTGCCGGTCTCGCCCAGGCAGTCAGGCCGATCATTGCCAGCACCACGCCGAGGATGACGATGGTGTCCACCAAATGCCCCATTGCCCCTGCAATGAGCGCTGCGCCGAGCAGCACATATATGAGGAGGTTGTGGAATTGCGCCAGTAGGCGCATGAGCGGACTGCGGGGCGGAGCCTCCGGCAAGCGGTTGGGGCCGTACCGTTCTATGCGCTGCGAGGCTTCGGCCGTATCGAGACCGGTGGCAGCGGCGCCAAGCTCGTTGAATGCCGTCTCCTGTGACAGGACGTGCCAAGGTCGTGTCGTTACGGACTCGGACGAGTCAAGATCTGTTAGGCGACGCATAGTTGGCATCCTCCTCCCGTTGCCAGATGCGGATGATCCTCACCCGCCGGGCAGGTACGCCAGTACACGATCAGAAACGACAGAAGGACAAAATCGCGTAGAGTTGCCCCTGCGAAGCTGATGGCCATCGTGGATATTGCGATCACAAACCGATCCGCACCCTGCTTTTCAGTCATTCGACCCTTCAGCTCTTCCTCTGCTGTCACCTTGAACACACGCATTAGCCCTCGCTCGCGTCGCCGTGCCTGACCCATTGGTCGACTTCGTCTTTTCTAAATTTCCATAGTCGGCCAACCCTGTGAGCCGGCATGGCCTTTCGCTCGATCCACTTGTAGACGGTGTCGCGCTTGACTCCGAGGTAAGCCGCGATTTCCTCTACCGACAACCAGCGGTCTTCAATCATTCGTTCGCCCTCTGGCTCCAACCGATTTCCAATAAAAAGCGATTTCGACAGGTACGACCATCAAAGCTACTGCCGTGGCACCCTGTCCAATAAATCGAAATAGAATCGTAGATAACCTAATGTAATCAAACCAATTATGCGCTGACCTGCGTCAAGAAGCTCAGCGCAAGAGCGCTGTGCAATGACCACACTGATGGGCGAACGTACGTTGTACTCACATCAAGATGAAGATCTGCGGAAAGAGGAGGGAAAGCACCTTGCAGCTCTTCGACGGGATGGTGTGATTGATATCTGGCAAGACCGCCGGATCGGCCCAGGTGACGAATTCGACCGAGAGATCAGCAACCAACTGGAGTCGGAGGACATCGTGCTGCTGCTCGTGAGTTCAGACTTTCTGCATTCTCACTACTGCTACGACATTGAGATGAAACGGGCGCTGGAGCGTCATGCTGAATGCTCCGCCAGAGTCATCCCTGTCATCCTCCGCCCTTGTGACTGGCAGAAAACGCC
>JASFKW010000135.1:0-10745 GCA_050118435.1 Gammaproteobacteria bacterium | reverse complement strand
AGGCCCAGCGGTATCGCAGTCAGGACAAGAACCGCGAAGAGGCTCTGCAGCGGCTCGCCGACCTGATCCGGCGCGCAACGCTAGTACCCAAGCAACGTGTCCCCACCAGACCCACCCGGGCGTCCCGAGCCCGGCGCCTCGAGCAGAAAAGCAGGCGCGGCGCCCTCAAGGCGCTGCGCGGCAAAGTCACGGAGCGGGATTGAGCCGGCCGCTCACAGCAGCCGGAGGGGCCCCTTCGGTGGCAGCATCTCTGAACGCGGATAGCAGACGATGACGACGACGCGCTTCAGCACATTGGCGACAGAGATTTCCGCGAGCTCGACGGAATGTGCGGGTTCCGCGCAATTCGCCGCGGCCTTGATGCTCATCCGGGTCAGCCGGAACGATACGCGCCTGAGGCGGATGAAGTCCTCGGGTCGCTCCAGGATGGCCTTGACCTCGTGCAGATAATCGCGCGGCGCATCCCGGGCGGCGGGTATCCGGCTGAGACGCTGTTCGGCGTCGGCCAGCCTCTCCTCGATGTCGAGGATCTCAGGCGGGTCGGAAGACGCGCTCGCCAGCAGCGTATCCAGGCCGCCGTTGTAGGCCTGCCGCGCACGCAGTCTTCCATAAAGGATGCGGCGCTGGTCCTGGAGATCGCGTTTATGCGCCTTGAGGTCGGCGATGTGCTGCAGCGCATGCGACACCAGGGCGTTGAAAATGCAGTCCTTCAGCCCCTGTCTGGCATCCGTGTCGGTGGCGCCCGGCGTGAGCACCTTGTGGTCGGAGAAATTCACCGCCGTCTGGGTCACATCCCGGCGTACCCTGTCCTGCACCAGCTCCATGCCGAACACGGTCTTCTCCCGCTCGACCATGCACAACAGGGCACAGGGGCTCTCCAGGTCCGCGTTGCCGGGCTGGTCGAAGAATGCCCGCAGCTCGGAGCTGGCGCTGAAGACCTCGCGCACCTCCTGCGGACTGGCAAAGAACGCGTTGACCTGGGGATCGCTGACAAAAGTTTTCGGAGAGACGTCCAGTGGCCCTGGGATCTGCTCGACCAGCTCGTCGATGTAGGAGCGCGCGATCGCGACCGCGGGCTGCAACTTTTTCCGGTATCCCCAGACCAGGCGCATCTTGGGCTCGACACCGTCGACGACGCCTTCCACCTGCTCCTGTAGCGCCGTGCGCTGCTCCAGGCTGAGCCGCTGCGCGTCGCGCCAGGCGACGAACACGGAAGGAAGCTCGAACATTCTCAGTGGCAGCTTCACGCCGGCTCCGCGCGCCAAAGAGGTCCGCTCCTCTTCGCGGCTGCTGTAGCGCCTGCACAGCTCCGTGAGCACATCCAAGCTCCTTTGTGATCGGACGCGTGCATCATTCGAAATAGTATATATCCGATCCGACTGCCGTGCTGAGGGCCCGGCCGGTGGCGATGCGGTGCGCAGCGGGGCCCGCCGCGTGTGGAGGGCGTGCGCCGTGCCGCTCACGGTCGGCGGTATGGGTGCTAACCTGCTGTCAGAGGCAGAAAAAACACCCTGCGTCGGGGTGACCGCCGATTGCCTGCCGCAGCCGGCTTTAGCGGTGCGCCGGGGCCACCATCAGCAGGGCGTCGCCTTCGCAGCGGATCAGGGGGTGGGGGACGATGGGGGCCCGCTTGGCGATCTCATAGCCGAGGCGCCGGTACAGCCGCACCGCGGCGGTGTTCTCCTCGAACACCACCAGGCTCAGTTGCGCGTAGCCGTGTTCCAGCGCCTGTTCCCGGGCGAGCTCCATCAGCCCGGTGCCGATGCCCCTTCCGCGATAGCGCGGCCGCACCGCAACCCCGCAGACGTACCAGGTGTCGGGCGCTTCGAGGTACTTGTAGGGCGCGAAAACGTCGCTGCCGTCGAACGGCGGGGCAGGCGCCGGCTCCTCGGTGTCCCTTGTGCGCATGGGAAAGCTCAGCAACAGGCCGGCGCGCTCGCCCGCGACCTGCGCCACACGGCAGTTCCGGTGGCTGTAATCGCCTGTGTCGGCCGTGTATAACTCGGCACCGATGTCGAGGGGCGTGCGATCGCCCGCTTCCTGTGCCGCCTCGCTCCACTCGATGAGCGCCACACCATCCGAGGACATTTCGAGCATTTCGGCAATGAACCTGTTGTCGTCCGCCGTCGCCGGGCGGTATACGGGTTGTTCCATGATGTAGCCTCCTCCCACCGATTGTGAAATACGCTCAGCGCCAAGTATGGCAGCGACGTGCTGATCCCGAGACATCCCTGTCCGCAGCAGCGGTAGTCGGACGCCCCCAGACCCGGGTGGTCTCCGGGACAAAGTCGCTCACGCGTCGGCCCGCAGGTGCGCGAGCCGGTCATCCGGAGATCGCCACGTGAGCGGGGCAGCCTTGAGGTGAGGGGTTTCCCCACATCGATCAATCCATCAGGGGCTGCCAGGGGACCACTCAGCCGAGCAGGTGGGTGTCGGTGTCGTCGAGACGCTCGCCGGGATCGTCGACCGGTTTTTCCGCCATGGCGGTGTCGATCAGCGCCTGCTGCTGCACCTGGTGCAGGCGCGGATAGCCGCAGGCCGGCGAAGCCGAGGGCGGGCGGCCGGCGTAGCCCAGCGACTGGTCGCCGTGTTTGAGCGCACGCAGATGGTGCTGAATCTGATACCAGGCGCCCTGATTGCGCGGGTCCTCCTGGCACCAGACAATCTCCCTTGCATTGGCGTACCGGTCGAGCAGCTCCCGGAGGCGGCGACGCGGAAAGGGATACAGCTGTTCGACCCGCAGGACGGCGATATCCGCGATGCCGCGGTCCCGGCGCGCCTCCAGCAGATCGAAGAACACCTTCCCCGAGCAGAGCACCACGCGCCGCACCGGGTCTGCCGGCAGGGGGTCGACCTCGGGCAGGACGACGGCCAGTGTGCTGTCGGTGAGTTCGTCGAGCGTTGACGTCGACAGCCGATGGCGCAGCAGGCTCTTGGGGGTCATCACGATCAGCGGGCGCCGGAAGCGACGCTTGATCTGATCGCGCAGCAGGTGGAAGAACTGCGCCGGCGTGGTCGGCACCCAGACGCGCATGTTGAGCTCGGCGCACAGTTGCAGAAACCGCTCCAGACGCGCCGAGGAGTGCTCGGGGCCCAGACCTTCGAAACCGTGCGGCAGAAACAAGGTGAGCTGGCAGAGGCGGCCCCATTTCAGAAAGCCGCTGGAAATGAACTGGTCGATGACCACCTGGGCGCAGTTGGCGAAATCGCCGAACTGGGCTTCCCAAATGACCAGGGTCTGCGGGCTGGAGGTGGCGTAGCCGTATTCGAAGGCGAGCACCGCCAGCTCCGAGAGCAGCGAGTTGATCACTTCGAAGCGCGGCTGGCCCTCGAGCAGATGCGCCAGGGGTACATGGGTGGTGCGCTCGTCCTGGTGGTGCAGCACCGCGTGGCGGTGCGCGAAGGTGCCGCGTGCCGTGTCCTGCCCGGAAAGTCGGATGGCGTAGCCCTCTTCGAGCAGCGTGGCGTAGGCCAGTGTTTCGGCCATGCCCCAGTCGAGCGGCAGCTCGCCGTCGAGCATGCGCCGTCGCGCGTCCAGCACTCGGGCCACGCCGCGGTGCGGGACAAATCCCTCGGGCAGCTCGAGGGCCCGGTTGCCCAGCCGGGTGAGCTTTTCCAGCGGCACGCGCGTATCGACCTCCTCGCCGGGATTCGCCGTGAGGTAGTTTTCCCAGTGGGCCTCGTAGCCGGTCGAAGAGCCGTGCAGGAACTCGCGCACCACGACCTTGCCGGCCTCAAGCGAGGCGCGGTAGTGCTCCACCATCGCCTCGGCCTCGCCCGGGGCGATCACAGCATCGTGCTCCAGCCGGGCCGCATAGAGCGCCCGCGCGCTTTCCATGGCCGGGATGCGACGGTACATGAAGGGCTGGGTCATCATGGGCTCGTCGGCTTCATTGTGTCCGTGGCGCCGGTAGCACACCAGGTCGATCACCACGTCATTGTGAAAGGTCAGGCGGTAGTCGAGCGCCAGCCGGGTGACGAACAGCACCGCGTCCGGATCGTCTCCGTTGACGTGGAAAATCGGCGCCTGGACCGGTTTGGCCACTTCGGTGCAATACAGTGTGGAACGGGCTTCCTGAGGATGGCTGGTGGTAAAGCCGATCTGGTTGTTGACGATGACGTGAATGGTTCCGCCGGTGCTGTAGGCCGGCAGCTTGGAGAGGTTGAGCGTCTCGGTCACCACGCCCTGGCCGACAAAAGCCGCGTCACCGTGCACCAGCACCGGCAGAACAAGGTCCGTGCCGTGTTGTTCATGGCGGTCCTGCCGCGCCCGCACCCCGCCTTCCACCACCGGTCCGACGATTTCCAGGTGCGAGGGATTGAAGGCCAGGGCCAGGTGCACCGGGCCGCCGGGCGTCTGGATGTTGGAGTAGAAACCCTGGTGGTATTTCACGTCGCCGGAGCCGACGCGGGCGTCCAGATCGTCCTGCTGCTCGAATTCCGAGAACAGCTCGCCGGGCGCCTTGCCGAGCAGGTTGACCAGCACGTTGAGGCGACCGCGGTGCGCCATCGCCAGCACCACGTCCGTCACCCCGCGCGTTCCCGCGCCCTGCACCAGCTCATCGAGCAGCGGGATGAGGGCGTCGCCGCCTTCCAGCGAGAAGCGTTTCTGGCCCGTGTAACGGCTGTGCAGATAGCGTTCCAGGCCCTCGGCCGCCGTCAGATCACCGAGCAGCTCCCTGCGTACCTGCGGGCTGTGTTGTGCCGCCCAGTCGCCATGGGTCGACTCCAGGCGCTGCTCGATCCACCGCCTCTGGTCGGAGGCGGAGATGTGCATGTGCTCGCAGGCAACCGTGCCGCAGTAGACGCGCTCCAGGACGCCGATCACCTCGTGCGCGGGCCGCGCCTGCCCGCGATCGATGGACACCACGGAGACGGGCTGCTCGAGGTCCGCTGCATCGAGGCCATAGTACTGCGGGGTCAGCTCGCGCGGGCGTTTGAGCTCCTGGAGCTTCAGCGGATCGGTGTCCGCCATCAGGTGACCGAGCATGCGGTAGGCTATCATCAGTCGCTCGACACCGCTGTGCGGATCCCGCTGCGCCCCCGCAAGGCTGGGCGCCTGACCGGCGGCCCCGTGCTCGAAGCCATAAAAATAGTGCCGCCACTCGGGCGACACGTTGTCGGGCGAGGCCTTGAACGCTTCGTAGAGCTGGTCGATGTATTCGGCGTTGACGGCGCCCATCCCCGAGGCGCGTCGGAGACCGCTGAGAGTTCGGGTCATGGTTCCACCAGATGCGTGAGTCCTGCAGTATCAGAGCAAAGATGCGGTATAAGCCCGGATTCAGTGTATCAAAAAACAGCAGGGCCACGGACGTGTCATGGCGTGGCTGAAACGGCCTGCTTCGTCGCTGCGCTTCTGGTGACGATGGATTGAGCAGAGCTTTTCTAGTACTCGTGCAATACGATATTGGAAGAGTACTAGGCTTTCTCGATCAGCGGAACGAACGCGACGCCGAGCACGCTCCTGCTGCTGATCTGGCCGGTATTGTCCTTGCTCACCAGCATCAGCTCCTGGTAGCTGTAGGGCTGGCCGACGGGGATCACCAGGCGGCCGCCGGGTTTCAGCTGATCGATCAGGGGTTGCGGGATGCGGCTGGCGGCGGCGGTGACGATGACGCCGTCGTAGGGCGCGTGCTCGGGCCAACCCTCATAGCCGTTGCCGATGCGGGTTTCGACATTCAAATAGCCCAGATCTTGCAGACGGGCCACCGCGGCGTCGCCGAGCGCTTCCACCACTTCGACGCTGTAGACCTTCCGGCAGAGCTCCGCCAGGATCGCCGTCTGGTAGCCGGACCCCGTGCCGACTTCGAGGATCACATGCTCGGGCTGCGGTTCCACCAGGTCTGTCATCAGGGCCACGATATAGGGCTGCGATATCGTCTGCCCATGGCCGATCGGCAGCGGACCGTTGTCGAAGGCCGCGGTGCGCATCGCCGGCGGAACGAATTTGTCCCGCGCCACTTTTGCCATGGCATGCATGACCCGCGGACTGAGTCTGTCCCTGCCGGTCATCCTGCGGGTGTACGCCACCTCGGCTTCGATGTCGGCGAGCATGCGCCTGGTGCCCTTGTCCATATCCGATGCGCCTCAGGTGCCTTCCTGCCAGGAGGAGAGATAGCGTCGCTGTTCTTCGCTCAGTGTGTCGATGGCAACCTGCATGGCGTCGAGCTTCAGTCGCGCGATCTCGCGGTCGATCTCCGCCGGCACCTCGTGCACGGCATTGTCCAGGCGGTGCTCCGCGGTCGCCAGATGTACGGCGCACAACACCTGGTTGGCAAAACTCATGTCCATCACTGCCGAGGGGTGACCCTCGGCCGCGGCGAGGTTGACCAGCCGGCCCTCCGCCAGCAGGCACAGGCGTCGCCCGTCGCTCAGGGTGTACTCCTCGACCGATGCGCGCGGCTGCCGGCGGTCGACCGCCATCGCCTGCAGCGCCGGTATGTTGATCTCGACATCGAAGTGTCCGGAATTGGCCAGCGTGCAGCCGTCCTTCATGACCTCCATGTGCGCCTTGTCCACCACGTGCTTGTCGCCGGTGGCAGTGACGATGAAGTCGGACTCCCGAGCGGCGTCCAGCAGCGGCATCACCCGGTAGCCGTCCATGGCGGCTTCCAGCGCGCGCAGCGGGTCGACCTCGGTGACGACCACGTGGGCGCCGTGGCCACGGGCGCGCAGCGCGATGCCCCGCCCGCACCACCCGTAGCCGACCACGGTAAAGGTCTTGCCCGCGAGCAGCCTGTTGGTGGCCCGGATCACGCCGTCCAGGGTGCTCTGGCCGGTGCCGTAGCGATTGTCGAACAGGTGCTTGGTCATGGCGTCGTTGACCGCGATGATCGGGAACCGCAGCGCGCCCTCACGGGCCATGGCGCGCAGCCGGATCACTCCGGTCGTGGTTTCCTCGGTTCCGCCGAGCATGCCGGCCAACAGCTCATGGCGACGCTTGTGAATCTCACTCACCAGGTCTGCGCCGTCGTCCATGGTAATGGACGGGTGATGGTCGAGCACCGCGTTGACGTGGCGGTAGTAGGTTTCGGTGGATTCGGCGCGGATGGCGTGCACCGGGATGTCGTAACGCCGGACCAGTGCGGCAGCCACATCGTCCTGGGTGCTCAGCGGATTGCTGGCGCACAACACCACCTCAGCGCCGGCCGTCTTCAGGGTGCGCGCCAGGTTGGCGGTCTCGGTGGTGATGTGGAGGCAGCCGCCGATACGCACTCCCTCAAGTGGCCGGGCCTGCTCGAGGCGCTCGGCCAGCTTCCGCAGCACCGGCATCTCCTGACGCGCCCATTCAATGCGTCGCTCACCCTGTTCCGCCAGGTCCTGATCCCTGATGTCGAAGCTCGGACTGCTCGCCATTCCCGCTGGTCGGCTGCCCGGCGTGACCACCGGGCATCTCCTGTCGAGGGAGCCGCTCCCTGAAGTTTTGCTACCCTTTTAAACATAGTCTAGCACCGGTGCCCTGTCCTCTGCGTCCCGTTTTCCGGGAGGCGCGCGGACGGGCGCGCAAGCACACCGTCACCGCGTTGAGCCGTGGCGGGGGAGAGCGACTTCTTGGGCGCAAACCGTATTGCCGATTTCAACCGCTGGTTTTCGCAGCAGGCCCGCGGCCTGCACCGGCTGGACGCCGGTCGGGACCTCCCGCTGTGCATGGGTTGCGCGGGCGGGCCCGGCGCCGGGAGGCGCTGATGAGCCGGCGGATACTGCGGCTGGATCGCAGAGGGTTCCTGAAACTGTCGGCCGCAACCACGTTGGGCTTTGCGAGTGCGGGCGGGCGGACGGCGTCGTGGAAGGCCGCCGGCACCGAACGCCGGCTTTCCGACAACGCCGGGCAACGCGCCGGGCAACGGCCGTTGAAATTGTTCCTGTGCGGTGACGTCATGACCGGCCGCGGCATCGACCAGATCCTGCCGCACCCGGGCGATCCGCGCATCTACGAACCTTACATGACCAGTGCCCGCGGCTATCTGAAGCTGGCCGAGCGCGCCAATGGGCCCATTCCGCGCCCGGTGGGCTTCGACTACATCTGGGGCGATGCGCTGGAGGTCCTGGCGTGCGCGGCCCCGGATGCCAGAATCGTCAATCTGGAAACCGCCCTCACCCGCAGCGACGAGTACTGGCCGGGCAAGGGTATCAACTATCGCATGAACCCGGACAACGTCGCCTGCATCACGGCGGCACAGATCGATTGCTGTGTGCTCGCCAACAACCACGTGCTCGACTGGGGTTACGGCGGCCTCGCCGACACCCTGCAGAGCCTGCACGCGCCCGGGCTCGCCACTGCCGGCGCGGGGCTCAACCGGGCGCAGGCGCGGGCGCCCGCGATCATCGAGGCGGCCACCGGGGGGCGGGTGATTGTATTTGCCTTCGGCGCGACCTCGAGCGGCATCCCCCGCGCCTGGGCGGCGCAGCCCGCGCGGCCGGGCGTCAATCTGTTGCCCGATGTTTCGCCGGCCACAGTGCGACGCATCGCGGATCACGTCGCTGCGGTGAAGCGCCCCGGCGACATTGCGGTGGCCTCGATCCACTGGGGCGGCAACTGGGGCTACGCAGTGCCGGACCAGCACCGCAGCTTCGCGCACCGGCTTATCGACGGGGCCGGCATCGATGTGATCCACGGGCACTCGTCGCACCATCCCAAGTGCATCGAGGTCTATGAGGGCAAGCTGATCCTCTACGGCTGCGGCGATTTTCTGAACGACTACGAGGGCATCCGCGGTTACGAAGCGTACCGCGGCGACCTGGCCCTGATGTACCTGCCCGAGTTCGATCCCCGCGGCGGTCGGCTCACGCGGCTGGAAATGGTGCCCCTGCAGATGCGGCGCTTCAGCTTACACCTGGCTTCCGATCAGGATGCGCGCTGGCTGGCGGAGCGCCTCGACCGGGAAGCCTCGGGGGAGGCCGCGGGTGTGCGGCTGCGCGACGACAATGTGCTGGTGCTGGACCACGGCAGCCGCTGATGCGCGGCAACGGAACGCCTTGCAGCGATGCCGTCAGCAGCCCGAGGATCGCTGCGTCGCTGTGCTCCCCCGCGACCGGGAATTGACCGGGACCCCTGGCGAGCCCGGGCCGCAATCACAGCTCCAGCTGCGGCGTGTCCAGGCGGGTGCGCAGTCGCACCAGCAGCTCTTCCACCAGATCGACGGCCACCGTCTGTTCCGCAGTCAACGCTTCGCGGATCAGGGCCTCGAGGCGCATGAAGTGTTCGCTGTCGATATGCTGTCGCGCCCCCCCGCTGAGGCCGGCACGGAACTGCTCCACGATGTCCCCGGCGATTTCCTGGTGGCCTTGGGTCATGACTGATACTCCTCCTGGGTTCCTGCATTTAAACGACTGCATGATAACAAGTCGGGTCGTGGGCGGCGCGTCCGCCGCGCATTGAACGACGGCACTACCGTCGGAAGACGCGCAAAAAAAAGAACCCCGCCGGCCGGCGGGGTCCTCACAGGCGGGTCTGTGTGAAAGCGCTGTGTCAGCTTGCCACCGTTACCTTGGCAGCCTGCAGCCCTTTCGGTCCTTTCTCCACCTCGAAGTTGACCTTCTGGCCTTCGACCAAAGTCCTGAAGCCGTCACCCTGAATTGCGGAGAAATGAACGAACACGTCGGCACTGCCGTCAGAAGGTGCGATGAAACCGAATCCCTTGGATTCGTTGAACCATTTAACGGTACCTGTAACCATGTAAATTACCTCTGGTAGAACTATGTAGACGGATATTCAATTGCAGATCATAAAAGGCGGTATACAGGAAGTACCAAAGATGTAACTTCTGATTTAGACCTAAAGAACGTGCAACCAATATTCACTGTGACCGGCCGGGTGACAAAGCCGAACAGCCAACCTCGAGCGAGACACGGGTTCGAGTATACAACAATTTCTGAGAGGCGCTGCATTACTTTTTTGTGATGCCGTACGCGGTGTTTTCCTCGCTTTCTCAGTCCTAACGCTGCACGCCTTGCATCCCGGTTGAGGTGCCGGCCGGCGCGATGCGGGCCGCGAAGTCTGCGTGTCACAAGCGATGCCCGTCTCAGCAATGATGATGTAGTGCGACGATGCCGGCGCTGCGAGTGACGCAAGCCGCCCGCCGACGCTGGGTGTCGGGCACGTTGTTTGCGTGAGCCACGCTGCGCCTCCCCGAAAGCGCCCTTCGGTCCCTGGGCGAAACCTGATGGGTCGGATCGGGCCGGATCGTTCATTGCGAGCGCAGCAAAGCCATGTGAAAATACTCGGCTGTGCGATCGCTTCGTTGCCGAAGGGTTTTCATCCGGCTACCCGATGCCTCGCGATGCCGGACTGATCAATCCACCATGCTCGCCGCCAAGCCGCTCTTTGCGTACCGTCCCTACTGGGCCCACCGTTTCGGAGTGGCGCCCGTGTTGCCGATGACGCCTGCCGAGATGGATCACCTCGGGTGGGACGCCTGCGACATCATCCTGGTGACCGGCGACGCCTACGTGGATCATCCCAGCTTCGGCATGGCCGTCATCGGTCGGGTGCTCGAGGCGCAGGGCTTTCGTGTCGGCATCATCGCACAGCCGGACTGGAGAAGCGTCGATGACTTCCTGGCGCTGGGGCGGCCAAACCTGTTCTTCGGGGTAACCGCCGGCAACATGGATTCCATGGTCAACCGCTACACGGCGGATCGCAAGCGCCGCTCGGACGACGCCTATACCCCGGGCGGGCAGAGCGGGGGCCGCCCCGACCGTTCGGTGCTGGTCTACGCCCAGCGCTGTCGCCAGGCCTGCCCCGA
>JASFKW010000134.1:0-10779 GCA_050118435.1 Gammaproteobacteria bacterium | reverse complement strand
AGATTAACAGCCAGAATTTCTACGCTGTGGGCAAGCCCATTGACGAAGCCGTTAGCGGGGTCGCGGAGGAGTCGCAGACGCCCGGGCTGGTGAATTTTTATCCCAGCCAGGTGTCGCCCACCGGCTGGTACAGCGCCGTGTTTCCTTACCGTGATGGCAGCGGCCGGCTGCTGGCGAGCTGGGCGCAGTGTATCGTGCATTCCGGTGACGTGAGCGCGGTGTGCGAGGGCAGTTCCATCACCAGCGACCTGCAGGATCCGCAGTACGGCATCTGGGCCGTGGACCCGGCCGAGAACACTCGCTTGCCGGTGGTCAAGGGACACCTCAATGCCCTGTATACGGACATCGTGGTCGGCAACTACAATGAAAACGCGCGGCCCTATGAGGCGCCCAGGGCCGAGTTCCTTCTGGACGATGGATTCGGCGCCTTCCATATCCGCAGCGTCTACGATATGGACGGCCAGGACATGGCCGAGCCCGAGGGCGGTATCGTCACCCTGCGGGATCCCTCGGTCACCGCGCCGGACGATCGTTCGGAGCGCTTCATACGCGTGGTGGTCAAGCGCAATATTCCCAGTGAGCTCGAGCAGGCCATTCTCAGCCACCCGGAGCTCAACCCGCCGGACGAGCCGGTAAAGCAACTGGGGCTGCAGCCCATTCTCGGTTCCGGTCCGCGCGAGCTCTACGACATTCTGTCTTACGGGACGGTCGAGCCCGACGGTTCCGCGATGATCCAGGTGCCGCATGACATCCATTTCACATTCGAGATCGTCAACAAGTACGGCAAGCGCGTGGATATGATTGCAGAGCCGGACTACCATTACGGCTATCTGATGCAGCACCCCGATCCGCTCCTCGTGGAAGAGGGTGAGCTGCGGGAATGCAATGGCTGCCACGACCGGGAAAATGATATTCCTCATGCGCGCACGGATATCCCGATGAGCTCGGCGAATCCTGGGGCACCGAGCGACCTCACGCCATTCCCCAACGCCAATCCGCAGATCATCGCCCCGCGCTATCGGGACACCATGGCCGAAGCACTCAGCTACAAGCTCGGCAGAGTCCCGACGGGCACGGGTGACGTCGTCTTCGAGGATTACTGGACCGACCCCATCATTACATCGGTGCAGCCGCCTTTTGCATACAGGTACCGCGATTTAACGACACCGCCCCCCGTCAATGATCCGGCTTGTGTGGAAACCTGGACGAGCAACTGCAAAGTCACGATCAACTACCTGGAGCATATTCAGCCGATCTGGGATGCGTGCCGTCCGCATGTGGATAACCGCTCATGCACGAGTTGTCATGACAAAGCGGACAACGATCACACGGACGATTGCCCGAATACCAGCGGCAGTGCACTCCCCGAGCTAACGGGAGACACGGCTCCATGGAGCGGCCAGAAGGTCAACTCGTACGTGCAGCTGTTCGATCCCGAGTACTACCAGAGAAACGATAGCGGTGATTGGGTCAAGGTAGACGAGACACAACTCGAGACTCAGTGCCCGAATGGTATCGAAGGCGATCTCTCGGTCGAGCCGCTTGACGGCGTCTGCATCGCGCATCGCCTGATGAGCGCACGTGGAGCGATACCGAGTGCGCCGTTCTTCAGCATGTTCCACGATGACCCCGACGATGACGCCTATGAAATCGTGGGGATTGACGCCGGCACGCCGAAGGTCGATCACAGGGGCATGTTGACGCCGGCCGAGCTCCGGCTGATCGCCGAATGGCTGGATGCGGGTGCTCATTACTATAACGACACGGATAAGTACGAGTTGCCCCCGCTCTGACATTGCCCTCGGGTGCCCCGCGGAAGTGGGTCGCCCTGGCAAGAGGCGCACGTCGCGGCTGTGATGTTAGGCTCAGACCCGATTGCGCCTCGGGTCCCAGTTTCTAAGGGACCGTTTCCGCGCGAATCCGCCCCGCCTGTTCTGTACAGGAACACGGGCTGCCTCCAGACGCAGGAACCGGACGCGAGCTGATAGGTCCCGCCGGCACCCGGTATACTGTCGCCATGCCAGCCTACCGAACCGCGCCGTTCGCCTCGGACCGTCTGCCGCCCGGTATTCCCTACATCGTCGTCAACGAAGGTGCCGAGCGCTTCAGCTTCTACGGCATGCGGGCCATCCTGGTGGTCTTCATGACCCAGTACCTGCTCGACGCGAGCGGTGCGCCGGACCGGATGAGCGACGCGGAGGCCAAGGGATGGTATCACCTGTTCGTATCGGCAGTGTATTTTACGCCCTTGCTGGGTGCCCTGCTCTCGGATGGTGTGCTGGGCAAGTACCGCACCATCATCACGCTGTCCCTGGTGTACTGCCTGGGTCACCTGGTGCTGGCCCTGGACCACACCCGGATGGGACTGGCACTCGGGCTGGCGCTGATCGCGCTCGGCTCGGGTGGCATCAAGCCCTGCGTGTCGGCGCACGTGGGGGATCAGTTCGGACGTTCCAACCGGGCCCTGTTGCCCCGGGTCTACAGCTGGTTTTATTTCTCCATCAACGTCGGTGCCTTCGTTTCCATGCTGGCGACGCCCTGGCTGCTGAATGAGATCGGTGCATCCATCGCCTTCGCGGTGCCGGGTTTACTGATGGCCGGCGCCACGCTGGTGTTCTGGTCAGGGCGCTATCGTTTCGTGCACATTCCACCGGCCGGCAAGGGCTTCGTTCGCGAGGCGCTCAGCCGTACCGGCGCCGCCGTGGTCGGTCGCCTGGCGCTGATTTACCTGTTCGTCGCGATCTTCTGGGCCTTGTTCGACCAGACCGGCTCTGCGTGGGTGCTCCAGGCGCAGGAGATGGACCGGGTGCTGTTCGGCGTCGAGGTCCTGCCGGCGCAGATTCAGGCGGCGAACCCACTGCTCGTCATGCTGCTGATCCCCTTGTTCGCCTACGTCGTCTACCCCGCGCTGCACCGTGTCTGGCCGCTGACGGAGCTGCGCAAGATCGGGATCGGGTTGTTCCTGACGGTGCTTGCCTTCGTCATACCCACCTGGGTTCAGCAGCAGATCGACCAGGGTGCTACGCCTTCCATCGCCTGGCAGCTGCTGGCCTATCTGGTGCTCACCTCGGCCGAGGTCATGGTATCGATCACCTGTCTGGAGTTCTCCTACACCCAGGCGCCGAGAACCATGAAATCCTTCGTGATGGCGTTCTTCATGATGTCGATTGCTGCCGGCAACCTGTTCACCAGCGCCGTGAATTTCTTCATCCTTAACGAGGACGGCGGTAGCAGGCTCGAAGGGGCCGACTACTACCTGTTCTTCACCCTGACCATGCTGTTGACCGCGGTGCTGTTCGTCTTCGTGGCGCGGGCCTACCGTGGCGACACCTATCTGCACGAGGAAATCCCCGAGGCCGCGGCGGGGAGCGAGTCGTAGCCTCGATCCTACGCGGCCCAGCGAGCTGTCCGCCCGCGCCGTCGAGCGCGCTATCAATCATTCGCACTCGTGGCCCGCCCCCTTCAAAATCCTATAAAAAACATCACATAAACTACATAAGGTACTGAAATAACGATTCGAAAATTCGACTTCACAACTACAGGTCTGGCCATTCCGTGACAATGCGCAGCTAAATCTTGACATAAACCGACCGGTCAACTAAAGTTGGGCGCCATGACACTGGTGCACGATACAAAACAGCGTCTGCTGGACACCGCGCAAAGACTTTTCTACGCGCGCAGCTACGAGGACGTGGGAGTTCAGGAAATCTGCCGCGAGGCCGGCGTCAAGAAGGGCAGCTTCTATCACTTCTTTCCTTCGAAACGCGATCTCACCATCGCCATGTTGGAGGAATCCTGGAATCAATTCCGGGAAACGATGCTGGCGGAGGCGTTTGTCCCGGACGTGCCCCCGCTGAAGCGCATCGAGCGGCTGGTGGAGATGGACTATCGCCACCACAAGGCTGTGAAGGAGCAGACCGGTCAGGTGCTGGGCTGCCCGTTTGGCAATCTCGCCGGTGAGATGAGCACCCAGGACGAAGTCATTCGAGAGCGTCTCAAGCGGATTTTCAGGGATCTGACCGCACCGATCGAGGAGGCGCTCGAGGAGGCCGTGGCCGCGGGCGACGTGGGGAAACTCGATTGCCGCGTCACCGCCGGCGCCATCGTGGCCTACCTGGAGGGACTCACGCTGATGGCCAAGACGCACAATGACCCGGAAGTCGTTAAACAGCTGGGACCGGCCGTACTGAAGCTGTTGTGCTAGGGCAATTTTTTTGCCCTTGGGCTAAACCGACCGGTCAACTATGGAGGTGGGTGACATGAAAGGATCGCTACGCAGCGCGGCCTGGCTACTGATGCTCCTTATCGCATTGGCTGGCCCGAAGGGCGTCCGCGCCGACGAGCCTTTCGTCCACGGCGCGTCGCAGATGATCGATCCGCAGAAGGTCCACGTGCGGTTCAAGGTCAGGGTATTCGGACTGATCAGCATCGCGGGTCGCTTTGAGCGGCTGCTCGGTGTGTTCCTGAGCAACGCGGACGGCGAGCCGGCCCGGGTGCGCATGCAGATCGAGGCCGCCAGCCTGACCACCGACGACGCATGGCGCGACGAGTACCTGCGTGGGCCGGCGTTTTTCGCGACTGATCGCTATCCGCATATCACTTTTTCCGGGTCCTGCGTCAGCCGGAGCGAGAACGGCGTGGGACGGGTCGTCGGTGAGCTGAGCGTTCGCGGCAGGAGCAGGCGGATTGCCCTCGCGTTCGAGCCCGCCGCCCCAGCCGGGGAAAGCGGGCCGGGGGTCTACCGGGCGAAGACTGTTATCCGACGCAGCGACTTCGGACTGGATGCGATGCAGCACCTCGTCAGCGACAAAGTTGAGGTCATCGTAGCCATGCAAGCCGCTTCAGCGGAATGAGGCGACCCTCAGGGAGAGCCGGTTCCCGCTGAAGCATTACCCATCCATCAGGTGAAGGAGCAGGGCCATGCACATTGAGTTCCAGTGGCGGCAATCACGAGTGATAACAGGGTTCGGCGCGATCGCCGGTTTGCTGGGCCTGTTGCTGTTTCCAGTTCCGGGCATGGCGGTTGACCCGCAGCCGGTCGAGGTCATCCGGAGCGCCACGGAGAAAGTGCTCACCGAGCTCAGCGCGACGCCTCAGATTCGCAGCGACCCACAGCAGCTCAACGCCGTCATCCAGCGGCACATATTGCCTCATGTGGACCTGCCTGCCTTGTCACGCCTGACCCTGGGCAAGAACTGGCGCGCGGCGACGCAGGAGCAGCGCTCCCGGTTCGCGCGCGAATTCGGCGAGCTGCTGGTCAACACCTACTCGACAGCCCTGGGCAGTTATACGAGCCAGGAGGTCGAGTATCTGTCATCGAGCGTATCGCCGGAGAAACGCCGGGCCACTGTTCGTACGCGCATCGTCGAGAATGGTCTGGCACCGCTCGCGGTCGATTACAGTCTCAGGCTGGCCGATGATGCCTGGCGAGTCTACGACGTAGCGATCGAGGGGGTCAGCCTGGCCATCAATTACCGAACCAGCTTCGCGCAGGCGATTCGCGATCACGGTATCGAGGGGCTGATCGAGCGGCTGGCGGCGCGCAATCAGGACGCGCAGCTGACGGTTCCTCTGACACGAACCGCCGAAATGGATCGGTGAAAATACCGATCGATGTGCTCGCAGGGGGCCCCGACGCGGCACCGTGGCAGGCTGTTGCGAGCGGCGTGAAGTGCCCGACCGTGGGCCGAGCCGCAGCCTTCTTGACCAACTCACACAGGGCCTCCGTGTTCCGGCGTCGCCGCTCGGAGACGCGTTCGCGGCTTGCAGAGGCGCGGTCGGTTTCTGAGAAACACGCCAAGGCATGGTTTATCCTTAAAAAAATATTGTGGCGTGAAAGTTGCATTGCGATCCGGGTGCGTGGCTCGGGCTGCAGAAAGCAGCTCGCAGCCCGCCCGTCGGATTGGTTTCACAGGGAGCTTCGATGAACAGATCAACACTCACGGGCATCGTGATCGGCGCGGTTGCGGCCACCACGGGCGGTGCCTTTGCGGGCTTCAATATGCTCGGCAACAAAGAGCCCGCCTATGCCGAAGTCCTCGCCGTCAACGAGGTGACCACCACAGTTCAGACACCGCGTGAAGTCTGCGAAGACGTGCCCGTTACGCGACAAAAACCCGTGCAGGACCAGCACAGAGTCATTGGTACCGTCACCGGCGCGGTGATCGGCGGCGTGCTGGGCAACCAGATCGGAGGCGGCAGCGGAAAGAAAATCGCCACCGTGGCCGGCGCTGCGGCGGGGGGCTTTGCGGGCAACAAGGTCCAGGAAAACATGCAGGCCCGCGCCACCTACACCACGCTCGAGCGCCGTTGCCGTACCGTCAGCGATTCGCGGGAAGAAGTCGTCGGCTATGACGTCAGCTATCGTCTTGGAGACGAGGAAGGCACGGTGCGCATGGACCATGAGCCGGGTGATCGCATCCCGGCCCGAGACGGCCAGCTGCTGCTGACCGAGTCCGGAGCCTCTGCCCCGTAGCTTCTCGCGTGCGGCGGATTCGCGGCGCGAATCGAGGGCAGATGCACCTGCGCCGCTCGCCGCGAGGCCGGTCCGCGGTCGGCTGACCGGCGGCCCAGGACGGACGCACCGTTCAGCGCGCTCACCGCGCTGTGCGGACAGGCACGGCGGGGTGCCGCGGGTTGTGATCGTCGGCCGGGCGCCGGCCGCCTCGCCTTTACCCTGCCATTGGCTGCGCGCCGGACCGGGCGCGGCCATTGTTCTGGCCGCGATTCCTTCGGGCATCGCGGCACTCAACTCCGGTCTGTTCTTTCGAGCCGTGAAGGAGTGAAGTGCGTCGCCCCGATCGGGGTCGCGTGACGACTCCGCTCCGGGCTTCGCCCCGTTTTCTTTCGCGAGGCCGGGCACCCCATGAACCGCCGTTGTGGCGGCTGCCGAGGCCGGTCGCCGACAGGGATTGTGGCGCCGCGCCGACCTCCCGGCCGACATACTGAAAAAAAGGCCGAATCTGCCGAGACAGGGAATGGAGCACGCACTCGAGGGCTCGAGTGCGAAACTCACGCATGGCAGATTACAGGAGGTAACCGTGAAGCTTCAGTCCCTCACCGTGCAGCAGATACTGGAACTGACGGACCCGGAGATCGACGAGCTCAGTGCCAGTGAGCAGCGCTTGGTCGCAGAGGTCATCGGGTCTGTCCTCGATTTCGAGCTGCGCGGTACCAGTCCCCGAACCGAAGACCCGAGAAAAGCGCTGGAGCAGGTGGTTTCGAGCCTGATGCCGGCGCGAACGGAGTCCCGGAAACTCCACTGACAGGCGCCCGGCCCGCGCCCGGCGCACCTCGCAGGCGCGACGGTCCCGAGTCATTTCCACCCTTGTGACGGTGGCGTCGCGGCCCGGGTGTTCGAGCCGCAAGTGCGTTGAGTGCATCCGAGCTGCCGAGCACGGGCCGGTCGCCCTGCGACGCGAGAAATACCGCCGGGTGGGCAAACCTGATACAGTGGCTCAACCGGCAAACTCCGGTGAGTCGATCACTGCGAGGAACCAGGCGCCGCACGCCTGATGCAGATTCTTGAATTGCCACACGTCGTCTGTCCCGAGCGGGACGCATTGAAGGCGCTCCGCATGAGCGCCGCTTCCACGCTTCGCTCCGGACTCCTGCTGATGTGCCTGCTCACGGGCAGCGCACTGAGCAGTCCGCGTGAGGTCACCGTTGGCATACTCGCCTACCGGGGGGACGACACCTGCCTGCAGAGGTGGGAGCCCACCATCCGTTACCTGAATCAGACGACGAGCGACGCCCGTTTCCGGATGGAGCCGCTCGATCTGGCGCAAATGTCGGCCGCCGTTCAACAGCAGGAGCTGGACTTCGTCTTGACGAACCCCGGAAATTACGTCGAGCTCGAACGGCGGTTCGGTGTGACGCGCATTGCGACCCTGAAGAATCTGCGGCACGGCCAGGCTTACACGCAGTTTGGCGGGGTGATCTTCACCGGTGCGGCCCGGCAGGATGTGCGCGAGCTGTCGGATCTGCGAAACAAATCCTTCGGCGCCGTGTCCGAGGCCGCCTTCGGGGGGTTTCAGATGGCATGGCGCGAGCTCAAGGCCGCAGGGCTCGACCCCTACCGGCATTTCTCGGAGCTGAGGTTCTTCGATTTTCCGCAGGATGCGATTGTCCTCGCGGTTCGCGACGGTGTCATCGACGCCGGTACGGTCAGGACCGACGTCCTGGAGCGGATGGCCATCGAGGGACAGATCCGGCTCGAGGATTTCAGGGTCCTCAATATCCACAAAGTCGACGATTTCCCTTTCGCTCACAGTACCCGTCTGTATCCGGAGTGGGCTTTCGCCAGGACGCGGACCACCCCCGAGTTGCTGGGCAAGGCGGTGGCGATCGCACTGATGAAAATGCCCGGGGACAGCCCGGCGGCCGTGGCCGGCAATTACGCCGGCTGGACGGTACCGCTCACCTATCAACCCGTGCACGATCTTTTCAGGGATCTCCAGATAGGCCCGTACCGCAAGTCCCAGCGCCTATCGATACTGGAGGTCGCCAGGCACTACTGGGAGTGGCTGGCCCTGATCCTGGCGATGGTCGTTCTCACCATGCTGCACAATATTTCTGTGAAGCGGCAGGTCAAGCTGCGCACTCGCGAGCTCAGGCACACCAACCTCATCCTGGAGCAAGAGGTGGCGGAGCGCAAACGGGCAGAGGAGGGGGCAAGAAACCTGCTCGCCGAGAAGCGATTTCTCGCCCAGAAATGCATGGCGGTGCAGGAAGACGAACGTCGCTACCTGGCCCGGGAGCTGCACGATGAGCTCGGCCAGTGTATTACGGCGATACAGGCGGACGCGGAAACCATCCAGGAGCTGTCGAGCGACGGAAGGCTGCTTGCGAGTGCGGGGGCCATCCAGAGCGTGTCGGCGCGCATTTACGCAGTGGTGCATTCCATCATGGAGCGCCTCCGACCCAGCATACTGGATGATCTGGGGCTGGTTGAAACGCTGAACGAAGAGATCGGCGTCTGGCAGGAGCGGCAGCCCGGTACCAAATATCGCATCGCGACCCGCGGCAATCTCGCGCAGCTCGGGGACCGCATCAATATCTCGATGTACAGGATTGTGCAGGAATGCCTGACCAACGTTGCCAAGCACGCCATGGCCAGCGATGTCACCATCGATCTCGCGGTTGCGGAGTCCCGTGGACAAAGTGAGCTGCGGCTGGTGGTGACCGACGACGGCGTGGGAATGTCCCGCCAGGCCATCGGACGCGGACTTGGATTGATCGGCATCCGAGAAAGGGTGGAAGCGCTCGATGGCACCTTTGATGTATCCTCGTCGCAAGGTACAGGCACCCGTATAGCCGTGACGGTGCCGCTGCAGCAGAGAGCAACAGCACCGGGACACCCTCATGAGCACGATCAGAGTCTTGCTGGCTGATGACCACGAGGTGGTGCGTGCCGGCTTCCAGCGCCTGCTGGAGACCAAGGCGGACATCACCGTGGTCGCGCAGGCGGCGAGCGGCGAAGAAGCCTACCAGCTTTATCTCGAGCACCGGCCGGATGTGGTGGTGATGGATCTAACCATGCCCGGTATCGGGGGCCTGGAGGCGAGCCGCCGTATCCTGGCACAGGATGGCGCGGCGAAAATACTGGTGTTCAGCGTCCACGAGAACGAAGTCCTGCTGAGCCGCGCGCTTGACCTCGGTATCCAGGGCTACATTTCCAAACGCAGCGCTTCCCGGGTCATGGTCGAGGCTGTCCACCAGGTATCGGCGGGCCAGATGTACATCGGGCAGGAAATGATGCCCTTTCTGGTCAAGCGCAGAGCCAACCCCGACAGCGAGCGCATCGCGGGGCTGACCACTCGGGAATTTGAGGTCTTTCAGCTCCTGGTGGACAGCAGGTCCGTCAACGAGATCGCCGAATTACTGTATCTCAGCCCCAAGACCGTGGGTCATCACGTCGCCCACATCAAAGCGAAGCTCGGCATTTCCGACATCGCCGGCCTGACCCGGCTGGCAATCCGTCTCGGCGTCATCAGCGCCTGATCCTGATAACGGCTGTCGTCGTGGCCATCGTGACCGGTGCCCGGCGGCCCGGTCCGACATCGACTCATGCCATATGAGGAAATTCCCTATACGCATGCCTCCGGCCTTTGACTATCGTCAATAGTGATGCTGGCCGGGCGACGATTGCGGAATCGACAGCGTTCTTTTCATTTTCCCAGGTCGGAGCCGGCCTCTCACGAGAAAGGCCGCATTAGCGGTCCAAGTATCCAGTCTTTGCTTTTTTCTAGGAGGAATAATGATGGCCAGTTCCGTTTCGCGATGCCTGATGATTTCGATTGCATTTTTCGGTGGTGTGGCATCGAGCACCGCGCAGGCCGGTGAGGCCTCTAACAATGAATGCCCGGTAGGGCAGGTCACCGGAAAGACCCTGAACGATGAATTCGGGCCGGGAACCGGTGAATTGACCCGCTGCCTCGACCGCCGCCACAACGTCAAAGTGGTCATGCAAGTCAACAAATTCTGCCGAGATGCGGTGAGCAATCCGGACTGCAAACGAGCCTATGCGCTGGGGAACATGCGCAACATGATAAAGGATTACGAAATCACCCACGGGATGGAAGCGGGCAAGGACTATGAGATCGTTGCGGTGGTTCACAGCGGCGGTGGCTGGCTGATGCTGAAGGACGAGGGTACCGACGGCAATGCTAATACTGTCACCGGGAGAAATCAGTTCGAGGGTGACGTGAAGGACCTGATCGACATGGGGGTCAAATTCTATTTCTGCCAGAACACGACTCGCGGATTCATCGGCAAAGA
>JASFKW010000133.1:0-10862 GCA_050118435.1 Gammaproteobacteria bacterium | reverse complement strand
GCCATAGCGAGGTGATCTATGACAACGGGAACAAGACGGAAGTACACAGAAGATTTCAAACGAGAGGCCGTGGCCTTGGTAACAGAACAAGGCTACTCGATTGCCGAGGCCGCACGAAGCCTGGATATTGGCGCCAACATGCTGGGACGCTGGAAGCGGGAGTTTGAGGCGCAGGCCAGCGACGGTACGCTGAGTCAGGATGAGCGCGAGGAAGGTTTTGACGTGGGCCGCTATCGGGTGCGACGGCTGATGAAGGCGCCGGACCTCGTGGTTAAACCCAAACGCAAGTTCAAGGTCACCACGGACAGCAATCATCGGTTACCGATGGCGGAGAATGTGCTGGACCCGACGTTTTCGCCGCCGCACCCAACCGAGCGTGGGCCAGCGATATCACGTATCTTTTGACCCAGGAGCGCTCTCCTTAACATCTACCCTGAAGCTGAAGCACCAACGCCAAGGGAACCAGCACCTCAGAACCTGCCCTGCTCATAGTCCCCGTACGCCTGCTCAATCTCGGCGCGGGTATTCATGACGAACGGTCCGCCGCGCGCCACCGGCTCCTTGAGTGGCTTGCCGGCCACGACCAAGAAGCGTGCGTCCGTGTCGGCAGCCTGTAGCGTGATGGCATCGCCATGCCCCAGGATACCCAGATCGTCCCGTTGCAGTTGCATGCCGCCACCTTCCGTGTCGGAGGCCACGACGGGGCCGTGAACCACGTACACAAAGGCATTGTGCCCCGCGGGCGTGCTTTCGACGAATTCGCCGCCGGCCGGCAGCCTCACATCCAGGTAGAGCGGTTCGGTCAGCGGCTGTACCACCGGTCCACGCGTGCCCCGCGACGTAGTACCGGCAATTACGCGTACCTCCACACCACCGTCACGCGTCTCTAATGGAATGTGGCTGACCGGGTATTCCTGATAGCTCGGCGGATCCATCTTGTGCACGGCGGGCAGGTTCACCCACAGCTGAAACCCTTCCAGCAGGCCGTTTTCCTGCTCCGGCATTTCCGAGTGCACGATACCCTTGCCGGCGGTCATCCACTGGATCCCACCGGGTTCGATGACGCCTTCATGCCCGGCGTTGTCCTGGTGACGCATGCGCCCTTCGAGCAGGTACGTCACGGTTTCAAAGCCGCGGTGCGGATGCGGAGGGAACCCGGCCAGGTAATCCTCAGGCTTGTCGGAGCGAAAGGCGTCCAGCAGCAGGAACGGGTCGAGCATCGGCAGCGCCGGCTGTCCGATGACACGCGTGAGTCGCACACCCGCGCCGTCGCTTGCCGGCATTCCCTTGACAACCCGCGAGACGCGCCTTGCCGAGGGGTTTTTGCTGTCAGTATGTGCAGTCATGGTTAAAGCTCCTATGCTCAGGCGGTAGCGGTCTTTGCCGCCACCGATTGAAGGGGTTGTGTTTATGCATGATGAAATCCTCCGCTTACGGACTGCAGCCGCGCGTCGACGGACCAGCTACCGGGGCCGTTGGCGACCAGCATCAGCAGGCCGCCGGCCATGGCCAGATTCTTCATGAACAGAATCGATTGCATCTGGTCGCCAAAATTGGCATGGAAGATCAGCGCGCTCAGCACACTGAAGCCCGCCAGCAGAAAGGCACTGATGCGCGTCTGCCAGCCGAGCAAGACAGCGAGTCCGGCGCCGACTTCCAGTGCGATCACCAGGGGTAGCATTCCGCCCGGCACCCCCATGCTTTCCATGTAGCCCTGGGTACCGGCGTAGGCGCCGATCTTGCTGACACCGGCTGTAATAAAAATGACTGACATCAGTACCCGCCCGGAGAGCTGGGTCGCCGCTGTGGTCGTGGATGAGTTCATGGTGTTGTCCTCGATTGGTTCGGTCAGAGACGCTCTCCTCCCGTGCGAGACAAGCATGCTCGTTCCATAAATACAGATAAATATCGATAACCGCAAATCACTGTTCTATAATTAGCAACAATATGGACCGCTTTGCCGATATCGAAGCCCTGGTTGCCGTGGTGGAGTCCGGCAGCTTCAGTGCTGCGGGCGAACGTCTGGGGGTCGCTAAATCGATAATCAGCCGCCGGGTTAGTCAGCTGGAACAGCGTCTCGGCAGTCGCCTCCTGCACCGCACGACACGGCGTCTGTCACTGACGGACGCGGGCCGGAACTTCTACCAACGGGCGGTGCAGATCCTGGCGGACCTCGACGATGCGGAACAAGGCGTTTCCACCGAGACGACCGAGTTGCGCGGCGCGCTCAAAGTGGCCGCGCCGTTGAGTTTCGGTCTGGCCCACCTGTCGAGTGCGCTCACTGATTTTCTCGATCGACATCCGGCCATTGAGCTCAATCTCGACCTGAATGACCGCAACATCAACCTGGTCGAAGAAGGCTTCGACGTTGCGGTCAGAATCGGCGAGCTGGAGGATTCCACGCTGGTGGCGCGTCGACTCGGCACATCGCGCATGGTGACCTGCGCCAGCCGCGCCTATCTCGAACGCCACGGGGAGCCGCTACACCCGAATGACTTGCAGCGGCATGCCGGTCTTCAGTACAGCAACATCAGCTACAAGCAGCACTGGCAGTTCGTGGACCGCGACGGCAAAACGCTCCAGGCTCAACCGCAGATCCGCATACGCGCCAACAACGGCGAGGCGCTCGCCTGTGCAGCAGCCGCGGGTCTGGGGATCACCACCGGTCCGACGTTTATCCTTGGCCGTTATCTGAAAGAGGGGAAGCTGCAACGCATTCTGATGGATTATCGGCGCCCGTCAATCGGCATCTTTGCCGTTACGCCACCGGGACGCCTGCTGCCGCAACGCGTGCAGCGGTTCATCGAGTTTCTCTCCAACCGTTTCGGTGATCAGCCGTATTGGGATGAGACTCTGTGACGGTGGCTGCCCGCCAGATCAGTTGCGCCGCCTATGCGGAAAACCCCTTGAACTGGGCACCAATAACTCATCGATTTTCTGATTGTGTATTGCTGGATTTAGGCTATACGGAAATTGGTGACTTCACGGAAGTATGGTCTGGATACTGAGACTGATTGACTTTTCGCTATGGTCCGGGATCTGCACCCGCGGGCGGAATGGATCGACCGCACCACAGAACGGAGCTGCCTCTCCCACCCATACCGGTCAACCTTCGCCGCCGCAATGAATGGGGTACGGCGCAGCGGGATCAAGTTACAGGCCGATCCCAATCCCGATGCCGATCAGAAACACTATCAGCGCCACAACTGCACCAACAACCAAATATTCGGTGGCCGGAGTAGGTTCTCTTTCAGACATCGTGGTTGCTCCCATGGGTCGCCAGGGTATTTTATGATGCGTTTCATTCTGGGCCTGTGACGGAGCTCTCAGATTTGTGTGGACCGATCCAGGGGTCGCCATGAGGCTAGAAAAAGTAGTCGCCGACCATTTCCCACAGGCGGTCATTCCAGCGCTCTGGGAAGGCTTCACGCATTTCGGGTGATGCCGCAAAATCGACATCGAAGAGCTGTTGTTTGAGCGAAGCGACGGCCGCGGGGTCAGAAGTCGCGACGTTGGTTTCCAGATTCACGCGCAGGCTCAGCTGGTCGAGATTCGCAGACCCCAGACAAGCCCAGCCATCGAAAATCGCCGCCTTGATGTGCGACATGCCGGGATAGATGTACACCCGGATACCGTTCCTGAACATCGTGTTGGCGGCCAGGATGTTGTCCCGGGTGAGTTGGCCGCGATCACTTTCCAGCGGAATCACGACACGGACGTCCACGCCCCGGCGGCGGGCCTTCACCAGTTCCAATAGAAAGGCGTCATCGGTCAAATAGGCGTTCTGCAGGTAGATGTGGCGTTGCGCGCGCCGGATGGCTTCCAGCTGTGTGTTCCTGATTTCAGAGGCGGTCGGACGTGTGTACAGGACTCGGATGGGGTAGCCTTCGCCCGGTTTTGCTTTACGGTCTGGCATGAGCCGGGCGAAAAAGCTTGCGATATCGCCGAGGATTCCCGCTCGGGCCCAGGCAAGGTCGAAATCGTCGGCAAGCCGCGCCACGATGGGGCCACGGAGCTCCACCATCATGTCGTGCCATTCGTAGCGATACTCGCGGGCCACGTTCATACCGCCCAGAAAGGCCACCTTTTCGTCAATAACCGTCGTCTTGGTATGGTCGCCCATAAAAAACGGGTTGGCGATCAGGCGAACCTTTACCCCGCTACCGCTTTGCAGATACCAGCGCATCGACAGCGGTGGAATGTAGTCTTCGGGCTGCTCAAATGCCGGTTGCGCCAGTGCCGAGACATAGCCGATGCCGTCCAGGAGGACCTTCACATCCACCCCCTCTCCGCTGCGCTCACGCAGCAGGTCGGCAAACGCCAGCGCGTAGTCATCGTTGTCGAAGATGTAGGTCCGCATCATGACGCTGTGTTGCGCGTCCCTGACAGCTGCCTCGAAGCGCGGGAAGAACGCCTCGCCGTCGATCAGATAGCGGATCGTCCCGATGTCCGACGCGCGGCGCGTCATGCGGTCCAGGTCGGTCTCCCAGGTGGCCAGGTCCATGCCCGCGGCGTCTGCCAGAGGCGGGATGGGTGTAGCTTCCACCAGGGGCAGCGTCGCGCTGTCAAAGGTGTCGGTGGCAGCGTGCGTCACCGCGAACATCAGCCGAGTCAAAGACGACAGGGGATGCTGCACCAGGGCCGTCGAATGTGAGCGGAGCACATGTGCGATGGACTGGGTCACCGGCACCAGGGTGTCGTGCGCGACGGGCTGTGCGCCCAGTGGCAGCACCCGGATGAAGGCCCCGACCCGGGCGTCCACATTCGCATACAGAAACGGCAGTGCGTCTTCGCCCACATCTCCCGTGTTGAACAATACTTCCGTTGTGGACATCCCCAGGTCCGCGAGCAGCTCCTCCAGCCGCTCGGGCGCGCGATTCAGGTATTCCTCGAGAGAATATCGCTGGACGACGCGGATCCCATCGGGCGGCTCTCCGATAATGGACTGGAAGCGCCCGTCGCCATCGAAATAAAGGATGATTTCTTCGTCGCCCAGCGCAACCGTGATGGCTTCCGTACCGCTGTTGGGGACTATGGCGGCGAGCAACTCATTCCTGAGGCGCCAGTAGTCGCGCGCCTGCAGCACGGGAACGCGACGCGCTGTTTCGGCGCGACCGACCCATGGCTCGCGGCCGGTCAGGTCCGGATTGACGACGACCAACGATACGCCGTCCGGGATCGGGATGTTCTCGTCAATTTCCCCCGCCCAATCGGCGGAACTGTAGACAAGCCCGTCCGGACCCACGTATTTCAGGCTCAAACCTGTCTCGCTGCGCCAGGCTTCGAGGGCGATGTAGCCACCGAATCCCTCCGGCAATGGCGGCGCATCAGAGCACGAACAAACTGCGGTCAGCAACGCAAAGTAGCAGAGTATGAGTCCAATTCGCACGGGATGCGGCACCTGGTCTCAGCCGTAAGCATTCCCTTCGAGCCAAATTTCTCGTAAGGTCGGGAATGGGGATTACCAAAAGACGGCGTTAATTCCATTGGTGTGCTTGCCGTATCAGGGGCAACTATCACCAGGGGCTACTCGTACTTCTGTCGCGCCGAATAACACCTTGACAGCCCGCTTCTGCTATGAAGAAAGGCAGAGGCCCATTGATATATTAATATAGCACTTTCGAATTGAGACTATCCGGGCGCGTTAGTTTGCCGAAACCTGTGAAGCGTGTGGCTACTCAGCGATCGCCAGGCAATCAAGTATAAGGTATGGGATCGCGCTGTTTCCAAACTAAACGCAGAACAGCGAGCGCTATCAGTGTTCTGCTGCTGCTTATGACAACGGCTGTAGCTGCCGCGACGGACTCACCGAAAAACCGCGCCCGCCTAGATTGGTTCGTCGGCCTTGGTCTGACTCACGGCGGCGAGAAGCTGGCCGACGTCGAACTGGAGTACGACGGGGACACGATCGACGAGGATCTGCGAGGCGGCGATCTCATTACCCTCGCCGCCGGTATAGTCGTCTATCTGCCGCTGCCGGCCTTGAGCGTGCAGAGCAGCATCGGCTACCACTTCGACGAAATCAGTTCAGACGACGGTGACATCCGATTTGACCGGTATCCACTGGAACTGATTCCCTTCTATAACTTCAGAAAGCACCGCATCGGCGCAGGGATCAGCTATCACCTCTCGCCCAAGCTGGACCTCAAGGAGTTGGGCGGACCCAAGGTGAAATTCGATAATGCGCTCGGCTGGCTGGTCGAATACGATTACAAGTTCTCGGGTTGGAAACAGAGTGGGTTCGTAGTTGGCATGCGCTACATGTGGATTGACTATGAAGTCGATAAAGTGGATGGCACGCGTGTTTCTGGGGCCGATATCGACGGGAACCACTTCGGTGTGCATATGGATTTCATGTTCTAGACAAGCGTTAGGGGCGTGATGACAGACACGCAAAATATCGTTGTCAACGCGCGCGCAGCGCGGCAAGCTCCTCGCTCAGGGACGCGTATCGATTACTGACTTTGAGGAGCACGGGGACGAAGGTGGGGCATCGCGCGCAGTCGGACATGGACCGCAGAATCTGGATGGACGGTCCCTCGGACCGATTTATCAGCTTGAAGGCGCTTCTGATCGCCGTTGGCATCGGCGTCGCGTCGCCGGCGGCCGTCGGCTCGGACGGTGAGGCAGCGAGCGCGTCGGACGACTGGTTCGAAGCAGATGAGATCGAGCCGGTACCTCAGGTCGGCGCGGGCGAGCTCCGGTTCCTGACCTCAGCGCCGCCCGGCAAGGTACCGCTTTCCGAAAACCGGATTTCGATCAGCGAGTCGAGCCTGGACCACGGCTGGGTGGAACTCGAGCAGTGTCACCGGGGGTTGGACGCCGTGCCTGTGGCCGAAATCGTCTACCGCTACCACAACATGCGCGGGCTGCAGGTGGTCAGGTCTGAAAACATCGGGCGGGCCGAGCCCCTCGACCAGAGCGTCCAGCTACATGACGTGGGGCACAATGCCACTCTGTGCGTGCAGGCCGAGGTCCAGATTCTCTACCGGCGTGCGGACGGCGACCTGGAGCTGCGCAACGGCCCCTTTCTGCGCAAATTTCTGGACGGCTACTTTCCCATGCACGTCTTGCTTGAGATCCGCTATCCGTCCGCCCGACTGGACTTTGTCTCCATCGTTCCAGACCCGCAGCCGGGTTTCGCTGTTGACCTTGGTGAAGGGCGGATCGACATCGACAGCCGGTTCGTCGGCACGCTCAACATTGCGGTCCGCTTCCAGCCCCTGCCCGCGGTGCCGGCGCCGAAATGAGGCCGGCCTCATCGCACTACGCAAAGCAGCGCCCGGCTTGCGGCGCTCAGCATATGCGCGTGAGAATATCCGAACGCCGGGCTGAGCTGACAGCCAGCGACATACCGTCACCGCTCACCGGCTTTGGGTACCGTCCGGCGCACTCCGCCGCCTTCGCAATGAGACCCGGACGCACCGGTCTTGCAGCCGCGTCTGCGACGCGGACACCCGGCTCGGCACCGAGCAGGCGCCCATAGGCGTGATCGGCGACGCCCGAAACGACCGCCAGGGCGTTCAGCCCAAGCACGAGCACCACGGTTGTCAGCGCAATTCCCAGTCGTTTGCCGCAGCTGTCCATGTTCCAGACCTCCCCCTTGGTCTTGGTCCCGCGTGCGCAGAGTCTAAGCGGGATACATGACGCGCGCGTGACATTTTCCTGACTAAATTAGTCAGCAATTGCTATGCCAGTGCACAGCACCCGTATAGCTTATTGTTTGTCCTATATATTGTTTCAGGACCCCGATGTTCGCCGGCGCAAAATTGCACCGCTGGCGTAAGCCATCGGCGACAGTTGCACTGTAATAGAGCAGCTGGCGCAGTGCCCCGGCGACCGTCCGGACCGGCGTCGTCGTTGCGGCTGAAGCGACTGAGGGAGTAGAGTTCCGCCGAGGACGAAGCCAGAACTTTCATGCCCGACACCAGCACCGAGCCGAAACCCGCGGGTCTGTTCCGCCGCCTCGCCGCCCTGTTCTACGACTCGCTCCTGCTGCTGGCGATCTGGTTCGTCGCCACCGCGCTGCTGCTCCCGTTTACCGGCGGCGAAGCCGTGCGCCCGCACAACCCGCTGCTGCCCACCTATCTGCTGCTCATCGCTTTTTTCTTCTACGGCTGGTTCTGGATGCACGGCGGGCAGACGCTCGGCATGCGCGCCTGGAAGCTGCAGCTGCGCAACCTGAGACCGGGTCCGCTGAGCTGGTGGCAGCTGCTGTTGCGCTTCCTGGTGGCGATCCCTTCGGCGGCACTGTTCGGCCTGGGTTACCTGTGGTTGCTGGTCGACAGACGCAAGCTGACCTGGCACGACCGGTACTCGGAAACCTGCATCGTCAGGCTGAAGGAAAATCCTGACAAGCGCTGAACAAACGCTGTTCAGCGATCATGTCAGCCCGAGGCCCTGACCCTGAGCAGCCACAGGCTTGCGCCCAGCACCGCCGCCGACGGAAGCGCGGCTGCCAGCCAGGGGGGCATCCCATAGACGAGACCCGCGTGGGTGACGATTTCGTTGACGAGCTTGAATGCCAGCCCCGCGAGCACGGCTACAAGCACCCGCTGAGCGGCGCTCTGATGTTGCAGGGGTCCCAGCACCAGGCTGACTGCGAGCAGCAGCATGGCGAGAGCCGCCAGCGGTTGGGCCAGGCGTCGCCAGAAGCTCAGCTGATAATCGACGACCCCGCTGCCACTCTGTTGCAGATAGGTCATGTATCTTGTGAGCTCGGCCAGTGAAAGGGTCTGGGGATGGCGCGTCAGAAGCGCCGCCAGGCGTGGATTCATCAGTCTCGGCCAGAGGGCCTGCGCCGCACCCCTGACCTCCACGCCGTCGCTCCCGAAAGTGGTGGTACTCACCTGCTCGAGCAGCCAGCTGCCATTGCGATAGCGCGCCCGCTCCGCACTGGTGGCCGCAGCCAGCCCGGGCGTGGTATCGAGCTCGTAGACCCTGAGCGCCGCCAGCGTCCCGTCAGCCTCGCTGTGGTCGACCTGAATCAGGCGTTCGCCGTCACGGACCCAGAAGCCGCCGCCCCGCGTATCGACATTCGCGAACATCGCCGAAGTCCGCATCTGGCGCGCGAGCCGCTCGCTCGAGGGCCCCCACCCTTCGCCCACCAGCAGCGCCGCGAGCACCATCAGGGCACCGGCCTGAAGGACGGCCTGCGCCAGGCGGCCCGGCGAGCAGCCGGCCAGCCTGAAGGCGTTGAGCTCGCCCTGAGCCGCGAGCCCTCCGAGGCCCAGCGCCGCCCCGATGAGCGCCGCCACGGCGAACGACTGATAGGCGCGCACGGGCAGGCTCAGCAGCACGAACTGCACCGCGTCGGACAAGGCGTAGGTCCCGCGACCGACGTCGCCCAGCTCCCCGAGCAGGACAAACAGGGATTCCAGCATAACCACCACGAACCATGCCAGCAGGGTTCCGGCCAGCACGCTTCTGCCGACGTAGGCATCCAGACGCTTCATGAAGGAAACCGATCCCGCGAGGCTCGCCACAGAGACAGAGCGAACATACCGGCCAGCGGCAAAACGAACAGCGCGTGCACCCACCACAGCCCCAGCCCGACCGGCACACGCTGCTGGGCCACCCACAGCTGGCCGACGTTGAGCAGATTGAAGTAGACGGTGAACACCATCACCCCCAGCCACAGCGGGTAATAGCGGCTCAGTCCGGGACGGAACCGCGCCAGGGGAACGGCTACCAGCGCCAGCACCAGTACGCTGACGGGCCGCGACAGCCGCGTCTGCAGCTCGGCCGCTGCCTGCGGATCGGCGTCACGCCACAGCTCGAGCGTGGGAACCGCATCCCACTTCTTCGCAGGGCGGGCCGCCGGCGCCTGCAGCTTCATGGCATACTGCCGGTAGCGCAGAATGGCGTAATCGGCGCGGCCGGGCACGCCATCGTAGCGGTAACCGTCGGACAGCACGAGAAATCGATCGGCACCCTCGGATCCTTCGATGCGCGCCGAGTCCGCAACGAGCACCTGCGGACGCCGAGCATCGCGGACGTGTACGAATACCCGCTCCAGCCGGCCGGGTACGCTGCCGGCGCGCAGGGCCATTACCAGCCAGCGCCCACCGCCCAGCTGGTGAAATCGTCCGGGTGCCAGGTTGTCGAGCCCGAGCCCTTGCGCGGCGATCGTCCGCAGCTGGTACCCCTGCTGCGCGGTCCGCGGCACCAGGTAGGCGCTGAGCAGGCCGACCAGAAGGGTCACCAGCAGCACGGGAGGTGCAACAGCCCGATACAGCCGCCCGGGCCCCACACCGCTCGCGAGCAGCACCAGCGACTCATTGTCCCGGTTCAACCGGCCCAGCACCCACAGCAGGGCCAGAAACAACGCGAGCGGCATCAGAAACACAAAGAAACCCACCGACTTCAATCCGAGCAGCGACAGCACGGCACCGGCCGGCAGCTGCCCCGATGCCGCTTGTTCCAGGTAGAGGGAAAAGCGTGCGGCCACCAGGACCAGCCACAGCACCAGTGTGATCATCAGCCAGTGGAGCAGCAGCTCGCGGCCGAGATAACGGTGTAATACCAGCGACATCGATGTGCCCGATCGGCGAGAAACCCCGGGGCAACGGATTTCAAATCCGCCCCCGGCCTGTTAAATTTGTGCCGTCCCAATAATCCAGCATCCCGCTGACAAATACCAACCAGGGAGGGTTCATGGACTTCAATGTCAAAGCCGGCGATCCGGAAGGATTGCGCACCGCCTGCGTGGTGGTCGGCGTGGGCGCGCCCCGCCGTCTGTCGCCTGCCGCAAAACGCCTGGACAAGGCCAGCCGCGGACAGCTGCGGGAGCTGCTCAAGCACCATGACATTGATACGGAATGCGGAGGCACCACGCTCATTCATCAGCCCAGGGGCCGGAT
>JASFKW010000132.1:0-10881 GCA_050118435.1 Gammaproteobacteria bacterium | reverse complement strand
CGGCGACACGGAGAGCGCCCGGAACGGCTGCAGTCCGCGTGCCTTGAACCTTTGACCGGCGATAATGGGCGTGATACCCACCGACTGGCGTGTGATTCCCAGCGCTGGAATCTGCCCGAGCTCGCGTGCATAAGTGATTCCCAGCCCCAGTTGAGCGAAGTCGACGCCGGTCGGCTCGCTGGCGGTGAACTCACCCTGGGGGTTCAGGGGCGAACCGGGCGGCGCGGCGAAGTTGGCAAAGGTGGCGGTGTCGTATTCGCTATTCATGCCTCCCTGGCCGACGAGCGCAACGCCGATCGCGCTCTTGCTGTCGAGGGGAAAATTGAAGCCGAAGCCGGGAATCAGAAAATAGTCGTTGGTGCTTTCCTCCCGGCCCGGCGGGACACTGGGCGTCGGCGGTGGCGCGAAGTCGCCGTTCGCCTTGTATTCCCGGTTCGGGCTGAACAGCTCCAGCTCCACATCGTAGCGCCTGCCGAGCCGCGTCAACCCCGCCGGATTGTTGAAGACCGTCAGCGAATCCTGCGGCAGCGCCATGCCGGCGCCCGCCATGCCTTTGGACGTGGTCCCGTAGCCATGGGACATGTAGCCATTTGTTGCGTGCACCACCGGAACCGACAGCGAGACAGCCGCGACGACGATGAACAGGCGATTCTTCCCGGACATGATTTATCCTCCCAGACAAAGTTGGTGCACGCGTTCGAGGCCGCGGATCGCTGTTTCGAGGAGCTCCGGCCGAGGATCCGCCACGGTTTCTGCAAGTATAGAAGAGCCTCGGAGAGGGCAAGGGGGCTCGATGGCAGCGCCTGTCCCTCTCTCGGCACAGACAGCCCGCCAGTCGCGAGCCGCCTCTCAACGACGGCTGATCCAGGTGTCCTTCAGCCCGAGCTTTGTTTTGATCGAATCGGCGTGCGCCTTGGCTTCGTCTGCAGTTGCAAAGCCGCCCGCCTGGACGCGCCAATAGGATTTGCCCTTGACCGTCACCTGACTCTGTTGGACATGAATGTCTTTTGCCTCGGCGCGAGCGGCAAAGCGGTCGGCGGCGGGTTTGTCGGCAAGGGAAACCAGATTGATGACCCAGGGTCCGCCTTGGGTCGTCGTCGATGCGCCGGCATCAGCGGGCGCTTTCTGCCTGTTGGCCGTGTCGGTCGGCTTTTGCGCGGCAGGCGCCGGCTTTTCGATGTTCGCATCCGGCCGTGTTCCAGCGTTCGCCGCGCGGGCCGAGACAAGCTGCTTGTCTTCCGTCTTGTCTTCCGCTACCGCGGCTGCTGTGCCCGCTGCGGGCGCGGCCGCCTGCTCGTCCGCGGGCGGATGCCCTGGTGCATCGGCGATAACAGCGGTACCCAAGACAGCAGCCGCTTCAGCCGTGCCCTGTGCGCCAGGCCGCGCTTCCTGGTCCGGCACGCCCGCCTTCTTCGCTTCGATGGCGGCAGCGGAAATACCGGATCCAGGCAGGGTGTCGATCCGGACGTGCACGTCCATCAGTTTGTCATACAGACGGGTAATCGAAGCATCCAGGACATCGACTTGAGCCTTGAGCGAAGCCAGCCTCCTGCTGAGATCTTCGGTGGTGGCTACACTGTCACGCATATCAGCGACGGAGTCACGGGGGACCGTTGCGCCGTTGTCCAGGGCGCTGAGCCGCACGGTTTTCTCCGGTTCGTTCGACGTGGTGAGCCACGCCAGCAAGACAACCAGGATCGCCGCGACCGCCACGCCCGTCCAAAGCTTCGGGTCGCGCTTCCGCGGCAGGGGAATCCGACCGTGTCCCGCAGCCTGAGCCTCTTCATCGCCCGAGTACGCCGTTGTCTGTCTGTGCGAGCTTCCCAGCAGTTTCTCCCGTTGCCGCCTCGCTTCGGCAAGAGCGCGCTTGATCCGTTCCATGCATCCCCCTCCGGTCAGCTGGCCAGGATGACAGAGGCGGAAGTCCCCTTGCAGCGCGAGAGCTCCTGAGGCGCGCTTTTCCTGGCTCTTATGCCCTGCTGTTCCAGGCATGCCCAGATGCCGACAGTACCAGAACCGGGAACCGGCGGAAACAGACAGGCTCCTGGAGCACCTCTGCACAGGTCACTGAGAATTGTAGACAACGCCTAACCTGGACAATCCCGGTCAGAGGCTATACTGAAAGTTGTGGCAACCAACATCGGGCGGTTGCTCAAGGCGCCGGAGCATGGGTTGGCGAAGTTCACGGCAGAAAAGCGGCGGGGATACCAGGGAACACAAAAGGTGATAGCCAGATCGAGACCGCAGGCATGTGGCGACACGGACGCATCCGGAGCAAGGCACATTGGACAGGACCAGAGCGTCCTGTGGGAAGAGTTTTCTTGTTCTGCTTCGGAATCGCAGCCTGGTTGGTCCAGGCTGCCGCCACCTCGGCGCACAGCCTCCTCCTGAGCGGCTCCGCGAGCCGGTCGAATCCAGTGTTGTTATCGGGGCAAGAGGTCTCGGGCAACATCTATGTTTATCTAAGCCCGGACACCGGAGTCGCGCGAGTGAGCTTCTATGTCGATGACCCCGAAATGTCGGGCTCGCCGGAGCAGGTAGAGCGGTACCGGCCGTATGATCTCGGTGGAACCAACCGCAGTGGCTCGGCGGCCGCCTATGATACGAGCCAGCTTGCTTCTGGCAGCCACACCCTCACGGCCCTGATAGCGCTGAGCGGCGGCGGCAGCGAAGTTTTGCAGTCCACGTTTACCGTAGGCAACGGAACAGGATCCGTAATCGTTTCCTGGGTCGCACCGACTATGAGAGCTGACGGCACTCCGTTTTTGCTCAGCGAGCTCACAGGTTACCGCATCTATCAGGGAACCGCTGCGGATCAGCTCAAGCTTCTGGTAGACCTCAAAGACCCGACGGCCACAAGCTACACGGTTTCGGGCCTGTCGGCGGGCACGCACTATTTCGCAGTCACTACCTGCGACGTTTCCGGTTCAGAGAGTACCAAATCAAACATAGTAGGCACGACCATTCCGTAATTTCTCCAGCAAGCCTCGGGCGGCGGCCAGATTGTCACAACGCGGCGACGTTTCCAGTCACCATTTGGCGTAACGATAACCCTCCGATTCAAAATAAATTCATTAAATCAGACCCATATAACTTATGGCATAAGCGTTGCAGTCCCGCTGGCAGTCGCACGCGAGGCCCGAGATAAGGTTAACGAAACGCCTCTCATAGACAGGCAAACCGCAACCGACAAGCAGAGGCCTTCTTTGCGATCCGCAGACACACCTGCCGCACCTCTTACGGAGGATAGGCGCTGTCGCCAACGAGGGGGACGTTTTGATACATCCATGGAGACTGCTCAGGAATTCGATTCAACTTACTTGCATCACACTTTCGCTAACCATCGCTTCTCAAGCTTACGCCGCGCCCGGCAAAAACAACGGCTGGGGTAGAGGGGGTAAGAAACAGTACATCGATGCCGTGTCCTTCAGCGGCAGCAATTCCGCGCCCACGATCACCGGGACGCCAGCCACAGCTGTGGACGAGGACAGCCTCTATGCGTTCCAGCCAATGGCCAGCGATCCTGACGGGGACAGTCTTAGCTTCTCCATTCAAAACATGCCGCCGTGGGCCTCTCTGGACGGCAGCACCGGCCGGCTTGCCGGAACGCCCGACAACGGCGACGTCGGTGATTACCCCAACATCACCATCACCGTCAGCGACGGCTCCGCCACAGCCTCGCTGAGTCCCTTTAGCATCACGGTCGTCAACACGAATGATGCGCCGACCATATCGGGTTTCCCGGAAACCAGCGTCGAGGCGGGCAGCGACTATAACTTCCAGCCCGTGGCGGGGGACCCGGACGGCGACACGCTGAGCTTCAGCATCCAGAACCTGCCCGGTTGGGCGAGTTTTGACAGCGCCACCGGCCGGTTTTGGGGCGTCCCGGCGGCTGACGATGCCGGTACCTATGAAAGCATCAAGGTCGCGGTTTCCGACGGCGTTGCGACGACTGCGTTAGCCCCTTTTACCATCAGTGTGAGCGGTGTTGCCGCAATTGACGATGGTGCGTCCAGTGATCCGACCGGAACGGTCACGGTGAGCTGGACTGCACCGACGGCGCGTACCGACGGCAGCCCCTTGTCAATCTCAGAGCTCGCCGGATATACGGTTGAATATGGAAGCACGGAGGGGAGCTACACCAGTGCCATTCCCGTCGACGACCCCAGCGCGACGTCCCTGGATGTCACCGGCCTGCCTGCCGGGACCTACAGCTTCGTCGTGACTGCCCGCGACAGCAGCGGACGCGAAAGCGCCTATTCCGCGGTGGTGAGCGCACAGGTCCAGTGATACTGCTGCGGTTGGTTCTGGCCCCAGGTCAGCCTGTAGTATCAGGCTGTCTCCGACCCCGCCGACGGCATCCCGCTCGCCTCGCGCATGGCGCGTCCCGACTCTAACGCTGGCTCAGTGACCCCGGGGTGCACTAACATGAAGGCTGGGCGCAGGATCGACATTCGGGGCAGCATCTCTTTGAACTGTTTCCGCCCAGCGAAATATTTGCCCCGCCGGCGCGTTTGAGCACAATGGATTCAACAAGAAACAGGGGGCTGGAGCGAGCTTGACATCGGTCCCGGGCGATTGAACTCGAGAATGATTGGTCTGCAAGAAGCCAGAATCGGCATCGTGGGCTTGGGCTACGTGGGGCTACCCTTGGCGGTCGAGTTCGGCAAGGTGATGCCGACGGTCGGCTTTGATATCAAGGCCCAGCGGATCAGAGAGTTAAGAGCGGGGCGGGACAGTACGCTCGAGGTGAACGACACTGAATTGGGCGGTGCAGTTCATCTGACGTACACGGATGAGCTGACGACCCTCAGGCAGTGCAATGTCTTCATCGTCACGGTGCCGACCCCGATCGATCGATACAAACGCCCCGATCTCTCGCCGCTGGAGTCGGCCAGCCGCGCGGTGGGCGAGGTTCTGAAGCCGGGCGACGTCGCGATCTTCGAGTCCACGGTCTATCCGGGAGCCACGGAAGAAGTCTGCGTGCCGATCCTGGAGTCAGTGTCCGGCCTGACGTTCAACGAGGACTTTTTCGTGGGTTACAGCCCAGAACGGATCAACCCGGGCGACAAGGAGCACCGGCTTTCGAGCATTCTCAAAGTGACGTCCGGCTCTGCCCCCGAAGTGGCGGATTTCGTGGACGCGCTCTACCGCGAGATCATCACGGCCGGTACACATAAGGTCAGCAGCATCCGGGTCGCAGAGGCGGCCAAGGTCATCGAGAACACCCAGCGGGATGTGAATATCGCCTTGATTAACGAGCTGGCGCTGATCTTCAACCGCCTCGGCATTGACACCCTCGAGGTCCTCGAGGCGGCGGGAACCAAGTGGAATTTCCTTCCGTTTCGTCCAGGCCTTGTCGGTGGGCACTGTATCGGTGTGGACCCCTACTACCTGACGCACAAGGCGCAAGAGATCGGTTACCATCCCGAGGTGATCCTGGCCGGGCGCCGGATCAACGACAGCATGGGCGCTTATATCGCGGACCAGGTGGTAAAGCTGATGCACCGCTCGAGTATCGCGGTCCATCAATCCCGCGTACTGGTGATGGGGTTGACCTTCAAGGAGAACTGCCCGGATATCCGCAACACGCGGGTGATTGACGTCATTACGGAGCTCGAGAGCCATAATCTGGCGGTGGATGTGTACGATCCCTGGGTGGATCCCGCCGATGCGCAGCACGAGTACGGTGTGACGCTCACCAAGGAGGCTGTCGAAGGTACCTACGATGCGATTGTGCTCGCAGTAGCGCACAGGGAGTTCCGGGAAAAAGGAATTAGAGGTATACGCGCGTTGGGTAAACCGCGGTGCGTCGTGTATGACGTGAAGCATGTTCTGCCTGTCGATGACGTCGATGGGCGACTGTAAGACGGAGGGGGTTCTCGGACAGCGTCCCGTTTGCCTCTCCCTTTGTTCGAGGGCCGGAGTCTGATCCATTTCTCGGTGACCATCCGCAGTGGTTGTCGGATTCATCCTCGGGTCGGCGCGAGCGCCGGCATTAGCGAATTTACTTTGAGCCAAGTCAACATTTGCCCAGATTGGGCCGAATCTCCGGGTTTCCCCGATTCAGTTGTCCCGGATCTCGTGCTAATCTCTCGCACCAACAAGACATCGGGGATTGCCGAACAGATTCAGCGTCTTGTGTGCGCAGCGGTACGTCAAGAGTTTGACTTCTGTAAAGTTGGATAAAATCTTGTCGGACCAATTTACAGCTTATAGTGCATCTGAACGCCATAGGACTGAGTTAAGTTTCGGTTTTCGTGAGAGATTAAAATTGCAGGCCCGTAAGTTGCCTGATCAAGGTTCGCTGGCAATAACGCAGTAAGCTAGTCAAGTTAAAGAAGTTAAACAATGGAAATTCTGGAACCACGGATGCTACGAGCGGTGCTCCGTCGGACCAGGTAAGATCAGCGTGGTTGGGCATGCCACGCAAGTCTGAATTGGGTTCGTTCGACTACTCGCTTGGCATGGCTGCAATTTCGTGCAGCCGGTTCCCGCTCCGTGGCCGTTGATTGCAGGGTAAATGGCAAGGGGACTACTCGCCATGCATAAGCATAAGGTGTCGGAAGAGAGCAAATACAGACTCAGGATGCTGGTCGTTTTTCTGGCCGTCCTGGTGGTGACCCTGTTTGGACTCGCGCCAATATCTTGAAATCATACATCTCGACTTCGCGGTAAGCCTCGGAACGTTGTTATCATTCCGGGCCATTACTGTAGCATCTGTATTCCAGATGCGAGCCGTTGATCTTCATTCCGCCTGGGGAAGCAGTGGCGTTTTGCTGCGCCTGTCGATAGATTAAAATATCGGGTGCCGTAAAGGGACCGCTTCGCGGTAAAGGCCGCTCTTGTTGCGGGGAGCCGATAAAATTAACGGCACCACTCGGTTGCCCCCAGTCCCGCGCATCCGTCCTCGGGGCAACCATCGCTAAAGGGTAAGCATCAGACCGATGCTCGACGTATACAAGACCCGCTATCATCTTAACGACAATCCGTTCCGGTTGGGGCCCAACCACCGGTTTTCCTATGCGCATCAGAGCTATGCGAACGCGAGGGCCTACCTGGATTACGGAATCTCGCAGGGCGAGGGGTTCGTGGTCGTCACCGGTTGCCCCGGGACGGGCAAGACCACCCTGATCAACCAGCTTTTGGCAGAGCTCGATGCGAACCGAGTTGCCGTCGCGAGCCTCAACACCGCACAGCTCGATTCCGGCAATCTCCTGAGAATCGTGGTGCAGGCATTTGATCTGAAACGGGGCGGCGAATCCGGCCCGCTGCAGTCGCTCGAGCAGTTTCTCCATCGGCAAGGTCAGAGGAATCGGCGCACGGTGCTGATCGTGGACGAGGCGCAGGGGTTGTCTGCGAGCTCACTCGAGGAACTACGTCTGCTGACCAACATCCAGTCCGGTGGCCATCTGTTACTGCAAATATTTCTCGTGGGACAGGAAGGTCTGTTGGAAATCATTCGTGCGCCAGCGATGGAGCATCTTCAGCAGCGCCTGGTTGCTGCGGCCCGCCTCGAGCCCCTGGATCTCGATGAGACCATTGGCTATGTGGAGCACCGCCTGTGTCGCGCGGGTTGGAGGGGAGACCCCACGATCAGTGAAGGTGCTTTGCGGTTGATTCATGGGCTGAGCGGTGGGATTCCGCGTCGCATCAATCTCCTGTGCCACCGCCTGTTCCTGGCGGGTGGCTTGCAAGACAATCATGAGCTTGGGGCCGACGACGTCCGGCAGGTGATCGAAGAGCTGTCCAGGGAAGGACTGTTGAGCGCGGAAGCAGAAGCCAACGAGGGCGTCTTGGACGATCAGGAGAGTACGGCGCAGTCCGAAGACGGGCCGACGTTAGTGCGCAGCCTTCCGCGACCACAGAGCTTTGTCGCTGCTGACCTGCCGAGTGACGACGGGATGGCGGATGATCCTGGGGTGTCCGCTAATGGCTCAACTGTGGAACTCCGGTCGGCGTCGCTCGAGTCAGCCCACCTTGGCGATACTGCCCGGGGGCAGCAAAATAGCCGCAAGGACCCGACTAATCTCGCCGAAGGAGACGTGTCAATGGCTGAGACGGCTGACAGGGGCGTCAGCGACGCGGACGACCTGTCGCCCGAAGGAGCCCCTGCCGTGCGGCCAGCAAAGCGAAAGCTTTTGTGGGGGGCAGCGATTGGGGCGCTGACACTGCTTACCATCATCCAAATGGGCCTCATTGACCTGAGCGGGGGCTTCCCGCACAGCCTTGCTGGTGACGGTCGCGGTGACAACCACCGCACAGTAGCACTTGAGCCGGGCAAATAAGGGACCTGAACGACAGTTCGGCTGTAAAAAGGCGCTTGGCGCTCCTCCACCTACCTGATTCTCGTTGTCTACTCCCTTCAACGTGCGCTCGAATGCTGGGCCGTAACTGCTCGCCGGCGCTGCAGGGCAAGGTAATATGGTAAGGTATATAAGGATCTAGACAGGGCTATTCAACTGACCTCTACGACGTTATTGCTATCAATGATCGAATAATAAAATTCTGAAACAAGTGCATAGAGAAGTATATCTAGAAGTTGGTTTAAGTCTGTTTGATAGACCCCCACCATCCAAGACGCTGGCAAAAGAACAAGAAAGCTAATCGGAGCATTTTCGATCATGGCTAACGGGAGAGTATTTCGACACTCCACGCAGCTTTTTCGGCACTATATTCCGACCGAATATTTCCTGCTGGCAGTCATCGAGTTTCTGTTCCTGGTGCTTTCGCTTTATCTGGGCCTTGAAACCCGGTTTCTGGGTGACGCCTGGAAGGCGAACATTGGGACCTTCTTCCCCAAAGCTATCCTCTATGCGTCCGTCATGTTGCTGAGCCTGATAGCCTTCGGGCTTTATCAGAAGCAGGCCGCGCGAATACTGGAAGTAATGATTCTGCGGGTCACTGCCGCCCTGCTGCTGGGACTGATTCCACTCGCCGCGAGCTACTACTTTGCGCCGTTGTTCTTTTTGGGGCGCGGCGTTCTGCTGTTGACGTTTGGATACAGTTTCGTCTTCATCCTGCTGGTCCGGCTGGTTTTCTTTTATGTGGTGAAATCGCTTGATCTGCTGCCGCGCGTGCTGGTGCTGGGGGCAGGGAAGCGGGCGAGTCTGATAAGGAACTCCATGGACTCGGGTGAAGTGGTGGGTTTGAACATCATTGGCTATGTCGCGCTGCCCGGAGATGAGCAGGACCCGACACAATCTGACAACATCGCCCTGAACGCGCCGCTGTCAGATTTTGTCGAAGAAAACCATGTTGACGAGATCGTGCTCGCTGTCGACGACAGGCGGGCGGGCCTGCCGACGGCCGACCTTGTCCATTGCCGTATGAGCGGAATCGAGATCCTCGATCTCTCGACTTTCTTCGAGCGCAGAACGGGCAAGATCCTGCTCGAGGTCCTGAACCCCAGCTGGCTGTATCTTTCGGAAGGATTCCGTGAAAGCCTGTTCTCATGCGTGACAAAGCGGGGCTTCGACATCGCGGCGGTGTTGCTGCTGCTGCCGATCGCCTTGCCCGTCATGCTGCTGGCGGCCGTGCTCATTCTTCTGGACAGCGGAGGCCCGGTGTTGTACCGACAGGCGCGGGTTGGCTGCAGAGGGAAGCTCTTCCAGATGTATAAGCTCCGGAGCATGATTCCAAATGCCGAGCAGGACGGCGTCGCGCGCTGGGCCGCAGAAGACGACGCCAGGATCACCCGCAGCGGTGCTATCTTGAGAAGAGGCCGCCTCGACGAGCTGCCGCAGCTGTTCAACATACTGAAAGGCGACATGAGTTTTGTCGGACCGCGACCGGAGCGCCCCGAGTTCGTATCCCAGCTGGCCGAGAGCCTCCCCTATTATTGCGAACGCCATCGGGTGAAACCGGGCTTGACGGGCTGGGCCCAAATTCGCTATCCCTATGGCGACTCCGAGGAAGATGCGCGGGAGAAGCTCCAGTACGATCTCTATTACGTCAAGAATTACAATATGTTGCTGGATCTTTTGATCCTGTTGCAGACTGCCGAAGTTGTTCTGCTGGGCGAAGGAGCGCAGTAGGCTTGAAAGGTTCATCCCGAAAATCGCAAGGTCCTCCGAACGAGCCCCTCCTCAGATCCCCACTTCGATCGTCGAATTCGACCTTCGTGCGGATTCCGCGCCCATTCGACCACTGATTCCACGGTCATTCGGTCACCCCTGCGGGCAGGCTCGATACTGGAGATCAAGCCCCCTCCGCGGCCGATACACGAATCTCAGACTCGGTTTTGTGACGCCGTTCGCACGCGTTTCTGGTATTCTTTATCAAGGTGCTCAGTAACTGGGCCGCTTCAGTTCTTGCGCATATCCGCGGCTGAGAGACGCCAATCGCATCGAGGAGATTTGGTGCGTCTGGCGGGGAGCGACTCATGACACATCAGCGCATTCTCCAATTGCGGCCCATCAGATTACTGGCCGGCGTGTTGCTGACAGCCCAACTCAATGCTTGTGGGAGCGGCGGCAGTGGCGAGGAGGGGTCGGCTGGCGCCTCAGCCGCGGCGGCGGGCGGCGTGACGATAGGTTGGACTGCTCCCGTCGCGAGGACCGACGGCTCTTCGCTGTCAATGGCAGAAATTGATGGTTACAGGGTCTATTACGGACAGTCGGAAGGCAATTACCCAAATCGCATCGATGTCAACGACAGCGCTGCGGTGGAGACCGTTATCAACGGTCTCCCCGCGGGAACCTACTATTTTGTGGTAACGGCCTACGACGCCGCCGGACGGGAGAGTGAATTCTCCCCGCCTGTCATACAAACGATCTGAATCGGGGCCTCAGCAGTTCCAACTCCGATCGATTGCATAGATGCGCGGTCGGCCCCTGCGGAAATCTCGCATTGGTCGCAAGCTAGCCTATGGGTGCTTGC
>JASFKW010000131.1:0-10889 GCA_050118435.1 Gammaproteobacteria bacterium | reverse complement strand
GCCCGGGTGGGTGGAACCGCAGTCGTGGTTGATGTTCAGGCCGTCGGGAGCGACGCCGATGCTGATCACCTCGGCGCCCATTTCCTTCAACACGCTGGGGGCGATGTGGTAGGTGGCGCCATTGGCGCAGTCAACCACGATCCTGAGTCCCCGCAGTGAAATGCTGTACGGGATGGTGCTCTTGCAGTACTCGATGTAGCGCCCGGCCGCGTCATCCACACGCTCGGCCTTGCCGAGCCTCTCCGAGGCAATGGTCACCAAAGGCTTTTCCATCTCCGCCTCGATCGTCTCCTCGATCGCATCGGCGAGCTTGCAGCCTTCGGCCGAGAAGAACTTGATCCCGTTGTCGTAGTGCGGATTGTGCGAGGCGCTGATGACAATGCCGGCACAGGCGTGCAGCGTGCGCGTCAGGTAGGCGATGGCAGGCGTGGGCATCGGCCCGAGCAGGCGGATATCGACACCGGCGGCGGACAGACCTGCTTCCAGGGCCGATTCGAACATATAGCCCGAGATGCGGGTGTCCTTGCCGATGACCACGCGAGCCTTGGGTCCGTTACTGAGCACCCGACCGGTGGCCCAACCCAGCTTGAGCATGAATTCCGGGCTGATTGGCGGCTCGCCGACGCGCCCCCGGATACCGTCGGTCCCGAAGAACTTCTTCCCCATTTTTCTCCCCCAGGTGCTACTGTGCCCGTTGTAATGCGATCTGCATCTGCAGTGCCTGCCAAGTGGCCGCGACGTCGTGGGTGCGCACCAGCCGGGCGCCCCGCTCGACGGCCAGCACAGCCAGGGCAATGCTGGCCGGCAGCCGCTCGGCCACCCCAAGACCGAGCAGGCTGCCGATCATCGATTTGCGGGACAAGCCTAGCATAACGGCTGCGCCAAGGTCGCCGAACTCCTTCAAGCGGGCCAGAAGCTGCAGGTTGTGCTCGACCGTCTTGCCGAAGCCGAAGCCGGGGTCGATCAGCGCCCGCGCGCGAGGAATGCCCGCCGCCTCGGCCGCCGCAAGGCGGTGCTCCAGGAAGGCTTTGACCTCCGCCACCACGTCCTCGTAATGCGGGTGCGCCTGCATGGTACGCGGCTCGCCCTGCATGTGCATCAGGCACACCGGCACACCGGTCGCGGCGGCGGCCTCGAGCGCTCCCGGGGCGCGCAAGGCGTTGACGTCATTGATCAGGCCGGCACCCGCCGCAACCGCAGCCTGCATTACCTCGGGTTTCTGGGTATCGATGGAGACGGGCACGCCGAGCCGGCCCTGGAGCGCATCGATCACCGGGATCACCCGCTGCAGCTCATCGTACACGGAGACCGGCTCGGCACCCGGTCGAGTCGATTCCCCGCCGATGTCGATGACCGCCGCGCCTTCCTCCTCCATCTGCAGCGCGCGCTCCACGGCACGGCGGGGCTCAAGAAAATCACCCCCGTCCGAGAAGGAATCGGGGGTGACGTTCAGCACGCCCATGACCTGCGGGCGCTCGAGGTCCAGGAGCTTGCCGTTGCAGTCGAGCCGCAAGAGCGCCGACCGGTCCGCGCGGCCGGGCTAGTGCTGACCGGCGGGGCCGCCGATGGGCTCCCCGCCACCCTGGTCCTTGCCCTTCTCGCCGGCTGCGATCTTGGGCTTGGCGCCGCCGCTGGACGCGCCTTCGTCCCAGTCACGCGGCGGCCGCGGCGTCTTGCCGTTCATGATGTCGTCGATCTGGTCGCTGTCGATGGTCTCGTACTTGATCAGCGCCTCGGCCATCAGGTGCAGCTGCTCCATGTGCTCCTTGAGGATATTCTCCGCACGGCTGTAGTTGCGGTCGATAATGGCGCGGATTTCCGCGTCGATGGCGTGTGCGGTTTCATCCGACACGTTCTTGTGCTGGGTCACCGAGTGGCCGAGGAACACCTCGCCCTCCTCCTCGCTGTAGGTGAGCGGCCCGAGGCGCTCGGACAGCCCCCACTTGGTGACCATGTTGCGAGACAGCTCGGTGGCACGCTGGATGTCATTGGACGCGCCGGTGGTCACCATGTCGTCGCCGAAGATGAGCACCTCGGCGATACGTCCGCCGAACAGACTGGAGATCTGGCTTTCCAGACGCTGCTTGCTGAAGCTGTAGCGATCCTCCTCCGGGAGGAACATGGTCACACCAAGCGCGCGTCCGCGCGGAATGATGGTCACCTTGTAGACCGGGTCGTGCGACGGCACCAGGCGGCCGACGATGGCGTGGCCGGCCTCGTGATAAGCGGTGAGCTTCTTCTCGTCCTCGCTCATCACCATGGACTTGCGCTCGGCGCCCATCATGATCTTGTCCTTGGCCTTCTCCAGGTCGTCCTGGTCGACCAGCCGCTTGTTGGCCCGCGCGGCGAACAGCGCCGCCTCGTTGACCAGGTTGGCCAGATCGGCGCCCGAGAAGCCCGGCGTACCGCGCGCGATGATGGCCGGCTTGACGCTGTCGTCCATCGGCAGCTTGCGCAGGTGGACCTTGAGGATCTGCTCGCGTCCCCGCACGTCGGGCAGGGGTACGACCACCTGGCGGTCGAAGCGCCCCGGGCGCAGCAGGGCCGGGTCGAGAACGTCCGGCCGGTTGGTGGCCGCGATGACGATCACGCCCTCGTTGCCCTCGAAGCCGTCCATCTCGACCAGCAGCTGGTTGAGGGTCTGCTCGCGCTCGTCGTGCCCGCCGCCCAGACCGGCGCCGCGATGACGACCCACCGCATCGATTTCGTCGATGAAGATAATGCACGGCGCGTGCTTCTTGGCCTGGTCGAACATGTCACGCACCCGCGAGGCGCCGACACCGACGAACATCTCCACGAAGTCCGAGCCCGAGATGGTGAAAAACGGCACCTTGGCTTCGCCGGCAATGGCTTTGGCCAGCAGGGTCTTGCCGGTGCCGGGGGAGCCCACCATGAGAATGCCCTGGGGGATCTTGCCGCCCAGCTTCTGGAACTTGCCGGGGTCGCGCAGAAACTCCACCAGCTCGGCGACTTCCTCTTTGGCCTCCTCGACACCGGCCACATCATTGAAGGTGACCTTGACCTGGTCCTCACCGAGCATGCGGGCGCGGCTCTTGCCGAACGACATGGCGCCCCGGCCGCCGCCACCGCCCTGCATCTGACGCATGAAGAAAATCCATACACCGATCAGCAGCAGCATCGGGAACCAGGAGATGAAAATCTGCATCAGCAGTGATTCCTGCTCCGGCGGCTGCGCCTTGACCTCCACGCCGTTGCCGAGCAGGTCGTTGATCATCTCCGGATCGTTGGGCGCATAGGTCGAGAAGGTCTCGCCGCTGCTCAGCTGGCCCTTGACGGTCCGGCCGTCGATGACCACGCTCTGCACCCGGCCCGCCCTCACATCGGCGATGAACTCCGAGTACGAGATGCTCTGGGCACGCGGCGCCGGGGGTCCGAAATTGTTGAACACGGACATCAGGACGATCGCGATGATCACCCAGAGAAGTATGTTTTTCGCCATATCGTTCAATTGAATTACCTCATACTCAGACGGCGATCATCAGGAGGGGAATGGCTGAAAGGTGTTGTCCTGCAAGGCGTTTCGGCCACCGCGCCTGTGTCTTGAACCATACTATATTTTGCGTCCTCTCGCCACTGCATACACTTCCCGGCTGCGTGACCGTGATGCCTTCGGCTTGCGTACCGAGACCTTTTCGTACCTGCGGCGCAGCTCGCGCAGCAGTTCATCAAACCCTTCTCCCTGGAAAAGTTTTAGCAGCAAATCACCGCCGGGGCGAAGCACCTTGTCCGCAAAATCCACTGCCAGCTCGGCAAGGTACATGGCACGCGGCTGATCCACTGCGTCCACACCGCTAATATTGGGGGCGATATCGGACATCACAAGGTCAATGTCCTGTCCCTGCACCGCCCGCAACAATTGCTCCAGCACGGCCTCATCGCAAAAATCGCCCCGGATAAATTCCACACCGGGAAGCGGGTTCATGGCGAGCACATCCATGGCCACAATCCTGCCGCGCCGACCGACAATGCTCAGGGCATACTGACTCCAGCCGCCCGGAGCGGCGCCCAGATCCACCACGATCGTCCCGGTACGGATCAGGCGGTCGCGGCGCTGAATCTCGTCCAGCTTGTACACCGCGCGGGACCGAAAACCTTCCCGTTGCGCCTGTTTGACAAACGCATCGTCGAAATGTTCTTTCAGCCAGCGCCGGCTGCTCTTACTGCGCGCCATGACGGAAACCCGGATTGAGCAAAGCCGCTATACTGCGGGGCTTCACGGGAGTATTAGCATGCCCTTGACGGAACGGCAAAAGAAAACGCTGCGCGGGCTGGGCCACCAGCTGAAGCCGGTGATTCTCGTCGGTGCCGGCGGTTTATCTCCACCGCTGCTGGACGAATTCGACCGCTCCCTCGAGCACCACGAGCTGATGAAGGTGAAAATCAAGCTGGGCGACCGCGAGACCCGCGACGCCCTGCTTGACCGGCTGTGCAGACGCAGCGGCGCGGAGCTGGTGCAGCGCACCGGCAATATCGGCCTGCTGTTCAGGCGAAGGCGCAGGGACTCCCGCTTTTCGACCCTGTAGGAGATCACCGGGGCCACACCGCGCGGCGTCTTGCGGCGAAACACCCCATGAGCACTGAATCCCATTATCATATTGTAAGCGTAATAGTTGCCCAGGTTGTCCTGCATGATGCGCCCCTCGCCAGCCCCGGAGACGAATCATTCCGCGCGTCGCAGGACCGGCGGGCTGATCGCCCTGCTGCTGCTCGCACTCTCCGCCGGCCCGTTTGCCCAGGAGCCGGCGGACACGACCTTCGAGGCCTTCGATGACCAACCCCTGGAAGAACCGCTGGAGCACCCCGAGTGGTTTCAGCTGAGCTTCCTCGACCTATCCGAAGATCTGCAGGAAGCCATCGAGCAAGGGAAACAGGGATTAATAGTGTACTTCGGTCAGAAGTATTGCGCCTACTGCAAGAAGCTGCTCTACGGCAACTTCGGCAAGCTCGACATCCTGGCCTACACCCAGCGGCACTTCAACGCCGTGGGCATCGACATCCACGGAAGCCGGGAGGTGACAGATCTGGATGGCGATACCTGGAGCGAGCGCACGTTTTCGATCGAGCAAGGCGTCGACTTCACCCCGACCCTGATTTTCTACGACCGGGACCAGCGCGAAGCGCTGCGGCTCTCGGGTTATTACCCGCCGTACAAGTTTCGCGCGGCGCTCGAATACGTGGCCGACGGCCACTACCGCAGAGAAGACTTCCGCACTTACCTCGCACGCGCCGACGTGCCGCTGATATTCGAGGCCGGCGAGCTCAGCCAGGAGGATTTCTTCCTGCCGCCGCCGCACGCGCTGGACCGCAGCCACTGGCCCGGCCAACGCCCTCTGGTGGTGTTTTTCGAGCAGGGCGACTGTCACGCCTGTGATGTGCTGCACACCGGCCCGCTGCGGGAGGCCGAGATTGAGGAGCGCTTTGCCCGCATGGACGCCGCCCAGCTCGGCATGTGGAACGACACGCCGGTGATCACACCTTCAGGAGCGCACACCACGGCCCGACGCTGGGCGGACCGGCTGGGGGTGTTCTACACCCCGACGCTGATCTTTTTCGACGAGCAGGGCGAGGAGATTCTCCGGGTCGACTCGGTGGTGCAGTTCTACCGTCTGAAGCACGTGCTGGATTACGTGCTGACCGGTGCCTATCTCGAGTACCCCAACTTCCAGCAATGGCGCAACGCGCAGCATCCACCGGAATTCTCCCTGTCGCCCGCGCAGCCCGCACCGGCGCCGGAGGGCACCGCGGGCAGTTAGGCGCGGCGCCAGCCCGCGCAGAGACCTCCCGCTTCAGGGGATGGCGACAGGACGCGGACGCTCGATGGCGGGCGGCGCAGGACAGCAGGCAGTCGCGGGCTGCCCCCGGGGGCCGCCGTCGCTCAGCCCCAGATACCGTGCTGACTTTGCCAGAAACAGGTTGACGCGCTGGCGCTGGTCAAAGTCGAGGCTCGCGAAATCAAAACCGCTGCTGTCGAGACGGTCTTCGTGGAGCGCGGTTGACTCGTTGCCCATCTGCTCGTCCTCCCTGGTGTCACAGCGTCCGGTGATGATGCCGGATGAATGTGACGGTTATGCGGTCAGGCCACACATTGCTGCCGGGGCGCCGGCGCCGCCGCCTGTGATTTCATCAGCTCGAAGATGGCATAGACCCCGACGTGCCGGTTCGGTGACAGGTGTTCATCGAGCTGCAGGCGCTTGAAGACCTCGTCCATGTCCAGCGACTGGATCTCCTGCGGCGTACGGCCCGAGCACAGCTGAATCAGCAGGGCGAGGACGCCCTTGATGATCGCCGTGTCGCAGTCACCCTGAAAAACCACGCGCCCCCGCCCCTCAGGGTCCGGATAGGCACAGACCCAGACCTTGCTCATACAGGCCTTCACGCGATTTTCCTCGCGCCGGGCGACCTCCGGCAGGGGTGGAAGCTGCTCGCCGACCTCGACCAGATACTCGTAGCGCTGATCCCAGTCGCCCAGCAACTCGAAAGTATCGACGATATCTTCCAGAGTCGTTGTCATAAGCTTCTCCTTATCTGCATTTCTTACCCTCAGCCGGTCTTCTGCACGCTGAAAGATTCCCCGCACCCGCAGCTGTCGGCAACATTGGGATTGTTAAACTCAAAACCCGAGTTGATGGCGTTGGTCTTCTGGTAGTCGATGGTAGTTCCGTCCAGGTTACTGAGACTCTTGGGGTCGACGATGACCTTGACGCCGAAACTCTCGAACACCAGATCGTCATCACGGATTTCATCGGCATAATCGACCGCGTAGGCAAAACCGCTGCAGCCGCTGACCCGGGTCCCCAGACGCAGACCCAGACCCGATCCACGCTTCTCAAGCATTTTCTCGATGTGCCGCGCCGCGGCCTCCGTTAACTGTACTGACATTGGTTCTCCCTCAAACAGTGATTTCAGGACCTAAAGCAGCCCCAGGGTCAGCTTGGCTTCCTCCGACATCCGCTCCTGGTCCCAGGGCGGGTCCCAGACCAGCTCCACCCGGGCATCGCGCACGCCTACCACCTGGCGCAGCACCTCCTCAACCTGTCCCGGAAGCGTGCCGGCCACCGGACAGGCCGGCGCGGTCAGCGTCATCTGCACGTTGACCACCCCCTGGTCGTCGATGTGCACCACATAAATGAGCCCCAGGTCGTAGATGTTGACCGGGATCTCGGGATCGTAGATGGTGCGCAATGCCTCGATCACCTTCTGCTCCAGGGATGCGTCGTCATCGATCTGCTCGAGATCCACTTCGGGCTCCTCCCGCGCCGCCTCACGGCCCGGTATGTCTCTGAATCGAACCACCGCTGTCTGCATCACGACATCCTTCGCCGCGTTCATTCCCCAACCGCGCCCGCCGTATCCAGACGCTCTCGCAAGCTGTTCTGGACCCGCTCCTGCAGCCCCTCCACGGTACAGCCCTCGAGTACCTCGCCGGCGAATCCCAGACACAGCATCTTTCGCGCTTCCGCTGCGTCGATTCCGCGCGAACGCAGGTAGAACACCTGCTCGGGATCGAGCTGCCCGACCGTGGTGCCGTGGCTGCACTTGACATCGTCGGCGTAGATTTCCAGCTGCGGCTTGGTATCCACTTCGGCGTTACGCGACAGCAGCAGGTTGGCGTTGGACAGGTGAGCGTCGGTGCGCTGGGCGTCCTGTGCCACGACGATGCGCCCGTCGAACACGGCCCGCCCCCGGCCCAGCATGATGCCCTTGTAGTTTTCCCGGCTGGCGCAGTCGGCCACACGGTGCCGGACATCGAGATGGAAGTCGGCGAAACGGCGCCCGCCCACCACGTAGAGCCCGTTGAGCTCGGCACTTGCACCGGGGCCCTGGAAGTCCACATTGCAGCCGGTGCGCGACCAGGCCCCGCCCAATGCCAGGCAGGTGCTGTCGTAGCGGCTGTCGCCCTCCTGGCGGACGTACAGGCTGCTGATGTGATAGGCGCCCGAGCTTTCTTCCTGCACCCGGTAGTGCTCCAGCCGGGCGCCCTCCTGCAGCAGCACCTCGACCAGCGCGTTGTTGAAGTACAGCGAATGCCCGGGACTGGCGTAGCGCTCGACCAGGGTGGCCTGCGCGCCTGGCTCCATCACTACGAGGTTGCGGGGCTGCGCCAGAATTGGCTGTTCCTGCGCCAGGGTCAAGAACAGCACCTCGATGGGCTTGTCCACCCGGACCCCGGCCTCCACGTGCACGTAAAGACCGTCACTGACCATGGCCGTGTTGAGAGCGCTGAAGGCGTGGTCCGCGGCACCGGCGGCCTGGCCGAGCCAGCCGCCAAGCCGTTCGGGCGTGGCGGCGAGCACCTCGCTCAGACTCTGAATCCGCACCCCCGCCGGCAGTCCCTGCAGGCGGGAAAGCCCGGGCACCAGGCGACCGTTGGCCATGACCAGACGATAGCTCCGGTATTCCGGCGACAGGTACTCGGCGGTGTCCGCTTCATCAAGGGCGGTGAACGGCTCGTTGGCCGGAACAAAGCTCTGCTCCAGCAAACCTTCCACGCTGCTGTAGCGCCAGGCCTCCTGCTTGCGGTCGGGGAAGCCGAGCCGCGCGAACTGCTCGGCGGCCTCGCCGCGCCGTTGCTCCAGCCAACCGGGATCGCGACCCGCGAGGCCGTCGCGCGCCTGGTCTATGAGCTGGCGATACCGCTCAATGGGTTGGGCGACGCTGTTCATGCAGCCTCCTCGCCGCCGGCGATCCAGCCGTAACCCTTCTCTTCGAGCTCCAGCGCCAGGCTCTTGTCTCCGGAGCGCACGATCCGACCGCCCGCCAGCACGTGCACGAAATCAGGCTCGATATAGTCGAGCAGCCGCTGATAGTGGGTGACCAGGATCATGGCGCGCTCGGGGCTGCGCAGGGCATTCACGCCGTCGGCGACGATGCGCAGCGCGTCGATGTCCAGTCCGGAATCGGTCTCGTCCAGGATCGCCAGCGCCGGTTCCAACAGGGCCATCTGGAAAATCTCGTTGCGCTTCTTTTCGCCGCCCGAGAAGCCGGCGTTCACGGAGCGCTTGAGCAGCTCGTCGCTGAGGTTCACCACCTTCAGCTTTTCGCGCATCAGCTTCATGAAGGCGACGGCATCGAGTTCCGGCTCCCCGCGGGCCCTGCGCAGGGCGTTGAGGGCCGTCCTCAGGAACACCGTGTTGTTGACGCCCGGCAGCTCCAACGGATATTGCAAGGCCAGAAACAGCCCGCGATGCGCCCGCTCCTCAGTGTTCAGCGCCAGAAGATCCTGGCCCTGAAACCGCACGGCGCCGCCGGTAACCTCGAAACCCTCGCGACCGGCCAGCACATGCGCGAGCGTGCTCTTGCCCGAGCCGTTGGGCCCCATGATGGCGTGCACCTCGCCGGCACGAACGTTCAGGTCGATACCTTTGAGTATTTCATTCCCGTCGACCGAAACCTTCAGCCCCTCAATCGCTAACATATAAGACTCTCCTGCTTGCTGGTTTGAAATCATCCTACGGCACCTTCCAGGCTCACACTGAGCAGCTTCTGGGCTTCCACGGCGAACTCCATGGGCAGCTCCTTGAATACTTCCTTGCAGAAGCCGTTCACCAGCATCGATACCGCTTCCTCCTCGGACAGGCCGCGCTGACGACAGTAGAACAGCTGGTCCTCACCGATTTTCGACGTGGTCGCCTCGTGCTCGACCCGGGCGCTGGGGTTCTTCACCTCCATATAAGGGAAGGTATGGGCGCCGCAGCGGTCGCCGATCAGCAGCGAATCACACTGGGTGTGATTGCGCGCGTTCTCGGCGCGCTGGCTCATGCGGACCAGGCCGCGGTAGCTGTTCTGTCCGCGCCCCGCCGAGATGCCCTTGGAGACGATGGTGCTGCGGGTGTTGCGCCCGATGTGAATCATCTTGGTGCCGGTGTCGGCCTGCTGGTAGCCGCGGGTCAGGGCCACGGAATAGAACTCGCCGATGGAGTCGTTGCCGCGCAGTATGCAACTCGGATACTTCCAGGTGATCGCCGACCCGGTTTCGACCTGGGTCCAGGAAATGTGCGAACGGTCGCCGCGGCAGTCGCCGCGCTTGGTGACGAAGTTGTAGATACCGCCGCGCCCTTGCTCGTCTCCCGGGTACCAGTTCTGTACCGTGGAATACTTGATCCGCGCGTCCTCGAGGGCGACCAGCTCGACCACCGCGGCGTGCAGCTGGTTTTCGTCGCGCATCGGCGCGGTGCAGCCTTCGAGGTAGCTCACCTGGCTGCCCTCGTCGGCGACGATCAGGGTGCGCTCGAACTGACCGGTCTTGGCGGCGTTGATGCGAAAGTAGGTCGACAGCTCCATGGGACAGCGCACGCCCTTGGGCACGTAGACGAAGGTCCCGTCGGTGAACACCGCCGAGTTCAGCGCGGCGAAATAGTTGTCGGTGTGCGGCACCACGGAACCCAGGTACTGCTGTACCAGCTCCGGGTGCTCCTGAACCGCTTCGGAGATGGAGCAGAAGATCACGCCCGCCTCGGCCAGCTTCCCACGAAAGGTGGTCGCCACGGAAACGCTGTCGAAAACGGCGTCGACCGCCACCCCGGCCAGCACCTCCTGCTCCTCGAGCGGAATGCCGAGCTTGTTGTAGGTCTCCAGCAGCTTGGGGTCCACCTCGTCCAGGCTCTTAGGCGCGTCCTTGCGGCTCTTGGGCGCCGAGTAGTAGCTGATCGACTGGAAGTCGATCGGCGGATGATGCACGTGCGCCCATTGCGGGGTCTTCATCCCCAGCCAGTGACGATAGGCCTTGAGCCGCCACTCGAGCATGAACCCGGGCTCTTGCTTCTTCGCCGAAATCAACCGGATGACATCCTCGTTCAACCCCGGTGGAACCGTGTCCGAATCGATGTCGGTACTGAATCCCGCCTCGTATCCACCTTTAATCAGCTCAT
>JASFKW010000130.1:0-10920 GCA_050118435.1 Gammaproteobacteria bacterium | reverse complement strand
CCCCGAGCTCGGCGAAGCGGCGAGAAGCCTCCGTTTTTCCGCTCGCGATGCCGCCGGTCAGGCCGATGCGCAGCCGGCAGGTCATTTCAGCCGGCCATGCCCGACCAGCGCAGGTAGGTGCTGGCTATCTCCTGGCCCCAAAGGAGGGTAATCCAGCCCGCGATCGCGAGATAAGGTCCGAATGGAATCGGCTGGTGGCGGTCGCGACCCTGGATGGCAATCAGGGCGCCGCCCAGCACCGCCCCCACCGCCGAGGACAGCAGCACAATGATCGGCAGCGATTGCCAGCCCAGCCAGGCCCCCAGCAAGGCGAGAAGCTTGAAATCGCCGAAACCCATGCCCTCTTTACCGGTGAGCAGCTTGAAGAGCTGGTACACCGCCCACAGGGCGAGATACCCGACGACGGCGCCGATGAGGCTCGAGCGCATGTCGGCGAATACCGGAAACAGGCTCAGGATCAGCCCCAGCCAGAGAAAGGGCAGTGTGACCGAATCCGGCAGAAGCTGGTGATCGATATCGATCATGCTCAAGGCGATCAGGGCCCAGGTGAGGATCAATGCCGCACCTGCCTGCCACCCGAAGCCGAAATGCCAGGCGACCACCGCCGAGAGAACCGCGGTGAGCAACTCGACCAGTGGATAGCGTGGCGAAATACGTTGCTCACACGATGAGCACCTGCCCCGCAGCCACAGGTAGCTCAGCAGTGGAATGTTCTCGTAGAAGCGGATCCTGTGTCCGCAGCCCGGGCAGTGCGAAGAAGGTTTGGCCAGCCCCATGGGGGACTCGGGCTCGGCGGCCGGCTCGCCGAGGTACTCCCGGCATTGCACCTTCCACTCCCGTTCCATCATGATGGGCAGGCGATAGATCACCACGTTCAGGAAACTGCCGACCATCAGGCCGACGACGAACGCGAGCCCGACAAAGAAAGCCGGGCTGTGCTGCAACAGGGAGACGAGTTCCATGGACGACGAATGGTACTCCACGGCGGTCCTGCCGTGGAGTGTTTAGTCCTAGATAGCCGAACCCATTTTGAAGATGGGCAGGTACATGGCGACGATAAGCCCCCCGACGAGAACGCCCAGCACTGCCATGATCATGGGTTCGAGCAGGCTGCTCAACCCGTCGACGGCGTCGTCGACTTCCTGTTCGTAGAAATCGGCGACTTTGCCCAGCATGGCATCCAGTGAACCGGATTCCTCGCCGATGGCTACCATCTGGACCACCATGTTCGGGAACAGCCCGGTCTGGTGCATGGCCAGCTGAAGCTGCTGTCCCGTCGCAACGTTGTCTTTCATCTCAAGGATGGCTTCGGCATAGAGGGCATTGCCGGCGGCACCGGCCACCGACTGCATGGCCTCGACCAGCGGCACACCGGCGGCAAACATGGTCGCCAGAGTTCTGGCGTAGCGGGCAATGATAGCTTTGGTCAGTATCTCGCCGATGATCGGTGTCTTGAGGAGTACACGGTCGAGGGCGTGCGAGAATTTGGGAGAGCGTTTTTTCGCCTCCGCGAAACCATAGATGCTCCCGCCGACTGTAAGCAAAACTGCCCACCAATAGCTCTGCATCCATTCTGAGAGGTTGACCACCATTCTGGTGAAGGCGGGGAGGTCTGCCCCGAAGCCCTGGAACAGGCTTTCGAACTGCGGGACTACAAAGATGAGCAGGATTGCTGTGACGATGAATGCAACCACAATAACCGCGGTCGGGTAGAACAAGGCCTTCCTGATCTTTGACTTAAGCGCCTCCGTTTTTTCCTTGTAAGTCGCGATCTTATCCAGCAGTGTTTCCAGGATGCCGGCGTGCTCCCCGGCGCGAACCAGGTTGCAGACCAGCTCGTCGAAATACAGTGGATGTTTTGCGAGCGCATCTGCCAGGGTGCTTCCGGATTCAACATCCCCTTTGATGGCCAACACCAGCATCTGCATTGCCGGGTTGTCGTGACCACGGCCGATGATTTCGAAGGACTGAACCAGGGGCACGCCTGCCGCCAGCATCGTGGCGCGCTGACGTGTGAATACGGCGATGTCCTTGGGAAGGACTTTTCGCTTCTTGGAACTGGTCAACAGGGTGGATTTTTTGCGCACCTTCAGCGGACTGATGCCCTGTCGCCGTAGATCCGCCTTGACCATGGAAGGACTGGTGGCGCGACTTTCGCCCTTGACTGTTTTTCCCTTGCGGTCTCTCCCTTCCCATGTGAACACATTCTGTTTTATTGCTGCTTCCGCCATGGTCTAGTCCTTGGTCACTCGGTTGATTTCTTCAAGACTCGTGATACCGTCCTTCACCTTTTTCAGCCCCGACTGGCGCAGGTCGGCGACACCTTCTTTTCGCGCCTGCTCTGCCAGCTGCATGGAATTGCCATTCTCCATGATGATACGCCCCATGGCTTCGGAAACCGGCATGACCTGGTAAACGCCGACGCGCCCTTTGTAGCCTTCCAGGCACTGGTCACAGCCGACAGGTCCATAAAGTTGCAGCCCGTCCAACTCGTGCTCTCGGAAACCCTCTTCAAGCAAGGCCGGCCGCGGAACGTCAACCGGCTTCATGCAGTTGGTACAAAGACGGCGCGCCAGGCGCTGCGCGATGATCAGGTTAACTGAGGACGCAATGTTGTAGGGCGGCACACCCATATTCGCCAGACGCGTCAAACTTTGCGGCGCATCGTTTGTGTGCAGGGTCGACATGACCAGGTGGCCGGTCTGGGCGGCCTTGACGGCGATTTCCGCGGTCTCGAGGTCACGGATCTCGCCGACCATGATGATATCGGGATCCTGGCGCAGGAAAGCGCGCAGGGCCGCGGCAAAGGTTAGCCCCGCCTTGGGGTTCATGTTGCACTGGTTGATGCCCGCAAGATTGATTTCGACCGGGTCCTCGCAGGTGGAAATGTTGCGGTCTGCGGTGTTGAGGATATTCAGACCCGTATAGAGCGAGACGGTTTTACCGGAACCCGTCGGACCGGTGACCAGGATCATGCCATACGGCTTATTCAGGTTTTCCAGATAGATGCGTTTCTGATCTTCTTCATAGCCCAGCATGTCGATGCCGAGCGTGGCGCTGGTTGGGTCCAGAATACGCAGCACGACTTTTTCACCGAAGAGCGTGGGACAGCTATTGACGCGAAAGTCGATGGCCCGCCTCCTCGAGAGAGCCATTTTGATGCGACCGTCCTGGGGCACGCGGCGTTCGGCGATATCCATTCGGCTCATGACCTTTACTCGGGAGATCAGCCGTGTCGCCATGCCGATTGGCGGCGATGCGACTTCGTGCAATACACCGTCCTGACGAAATCGGATGCGGCAAAGCTTTTCGTAAGGTTCTATGTGTATATCCGATGCGCCCTTGTTGATGGCATCCAGAAGTACTTTGTTGACGAAACGTACCACCGGCGTGTCGTCAATGTCAGAGTCGACGCTGGTGTCGTGGTGATCATCTTCGTCGCCACCGGTTACCTCTAAATTATCAAGGTCGGCGTCGATCAGAGCTGCTATCGACGTTTCGGCGGAGTCCAGCGCACGGTCTATGGCCTTGGTCAGCTTGTCTTCTTCAACGAGAATGGTTTCCGTGCTTATGCCCGTGTGAAACTTGATCTCATCGAGCGCCTGAAGATTAGTCGGATCGGAGACGGCTACATAGAGGCGATTACCACGTTTGAACAGGGGCAGCGCGTGGTGCTGGCGGATCAGTTTTTCGTCGACGAGAGACACCGGAGCCGCATCGAGCTCCATGGCGGTCAGGTCGAACAGAGGTACACCAAACTCCCTGCTGGCGGAAGCGGCTATTGTGGAGCTTTCCAGTAATTTGTGTTCGACAAGGTAGCCGACGAAACGCTCGCGCCGCTTTAGAGCTTTTTCCTGCACCTCGGCGGCCAGTTCTCCGGCTAGGAGGCCGTCTGCGACGAGACGCTTGGCCAGACCACTGAGCTGAAAAACGGGGTTTGGGGTTATCATAGGAGGTCAATATCCATATTCCAGAAGAGGTTCCGTGAGTTCGTCCACAAACTGAATCTTCGCGCAAATAGGTCAAAGTCGTTTTTGTGGAATGCGCCAGTGACAACTCAAGCAACATCCCTTCCCGAAATGTTTTCGTCAACGACGGGCAAAACTTGATTGAGCCTGACGTCTGACGGCCTGCAACAAGAAGAGACCGCCGAAGCGGTCTCTTTGGTGTTGCTGTGTCAGCCATAGAATTGACCGACCATTTTGCAGCAAAGATCAGGGACGGCACTCCGCCGGGCGATACTTCGCTGCCAAAGAGCCACCGGTGCAGTCCCACTCGATCGAACCGCCAGCGGGGATGGTCGAGGTCGTTGCAGTACCGGCAAGAGCCGCGCCACCAGAGGTCGGCACAAATGTGACGGTGTCGCCGCCAAGGGCAGCCGTGGTAGTGACGGTAATCGTTCCGTCAGCCGGAGTAATGCCTACGCTCAAGATGGCTGCTGTTGCGGCAGGAGCTACAAAGCCTGCATCAAAGTTCTTGCCGTTGGCCGCATTTTCGGCGACCGTGACTTTGGCGCCACTGGCAAGGACCAGGCCTTCGCTGACCTTTGCTCGGATGGTGTAATCCTGATATGCAGGCAGTGCGATGGCGGCCAGAATACCGATGATCGCCACAACGATCATCAGTTCGATAAGAGTGAAACCCTGCTGTGTCTTCTTCATCAGTCAATCCTCTTAAACGTTAACGTCGTGTCAAATACCCAAAGGGCGTAAATAGCGTTATGGACCAGAAGCCGCCGTTCCCGCCCCGCGCTTGACGCCATGTCCTGGCGAGGCTGAAACGGTTTCGTTGGCTGGGTCTGTCGAAGCAGCATGCATGCCAGAACTCTGACGCTATCCGCAGCCCTATGGCGGCACGGCGCACAGATATCTTAAATTGAACGGAAAACAGTTAGATAAAAGGCGAGACGCCTTCAGGTGAAATGCGGCATGTCATTTCCCTCCCTGGTTTGAAGCCCGACCTTCCATGGTCAAATATTGTCAGTGTGACGTGTTTCGCAACTTGGGTGACGCGCTGCGTCACCTCCAGCTTATTCCAGACCCAGTTTTCTCAGACGGTAGCGCATGGCGCGAAAGGTGATGCCGAGCAGCTTTGCCGCCGCCGTCTTGTTGTTCCGGGTCTGATCCAGTGCATTCAGAATAGCCTGTTTTTCGATTTGTTCCAGGTATTCTTCGAGCGGCACACCTTCCGGGGGCGGCGGTGGGTCGTCGAGATCGGCCTCCTGCCGCTGCACCGAATCGAGCGCCGGCAGAGCCAGATCATCCAGCTGTATGTTCTCGCCGTCACACAGGGTCAGGGCGCGCTCCAGGATGTTCTCCAGTTCCCGGACGTTGCCCGGAAAGGCGTAGCGCTGCAGGGCCCCCGTGGCCTCTGTGCTGATCCGCGGCGGGTGGATGCGCTGATGGGCGCAGAGCTTGTGCAGAATGTGTCCGGCGAGCCGCGGGATATCCTGGCGGCGCTGGCGCAGGCTCGGGACCTTCAGCTCGATGACATTGATGCGGTAGTAGAGGTCCTGTCGGAAGCCGCCGGACTCGACCAGCTTGGCCAGGTCTTTGTGCGTCGCCGACAGCACCCGGACGTCGACGGGGATCTCTTTCTGCCCACCCACCGGCCGTACCGCTTTTTCCTGGATGGCGCGCAGCAGCTTGACCTGCATGTGCAGTGGTAGCTCGGCGACCTCATCGAGAAACAGGGTGCCGCCGTCGGCTGCCTGAAACAGGCCCTGTTTGTCGCTGACGGCACCGGTGAAGCTTCCCTTCTTATGGCCGAAGAACTCGCTTTCCATCAATTCCGAGGGAATGGCGCCGCAGTTGACCGGCACAAAAGGCTTGTCACAGCGGGGGCCCTTGGCGTGGATCAGGTTGGCGACCAGCTCCTTACCGGTGCCCGACTCTCCGCTGATATACACCGGCGCCTGGCTGCGGGACAGCTTGGCGATGGTGGAACGGATGGTCTGCATAACGGCGGAATCGCCCAGGAGCTGGTCCCGGCTGCGGCGGTCGCGCTCCGGGTACTCGGCCAGTCGCAGCGCGCCGCCGACGAGATTGCGCAATACCTGAAGATCGACGGGTTTGGAGACGAAGTCGAACGCACCCGCCTTCAGGGCCTGGACGGCGGTTTCCATGTTTCCGTGGGCCGTGATGACCGCGACCGGCAGCTCGGGGTAATGCTTCTGGATTAACCCGACCAGCTGCAGCCCATCGCCGTCCGGCAGCCGCATGTCGGTGAGGCAGAGGTCAAAACGCGCCTCACCGAGAAGCCGCTGCGCCTCGCTCAGGCTGGCAGCCGTACGGGTCTCGACGTTCATTCGTCCCAGCGTCAGCTCCAGAAGCTCCCGGATATCCGGCTCATCGTCGACGATCAAGGCTAGTGCTGCGGTCATGATCTACTCTAATCTGGCCATTAGAACGGAATCTGCGTAATTAACCACAAACGGCTGGCGAGCTCCAAATCTGTCGGACCTTGATGTCAGCTCGCCTGGTCGGCGGCGAACTGGATACGGAAGCAGCTGCCGCCCTCAGCGGTGGGATGGTAGCTGAGATGGGCCTGGTTGACCTCGCACAGCTCGCGTGCCATGTAAAGTCCCAGACCGGTTCCGGAGGCTGAGGTCGTAAAAAATGGCTCGAAAATCTGCTCGGCGGCTTCAGACCGAATGCCTGGACCGTTGTCGAGAACGTCGAGCTGGGCCGCGCCGCTTTCACCGCGCCGGCAGCTCAGCTTGACCTTCGCGCCGGCGCCTGCGTGGCTGAAGGCGTTGTGACACAGGTTTGACATGACCTGGTGCAGGTGGTCCGGGTCGAAGCAGACAGTGACCGGATCGGTCGTCGGTTCCAGGCGCAACTGCTCGGGCGCAATCCTTTCGGCCTGTACGATCTCGTCGTGGAACTCGCGCAGCCAATCATCGAGCGGCACGAGCTTTGGATCACTGGCGCGGCACCGCGACAGTTGCAGAACATTTTCGATAATCGTGTTAACGCGCCGGGTGTGGGTGTTGATGATCTCGCTGAGGCGCCTGTCGCCCTGCGCAAGCTCTGCGGATTCCGCCAGCAGCTGCGCGGCATGGCTGATGGCCCCGAGGGGATTTCGGATCTCGTGGGCGATGCTGGCGGTCAGGCGTCCCAGCGAGGCCAGTTTCGCCTGTTGGGCCTGGTGCGCCAGGTGCGTGCTGTCGTCGAGCAGAATCAGGGCTCCCTCCCCCTGGGACGTGGGCAAGATCCGGAACCGCGGAAGGAGGCTGCGGCCGTCGCGCGAGGATATGGCATCGGGTGTCCGCGACCGATTGTCTTTCCAGCGCCGTAGCTGCTGAGCCAGCTCGGGAGCCACGCTTGCCAGCCTCTCGCGGCTTTCATCGGTGAGTCCGAGAAACGATCGTGCCATATTATTGGCCACCCGGACGCGGCCGTCCGCGTCGACCACCACAATACCGGACTGAAGCTGGCGTATGATGTGCTGGTTCAGCTCCTGGAGATTGGCCAGATCGATGCCGCGCTGCTGTGCCAGGGCTTCGCTTGCGCGGATGCGCCCCGCGAGCGCGTGCGCCAGGCCGGAGGCCGCGAACAGCGCCACCCCCAGCAGTCCCGCCTGGGTAACATCGTCGGCGCCGGCGCTCTGGAGGGCGAGGCTGGTCAGCCCGCTCTCGTACAGCAGCGCAAGCGTGGCCACGGCGGCGAACAGGTAAGCGAGCCGTCCCGGCAGTATCAGCGCGCCCGCCGCGACGGCGATGACCAGCAGAATACCGAGCGCGCTCGTTACACCTCCGGTCGCGTGCATCAGCAGGCTGAGGCCGAGGATGTCGGCGAAGATCTGCAGCACGGCCTGCAGCCCGAACTGCGGCCAGCGCAGGCGTGCCGAAAAGCCGGCAGCCAGGCTGAAGCCCAGGTAAGCCAGCAGTGTCGCTCTGAACAGCTGAGGTGTCTGGACATTGAAAGGATTGCTGTCGTCCAGGGTCAGGTACAGGACTGTCAACAGGCCGGCGAGAATCAGCCGGTAGAAGGTGAGGACGCGCAGTGGCCGCCAGTCGCTGTCGAATTGCAGTGTGTCGGACGGTCCGTTTGCTGGCATCGGGTTACCGGCCCATATCGCGATGCTCGCGGCTGCAGAAGTATCGGTCGCCTTTCTGAACGGCTTCACTGCGCGGCAGATAAACCCCGCAGTGCGAGCAGCGTACCATGTCCCCGACTTTCTTCTGCGGTCTATTCGCCAGTTTTGGGCCTTTGGCCAGGCGGATGAGAATCCAGACAACCAGGCCGATGCCGAGCAGCAAAATCAGGATGCGTAGGCCGAACATGCACGCTAGTGTAACCGAAATCGGGGCGCGCAGAGGCAACGGAAGCTTTACTCCGATGCAGGTTTTTCAGGAGAATATGGCCTTTCGATCCCAAGGTCCGAAGGTGCCCCATGCATCTCCACGAGTACCAGGCAAAGCAGCTGTTCGAACAGTACGGTATCCCGGTCCCGGCCGGGCGGATGGTCGAGTCAACCGGCGATGCGGCTGCCGCGGCCAAGGCGCTCGGCGGCGAGCGCTGGGTGGTCAAGGCGCAGGTGCACGCTGGCGGCCGGGGCAAGGCCGGCGGCGTGCAGCTGGCCGACAGTCCCGAGGCCGTGGAGCAGACAGCGGACCGTCTGCTGGGTTCCAGCCTCGTGACACGACAGACCGGCAGCGGGGGTCTGCCCGTCCACCGCCTTTTGATCGAAGCAACGGTTGAGATCGCCCGGGAGCTGTACCTGGGGATGCTGGTCGACCGCGGTCGCGAGCGTATCGTGATCATGGCGTCAGCTTCGGGTGGCATGGACATCGAGGAGGTCGCGGCGAATGACCCGGGCGCCATCCTGACCGAGGTGGTCCACCCGGCGGTCGGTCTGCAGGGTTATCAATGCCGTAATCTCGCCTTTGGTCTCGGCCTGGGTGGCGATCAGATCAAGGCGTTCAGCCGCACGCTGGACGGCCTCTATCGTCTGTTCGAGCAGCAGGACGCCAGCCTGGTGGAGATCAATCCGCTGGTGGTCATCGGAGCGGGTGCGCTGCTCGCGCTCGACGCCAAGCTGGATCTGGATGAGAACGCGCTTTATCGACATCCTGAGACCGCCGGGTTGCGCGATCCCAGCCAGGAGGACGACAAGGAGCGCCGCGCGCGCGAGCACGGCCTGAACTACATTACCCTCGATGGCGATATTGCCTGCATGGTCAACGGTGCGGGCCTGGCGATGGCGACTATGGACCTGATCAAGCTGCACGGGGGCGAGCCCGCGAACTTTCTCGACGTCGGTGGCGGCGCGACCGCCGAGCGGGTCGCCGAGGCTTTCAAGCTGATCGTCTCCGACACCAAGGTGCGCGCCATCCTGGTCAACATCTTCGGCGGCATCGTGCGCTGTGACCTGATCGCCGAGGGCATTATTCAGGCGCTCCAGCAGGTGGAGGTCGAACTCCCCGTGGTGGTGCGCCTGGAGGGGACCAACGTGGATCGGGGCAAGGCGCTTCTGGCCGGGTGCGGCCTGAGCATCATCACGGCCGACGGACTGAGCGAGGCGGCCGACAAGGTTGTGGCCGCGGCCCGGGGGGGCCGGCCATGAGCATTCTGGTCGATCGGGACACCCGGGTGATCTGTCAGGGCTTCACCGGCAGGCAGGGGACTTTTCACTCGGAACAGGCGCTGGCCTACGGCACGCGCCTGGTGGGTGGAGTTACCCCGGGCAAGGGTGGTCAGCAGCATCTGGGCCTGCCGGTGTTCAACACTGTTCAGGCGGCGGTCGATGCGACCGGTGCCGACGCCAGCATGATTTACGTGCCGGCAGCCTTTGCCGCCGATGCCATTCTCGAAGCCGCCGATGCGGGAATCCGGGTGATCGTGTGCATCACCGAGGGTATTCCGGTGCTGGATATGGTCAAGGTCAAGGCGGTGCTCGCCGACAGCAGCGCTTTCCTGATCGGGCCGAACTGCCCGGGTATCATCACGCCGGACGCCTGCAAGATCGGCATCATGCCCGGTGCCATCCACCGACCCGGGAAGGTCGGCATCGTGTCTCGCTCCGGCACCCTGACCTACGAGGCAGTGTATCAGACGACGCTCGCTGGCCTGGGTCAGAGCACCTGTGTGGGGATCGGCGGCGATCCCATTCACGGGCTCGAGTTCGTCGATTGTCTGGAGCGATTCGAGCACGACCCGGAAACCGAGGCCGTGATTCTGGTCGGCGAGATCGGCGGCACGGCCGAAGAGGAAGCCGCCGGGTTCATCCGCGCTTCCATGAGTAAGCCGGTGGTGGCCTACGTCGCCGGGGTTACGGCGCCGCCCGGCAAACGTATGGGGCACGCCGGTGCCATCATCAGCGGTGGTCAGGGAACCGCCGCGGCCAAGTTTGCCGCGCTGGAAGCCGCCGGCGCCACCGTCGTTCGTTCGCCCGCCGATCTGGGTGTTGCCATTCAGGGCGTTCTGGACGCTTCGTGAGCACGTCACGTCCTGAAAAGTCGGTGCTGCGTCTGGTTATGGCGCAGTGCAATCTGCTGGTGGGCGACGTACCCGGCAATGCGCAGCGCGTCATCGAGATGGCCGAGCGTGCCCGCGACCGGCTGGCGGCCGACCTGATCGTGTTCCCGGAGCTGACTCTGACGGGCTATCCGCCCGAGGATCTGCTGCTGCGCCCCGTCGTGCAGGAGCTGGTCAACGAGGCCCTGGTTCTGATCCGCTCGCGGCTCAAGGGCATTTATCTTCTGGTCGGACACCCCGAGCAGACGGTGAAGGGCCGTTTCAACGCCGCATCGCTGATTCGCGACGGTGAAGTCATCGCCTGCTGCCGAAAGGCGAATCTGCCCAACTACAGTGTGTTTGACGAAAAGCGCTACTTCGTCTCCGGGGAGGGATTCTGTGTAGCCGAGGTGCAGAGTGTGCCGATCGGGGTCACCATCTGTGAGGATATCTGGACGCC
>JASFKW010000129.1:0-10968 GCA_050118435.1 Gammaproteobacteria bacterium | reverse complement strand
TGGAACGCACGGTGGAGGCGCTTGGCGTGCCGCCCGCGCAGCTCCTGGTCTGGCTGGGGCCCGCCATCGGACCGGATGCCTTTGAGGTCGGTGCAGAGGTCCGAGACGCCTTCGTATCGCAGCACGCAGCGGCGGCCGCAGCCTTCATCCCGAAGCCCGGCGGGCGCTGGCGTGCCGATCTGTATCGGTTGGCCCGTATCCGACTGCAGGCGCTCGACATCACGGCGGTGTATGGAGGCGGCCTGTGCACCTTCAGCGACCCGCAAAGCTTCTATTCCTACCGGCGCGACGGGGTCACCGGCCGCATGGCTTCGCTCATCTGGCTGGCCTGACGGGACGCCGGTGTTTCCGTATACTTGCACGCCCCCGTGCGCCGGTGAGTGTCAATGAGTTTACTCGGCTGGATTCTGCTGTTCTCCCTGCTCGGCGGAATACTGAGTGTTCTGGCCGCCGCGGTGTTTCTTCTGCTGCCTCAGCGGCTGAGAAGCCGCCTGCTGCCCCACGCCATCAGCTTCGCCATCGGCGCACTGCTGGGCGCGGCCTTGCTGGGTCTGTTGCCGCACGCACTGGAGGGGGTCGGCGGCACGGATTTTCACGGCATCACCGGTACGGTGCTGCTGGGCCTGTTCGGATTTTTCCTGCTGGAGAAGCTGGTTTTGTGGCGGCACTGCCATCACGAGCACTGCGAAGTGCACACGCCGGAGGACGACGAGCCGCATCACAGGGCAGCGGGCACGCTCATACTGGTCGGGGACGGGCTGCACAATTTCATCGATGGGGTTCTCATCGGCGCCGCTTTTCTGACCGACATTCACCTGGGCGTGGTCACCAGCCTGGCGGTGGCCGCGCACGAAATACCCCAGGAGGTCGGGGACTTCGCGGTGTTGCTGCACAGCGGCTTCAGCACGGCGCGGGCTTTTCTGTTCAACCTGCTCTCCAGCCTGGCCACGGTCGTCGGCGGCGTGCTGGCCTACTACGGGCTCAAAGACCTGGAGGCGGCTCTACCCTATGTGCTCGCGGTAGCCGCCTCGAGCTTTATTTACGTGGCGGTGGCGGATCTGATCCCCGGCCTGCACAAACGGGTCGAGTTCAGCGCCACACTCAAGCAACTCCTGCTGATCGGCTCCGGCGTGGCTTTGATCTACGTCACTCACTCCACCCTGCACGACTGAATCGTCTGCGCACCGGCCGGCGCCGCTTGCGCTGCGGGCTTGCGGTGCTCCGCCGGGCCTGCCTATAGTTGACCGAGAGCCTTGCCAGGGAGAACCAGGATGTCGGAGTGGTACATGTTGACGCTAATCGGGAAGGACCGGCCGGGGATCGTGGCCCGGGTCACCAGCGCCTTGTTCGAAGCGGGGTGCAATCTCGGCGAGACATCGATGCTTCGACTCGGGAACAATTTCACCATTATGATGATGGTGCGCAGCACCGCAGGCGCCGATGCCCTACAGCAGGTGCTGGAGCCGGTGGTGCAGGACCTGCGCCTGATCCTCCACATCGACGCCATCGATGCCGAGCTGCACCACCGACCGGTTCCCGACGTGCGCATCCTCGTGCACGGCGCGGACCGGGCCGGCATCGTGGCCCAGGTTACGACGCGGGCCGCAGAGGCAGGTCTGAATATTCTTGATCTGGAGTCGGATGTCGGCGGCACCACCGCCAGCCCGATTTACATACTGCAGATCGAGGGGCGGGCGGCGCAGGGCGTGGAAGCCATAGAACAAGCGCTGGCGCCCCTGCGGGCCGAAGGTGTCAAGGTCGAGGTGCACGCCATCGATACGCTGATCGGCTGAGCCATGGCAGTGCTCGAGATTCTCACCTATCCGGACGAGCGCCTGCGCCGGATCTCGCGTCCCGTCGAGCAATTCGATGCGGCGTTGCAGGCGCATCTCCGAGCGCTGGAAGAGACGCGCAGGGCGGGGCCGGGGGCGGTGGGTATCGCCGCACCGCAGGTCGACTGGCTCCAGCGCGTGGTGATCGTCGACGTGTCGGGGCGCCGGAAGGCCGTCAGCCATGGTCATCTGATCCTGGTGAATCCTGAAATCACGGAATGGGACGGTTTCGCCATGGGACGCGAGGGATGCCTTTCGGTGCCCGACTACACGGGCAACGTGGTCCGGGCGGAGCGCATCCATGTCAAGGCGCAGGACCCCGACGGCAACCCTGTGTCGTTCGACATGGAAGGTTTCGAGGCGCGCGCGGTACAGCATGAGCTGGACCATCTGGATGGGCTGTTGTTCCTCGACCGTCTGGTGAGTCGCCGCCAGGACCTGTTCCGGCGCAAGGTCTACGAGTAGCGGCTGATCCGGGCTGGTTGAGCCCGACACCTGCGCACGGCGGAAGACTGCCCCGATCCCCTCGACTCTGAGGCGTCATTGCGAGCGCAGCGTGGCAATCGCCGATTCAGAGTCAGTCGCTCGGAACCTGCCTGATCATAGGCTCCTCGAGCTGCTTGCTCTTGAATTTCCCCACGATCCGCCCCATATATCTGACAAGTTGAGAATTTTTCCAGGAGAATCCTCGTCATGCGGATGGATAAACTGACCTCCAAGTTTCAAATGGCGCTCGCCGACGCGCAGAGTCTGGCGCTGGGCCGGGATCACAATTACATCGAGCCCGTGCACGTGATGCTGGCTTTGCTCGATCAGGAAGGTGGCACGGTGCGTCACCTGCTGATGCAGGCCGACGTGAACATCAACATGCTGCGGTCCCAGCTGGGTGAGGCGCTCGACCGGCTGCCCAGCGTGCAGGGCACCGGCGGTGAGGTCCATGTTTCCAATGATCTCAATCGCCTTCTGAATCTGACCGACAAGCTGGCCCAGCAGCGCAAGGATCAGTACATATCCTCCGAGCTGTTCGTGCTCGCCGCCGCCGACGACAAGGGCGAGCTGGGCAAGCTGCTGGGCCAGGCCGGTGCCAGCAAGGGTGTGGTGGAACGCGCCATCGACAATTTGCGGGGCGGTCAGAAAGTGGATGATCCCAATGCCGAAGACCAGCGTCAGGCGCTCGAGAAATACACCATCGACCTGACCGAGCGCGCCGAGCAGGGCAAGCTCGACCCGGTGATCGGGCGCGACGACGAGATCCGCCGCACGGTCCAGGTTCTGCAGCGCAGGACCAAGAACAATCCGGTGCTGATAGGTGAGCCGGGCGTCGGCAAGACTGCCATTGTCGAGGGGCTGGCGCAGCGCATCGTCAACGGCGAAGTGCCCGAAGGGCTGAAGGACAAGCGTCTGCTCAGCCTCGACATGGGGGCGCTGATTGCGGGCGCCAAGTTCCGCGGTGAGTTCGAGGAGCGTCTCAAGGGTGTGCTCAATGACCTGGCCAAGCAGGAGGGTCAGATCATTCTGTTCATCGACGAGCTCCACACTATGGTCGGTGCGGGCAAGGCCGAGGGGGCCATGGATGCCGGTAACATGCTCAAGCCAGCGCTGGCGCGCGGCGAGCTGCACTGCGTCGGCGCCACCACGCTGGACGAGTACCGCAAGTACATCGAAAAAGACGCGGCACTGGAACGGCGTTTCCAGAAGGTGTTGGTCGATGAGCCCAGTGTCGAGGACACCATCGCCATTCTGCGCGGCCTCAAGGAACGCTATGAGGTCCACCACGGGGTCGACATCACCGATCCGGCCATCGTGGCCGCGGCGACCCTCTCGCACCGCTACATTACCGACCGGCAGCTCCCCGACAAGGCGATCGACCTGGTCGACGAGGCGGCCAGCCGCATCCGCATGGAGATCGATTCGAAACCCGAACCGATGGACCGGCTGGAGCGGCGCCTGATTCAGCTCAAGATCGAGCGCGAAGCGCTGCAGAAAGAGAGCGACGAGGCCTCCGTCAAGCGTCGCGAAAACCTGCAGGAGCAGATCGACAAGCTGGAGCGGGAATTCTCCGATCTGGAAGAGATCTGGAAGGCGGAAAAGGCGGCCGTTCAGGGTAGCCACCATATCAAGGAAGAGCTGGAGCGCGCCCGCAAGGAGCTCGAGACCGCTCAGCGCGCCGGTGACCTCGGACGTGCCGGAGAGCTCCAGTACGGGCGCATTCCCGAGCTGGAAAAGCAGCTCAACATGGCCGCCCAGGCGGAGACGCAGGAGATGAAGCTGCTGCGCAACAAGGTCACGGATGAGGAGATCGCGGAGGTGGTGTCGAAATGGACCGGTATCCCCGTCTCCAAGATGCTCGAGGGCGAGCGCGAGAAGCTGCTGCGCATGGAGCAGGAGATCGAGAAACGGGTGGTCGGCCAGGACGAGGCCGTCAGAGCGGTTTCCAATGCCATCCGGCGCTCGCGCGCCGGTCTATCCGATCCCAACCGGCCCAACGGCTCCTTCCTGTTCCTGGGACCGACCGGCGTGGGGAAGACCGAGCTCACCAAGGCGCTGGCGGCCTTTCTTTTCGATACCGAGGAAGCCATGGTGCGCATCGATATGTCGGAGTTCATGGAAAAGCATTCCGTGGCCCGGCTGATCGGCGCGCCGCCCGGCTACGTGGGTTACGAGGAGGGCGGATACCTGACCGAGGCGGTCAGACGCAAGCCCTACTCCGTGATCCTCATGGACGAGGTGGAGAAGGCGCATCCGGACGTCTTCAATGTGCTGTTGCAGGTGCTGGATGACGGGCGTCTCACCGACGGCCAGGGGCGTACCGTGGATTTCCGTAACGCCGTGATCGTCATGACGTCCAATCTGGGCAGCCAGCAGATCCAGGAGCTGGCCGGTGAGGAGAACTACGAGCGCATGAAGGCCGCGGTGATGGACGTGGTCGGTGTCCACTTCCGCCCGGAATTCATCAACCGCATCGACGAAGCCGTGGTGTTCCATCCGCTCGGTCGGGAGCAGATCCGCGCCATCACGGGCATCCAGATCGATTATCTGCGCAAGCGGCTGGCCGAGCGCGATCTGGGGCTGAAGCTCTCCGAAGCGGCGTTGGAGCGCCTGGGCGAGGCAGGCTTCGATCCGGTCTACGGCGCCCGTCCGCTCAAGCGGGCCATTCAGCACCAGCTGGAGAACCCGCTGGCACAGGAAATCCTCGCCGGTCGCTTTCATCCCGGCCAGGTGATCGAAGTCGGCGTGGAGGGCGATCGGCTGGCCTTCCGGGCGGGGCAATCGCAAGCCAGCGCTGCCTGAAACGGCTGATATTTCAAATGGCAACGGTGGGTTGCGGTTCGCCCATGGGTGGGTCCGCATGCCTATTTGCGCTTGAAGGCACAGCGGCGAGCCCGTAGTATTGAGCCGTTTTCGGCACCCGCCAGAATAAGAACACAGGAGGAGGATCAATGCGTTCAGACACAGCCTTCCGGGCTCTACTGATTAGCGCTCTGGCGTGGGGCGTTACCGCCCCGGCAGCCGCCAAAGGGCTCAGCTACAGCTACGCCGATGTGGGTTACCAGTACAGCGACCTGGATGCGCCGGAGGACAGCATCGATGTCGACAGTGGACTGGTGGACGCCTCTTTCGGCATGTTCGAGTATGTGGCGCTGCGCGGCGGGTTTCGGCGTGGCAGCATAGATGCGCCGGGTGAATCCGTTGATCTGACAGAGTTTCGTTTGGGTGCTCGCGGCCATTACGGTCTGATGAAGATCATGGATGTGTATGGCGAGGCGCTGTACTTCAACCAGAAATTAAACGGCAGCGGAGACGGCATCAGCTCACGTACGGAAATCGGGGGGATCTACGAAGCTGGCCTCCGGCTGCAGGCGCATAAGAAAGCGGAAATCGATCTCGCGTACCGTTATGTGTCGGGTGATCTGGATGAAAGCTTCATCGTCGCCGGCGGTGTGCTTAAGGTCACCAAGAATCTGGGTCTCAGCGTCAACGCCGCCTTCGGCGACGACGACGATGAAGAGTATTTTGCCGGGATCCGGATGTACTTCTAACGCTGTTGTGCGGCCGGGTGGCTTCGACAGACTCACCCGCGCGGCGGATTGCACTGTTTTCATCTCATCGGCGCTCGCGGCGGGACACGCCGAGCAGGACGCGGTCCAGCGCGCGGGTGCCCAGGCAGCGCTTGAGAGCTCCGAACAGATAACTCGGGAAGGTCACGTAGTAGCGGGGTCGTGGAACCGGACTCTCCAGCGCCTTGATTACCTTCTTCAGAACGGCTTCGGGCGGAAGGGTGAAGGGCGCCACTGAGCCTTCCTGGCTCAGCCGGGCTTCCATCGCCCGATAGGTCTCGCGATGGACACTGTTTCGGCTGTCGATATTGCGCCTGTAGGCGGCATAGGCATTGGCACGGAAGCGGCTGGTGACCGGGCCGGGTTCGATCAGCACGGCATGAACACCGCTTCCAGCGAGCTCGAGGCGCAGCGTGTCATACAGCCCTTCCAAGGCGTACTTGCTGGCGTTGTAGGCGCCCCGGTAAGCCAGCGACACGAAGCCGAGCAGCGAGCTGTTCTGAATGATGCGGCCCTCACCGGCCTCGCGCATCCAGGGCAGGATGCGGTTGGTCAGATCCAGGGTCCCGAACACGTTGGTCTCGAACTGGGCCCGAAGAACCTCGCGATGCAGGTCCTCGACGGCGCCCGGCTGGCCGAAGCCGGCGTTGTTGAAAAGTCCGTAGATGCGCCGCTCGGCGCTGTGCTCGAGCTCAGAAACCGCCTGCGCGATCGAGCCGGGATCATCCAGGTCGAGCTCCAGGCACTCCAACCCTTCGGCGCGCAACCGCGCGACATCAGGCTGTCTGCGGGCGGTGGCGACCACCCGATAACCGCGCCTCAGCAGTCCGTGCGCCACGCAATAGCCGATACCGGTGGAACACCCGGTGACCACAATGGTGTGTCCTGCTATGTCTTGGCGTTGCATGGTGCCTCGAGGAAGCGCGAAAGCGTTGAGGAAATCGATGATCCGATGATGCTATAGCGCCGCCTGACTTTTTTCTTCGCTCTGCTGCAGCTCCCACAGGCGGGTGTAGAGGCCATCGTGCGCGAGCAGCTCCTGGTGGCTGCCAGTCTCCACGATGCGGCCATTCTCCATGACCAGAATCCGGTCTGCATCGACAATCGTCGACAGCCGATGGGCGATTGCCAGGGTCGTGTGATTGCGCGCCGCCGCCCGCAGGCTGTCCATGATGATCTGTTCCGAGTGGCTGTCCAGGCTCGATGTGGCTTCGTCGAATACCAGGATCCGGGGGTTTTTCAGAATGACCCTGGCAATGGCTACGCGCTGCTTCTCTCCGCCCGACAGCTTCAGCCCGCGCTCACCCACGACCGTGTCGTAGCCCTGGGGGAGGCGGCTGATGAAGTGGTGGATGTTGGCCGCGCGCGCCGCCCCTTCAATGTCTTCCTGGGTGGCATCCGGTCGCGCATAGGCGATGTTGTATCTGAGGCTGTCGTTGAACAGGACAGTATCCTGCGGCACGATGCCGATGGCCGCGCGCAGGCTTTCCTGGGTGACGGCCCGCAGGTCCTGGCCATTGATGAGAATACGCCCGGAAGACACGTCATAGAACCGAAACAGCAGCCGTGCCAGAGTCGACTTGCCTGCACCGCTGGGGCCCACCACGGCCACCTTGTGCCCGGCCGGTATGGTGAAGCTGACGTCGTGCAGGACGCGACGCTCGGGATCGTAGCCGAAGCTGACCCGGTCGAAGCGCACCTCCCCGTTGCCCACGTCGAGCGGCACGGCGTCGGTGCGATCCTCGATCTCGGGGCGGCGTTCCAGTAAATCGAACATCAGCTGCATGTCCGCGATCGCGTGCTTCAGCTGGCTGTAGACGATGCCCAGAAAATTCAGCGGAATGAACAGCTGCAGCAGGAACGCATTGACCAGCACCAGGTCACCCAGGGTCATGCTGCCGGTGACCACGCCCTGAGCGGCGAGGATCATGATCAGCGTGACCGCGATGGCGATGATGGCCGCCTGTCCGATGTTCAGAACCGACAGCGAGGTCTGGCTCTTGACCGCGGCGTCTTCCCATTCCTCAAGCGAATGATTGTAACGCCCCAGCTCGTGCCGCTCGTTGCCGAAATACTTCACCGTCTCGTAGTTGATCAGGCTGTCGATCGCCTGGGTGTTGGCCTGCGAGTCGCTCGCGTTCATCCGCACGCGGTATTTCATGCGCCATTCCGTAATGCGGAACGTGGCGTAGATGTAGAGCAGTACCGAGCCGAAGGTGATCGCGGCGAACCAGGCGCTGTATTTTCCCAGCAGGATGCCGGCGATCAATGCGACCTCGACCAGGGTCGGCAGGATGCTGAAGACCATGTAATTCAGCAGGGAGCTGACGCTGCGCGTGCCCCGCTCGATGTCGCGCGAAATGCCGCCGGTCTTGCGCTCCAAGTGGTAGCGCAGCGAGAGGTTGTGCAGGTGCTCCAGCACCCGGGTGGAGACCTTGCGCATGGCGCCGTGGCGGACCCGCGCAAACACCGAATCGCGCACCTCATTGAACAGCGACGAGCCGAGTCGCAGCGCCCCGTAGGCCAGCAGCATCACCAGCGGCAGGACGAGGGCGGAGTCATTCCGGTCCAGGGAATCGACGATTTCCTTCAGGACCAGCGGGATACCGACATTGGCGATCTTTGCCAGAATCAGCGCGCCGAGCGCCAGCGCCACCCGCCCCCGGTATTCCCACAGAAACGGAAGCAGGGATTTCAGGGTCTTGATGTCGGTGCCTTCGGTCTGGGGCAGCTCGGTGTAGCGTACGCGCATCGGCCTGGGGGGCTCCGGCGGTGCCGGCTGGAGAACCTGATGGCCATTGTAACCGAACTGCCCGAAACCGCGGCAAGCCCGGGTCTTCACTGGTATACTCTCGCGCGCCCGCGCCGCGGGCTTCATGAGGGTAAGCAAGTCATGCCGATATACGAATATCAGTGCACCGCCTGTGGCCATGAGCTGGAGAAGCTCCAGAAGATCAGTGACCCGCCCCTGACGGAGTGTCCCGCCTGCGGCAAGAGCACATTGCAGAAGCGGGTTTCGGCGGCCGGCTTCCGCCTCAAGGGCGGCGGCTGGTACGAAACCGATTTCAAGCGCAAGAACCAGAGAAACGTCGTCAAGGCCGACAGCGAGGCCAAGCCCAAGGCGGGTGCCGAGGGCAAGAGCGAGTCCGGCACCAGGCCCGAGGGCAAGGCCGGCACCGCATCAAAGGCCACCGTGGCAGGGGAGAAAAAGGCTGACTAGGGAATTTCATCCGATTTCCGATGGCGGTACCATTTCGGCTTTCCGGCCCCCTCGGGCCGGAACTGATCAGCACATGCACGAAGATTTGCGATGCGGACACACTACTGTGGTGAGTTGAACACCGCGCACCTCGACCAGGAGGTCGCCCTGGTGGGCTGGGTGCACCGGCGCCGCGATCACGGCGGGGTCATTTTTATTGACTTGCGTGACCGCGAGGGCAGGGTGCAGGTGGTCTTCGACCCGGATGCGGAACAGACGTTCGCCACGGCGGAGCGGGTGCGCGGCGAGTTCGTGTTGCGTGTCGCGGGCCGGGTGCGCCGGCGTCCGGAGGGCACGGCGAATCCCGAGCTGGCCACCGGCGAGATCGAAGTCCTGGCCCGGGACCTGGAAATTCTCAACGTCGCCGAAACGCCGCCGTTTCACCTCGACGACGACACGGTGTCCGAGGAGCACCGGCTGCGCTACCGCTACATCGACCTGCGTCGTCCGGAGATGCTGGCGAACATCCGCCTGCGGTCCCAGGTGACCCGGGAGCTGAGACGCTTTCTCGACGACAATGGGTTCCTGGACATCGAGACGCCGATGCTGACCCGGGCCACGCCGGAGGGTGCGCGCGATTATCTGGTGCCGAGTCGCACGCATCCGGGGGCCTTCTTTGCCCTGCCCCAGTCGCCTCAGCTGTTCAAGCAGCTGCTCATGGTGTCGGGCGTCGATCGCTACTATCAGATTGTGCGCTGTTTCCGGGACGAGGACCTGCGCGCCGACCGCCAGCCGGAGTTCACCCAGCTCGATATCGAGACCTCGTTCATGGACGAGGACGCCATCATGAGCCTCACGGAGACCATGATCCGCACCCTGTTCGAAAGGGTGCTCGGCGTCAGCCTGGAGGAGCCCTTCCCGAGGATGAGCTACCAGGAGGCGATGCGGCGTTACGGGTCGGACCGGCCTGACCTGCGCGTGCCCCTGGAGCTGACCGACGTCGGCGACCTGATGCAGGGTGTGGAATTCAAGGTGTTCGCCGGTCCCGCGCTCGATCCCCGGGGGCGCGTCGCCGCCCTGAGGCTTCCGGGCGGTGGAAGCCTGTCGCGCAAGGAGATCGACGACTATACCAGCTTCGTCGGCATCTACGGTGCCCGGGGGCTGGCCTACATCAAAGTGAACGCGCGCAGCCGCGGGCGCGAAGGGCTGCAGTCGCCGATCCTCAAATTCCTCCCGGACGATGTGATCGAGGCGATTATGCAGCGCACCGGCGCCGGGGACGGCGACCTGGTGTTCTTCGGCGCCGACAAGGCGCGTGTGGTCAACGAGGCGCTGGGTGCGCTGCGGGTCAAGCTGGGCGAGGACCGTGGCCTGGTGCAGGGGCAGTGGAAGCCGCTGTGGGTGATCGACTTCCCCATGTTCGAATGGGAGGAAGGCGAGGAGCGCTGGATACCGCTGCACCATCCGTTCACCGCACCCAAGGAGGAGCACCTGGAGCTGCTGGAGTCCGACCCGGGCGCCTGCCACTCGCGGGCCTACGACATGGTGCTCAACGGCACCGAGCTCGGCGGCGGCTCCATACGTATCTTCCGCACCCAGGTGCAGCGCCGGGTGTTCGAGCTGCTCGGCATCAGCGACGAGGAGGCGGACGACAAGTTCGGCTTCCTGCTCACCGCCCTGAAGCACGGCTGTCCGCCGCACGGGGGCCTGGCCTTCGGGCTGGATCGTCTCGTGATGCTGATGAGCGGTGCGCAGTCGATCCGCGAGGTCATGGCGTTCCCCAAGACCCAGACCGCCAGCTGCCTGCTCACTCGTGCCCCTTCGGAAGTACCCGATGGGCAGCTGCGCGAGCTGAATCTCCGCCTGCGCAAGCTCCCCG
>JASFKW010000128.1:0-11012 GCA_050118435.1 Gammaproteobacteria bacterium | reverse complement strand
GCGCCTGCGTCTGAGCCGACGCATAACCGTGCGGCTGGCTCGTGATGCAGCGCGGTTGATCGCGAGGTACAGGTCATCCTCAGTATCCTTTACAACCACCGCCGCCTGGCCCGGGAGAATTACCTCGAGATGGCACCGCTTATCATTGCCGCCGCGCGGTCCGTTGATGTCGGACAGCCGCACCAGGATGCGCTTGATGTGCCGGCGGCACGTGTTGAGGGCAAAACCCAGCTGGCGTTCGATGTGTACGCGCATGGCCTGGGTCATGTAGAAATTTCGTGCCTGTATCTCGATCTGCACAGCTACCTCCGAGCCAATGTTGCCCTTGGACACGATCGACAGGGTAACGGTGATTGAATCTGGGAAATAGTCGAATATAATTGGAATATAATTCGAGTATTGCGAAGTACTACAATGATCAACTACAAGCATCTGCACTATTTCTGGGTGGTGGCCAAGCAAGGCGGCGTCATGCGCGCCAGTGAGCGCCTGCATATTACGCCGCAGACCATCAGCGGCCAGATCGGCCTGCTGGAAGACAGTATTGGGGAACCGCTGTTCAGCAAGGTGGGTCGCAACCTGGAACTGACCGAAACCGGCCGGTTCGTGCTGAGTTATGCCGACGAGATATTTTCGCTGGGCGGTGAGCTCGAGGAAGCGGTTCGTAACCTGCCGCCGGGCAGGCGCATGATCTTCAAGGTTGGCATTGCCGATGTCGTGCCCAAGACGATCGCGTACCGTCTCCTGGCACCCGCACTTTCCACGTCCGAGCCGATGCGCATCATCTGCCGCGAAAACAACTTGCCGAGCCTGTTGGCCGAGCTCGCTCTGCACCGGGTGGATATGGTTATTGCGGACGGCCCGATCCCTTCGGGCATCAACGTGCGCGGCTTCAGCCACGCACTCGGTGAGTGCGGCGTCAGCTTCCTCGCTGCGCCGCGTCTGGCCAAGGGGCTGCGCAAGGACTTCCCGCGCAGCCTGAACGGTGCACCGCTGTTGATACCGAGCGAAACCAACCTCGTGCAGGCAAAACTGCTGGACTGGCTGGACAGCCTGCGCATCTACCCGCGCATCGTGGGCGAGTTCGACGACAGCGCCCTGATGAAAGTTTTCGGTCAAGCCGGCACGGGGGTCTTCATTATACCGACCCCCATTGCCACGGAAGTGGCCAAACAATACAGCGTACGGATTATCGGTAGCACGGGGGAGGTGCGTGAGCAGTACTACGCGATCTCAGTGGAACGCCGGATCTCCCACCCGGCCGTGTCCGCCGTCACCGAAACGGCGCGCGAATGGTTGAACGCAGAGGGAGGGTAATGGCATTTAATGACATACATTTTTTAGTGCACCAGCAGCGCGCGTCCAAGCGTGACAGGGACGCAGCATGCGACGGCTAGACTCGCATTACATTGCGCCACGCTAATGGTCTCTTTCCCCGAGTCCACAATCGTGCCTTTCCATTGTGCTGTGCCGTCATTCCATCCGCCGCATGAAAACCCAAATGCATCGTCGGTGCTATCAAATTCGGCATAGAACGTTCTTCCGGTCCAGTCCCGCATTTGCACCAGTGTCTCTGTTGGGAAAGCCGTCGACACAATTTCTGGCTGCACTCACGGCTTTACCGCTCATTTACCGATTTCCGGCGCATCGGCGAAACTGATAGCAGACGTCGCAGCAATCTGGTCGTCGATTTGCTACCTACAGACGCCCGTGACAATGCCAGCCCCTCCCATTGATAACGCCACAAACGGTTTCCGTTCACCTTCACCGGACTCCTGGACTTCGAGACTCTGGAACTGGTCGCCAAAGTCCGCGATGGCTTTGAATGAGTTGCTGCTAGACCCGCGATCAACCACTCGCGTTGACTCGGCCAACGGCGTAGCCAGAACCTCGCCGAGTATTTTTCCATCTAGCCGGGAAGCCGCGAATCTCGCGCCTTCCAGTTCGCCATCCAACTCTGACTCTACCAGCTCCCCATAATCTGACACGCCATAGACGTGTTCCACCGTGCAGACATAAGCAAGTTCGCCACCTTGAGGAATAGCCCAGGCGGCAAGCAGTATGGGGACCGTAATGGATAGTCGCATTATCCGTGGCATGGCACCCCCTTTCAGCAGGAGCCCAGAGAGAAAAGGCCAAGTTTACACCGGATGCCAACCGGGGTTCTGATTACCAGCCCCGATACTGTCTACGGCATTAGCTGTTGCGCGATACTTGCGCGTCGCTATTTAATGACACATATAGCTCATGCGTCCCGGCAACTTCCGCCTCAAGAAGATGCTGTCTTCCTATATGTCTCTGATGGCTAATGGTATGTGAGCAATTGGTATGGGAATTGTTAGGCGTCATAGTGACTCGGGGCAAGGTTCTGTCGCGCAGTTCGCGTGGCCCGACCTGCCGTTACTCTTACGCAAACAGGCTTAACGATAATGGAACACCGCTATTACCCTCGGACCGCTGTTCACAGCCCGCTCTTCATTCATTCGCGGAACGGTAAATGTATTCACGGAATCTCAAAAAACATCAGTAATGGAGGTTTGGCACTTCGGACGACTGGCTCAGTGTCCCTCACAAAGAATACGTTGGTGAAAGTGGTCCTCATGGTGGGCGGAATTCATTTGATTCTGCCATCGCAGGTTGTACGTACAACTGATAACGAGACAGCGCTCATGTTTATCGAGGAGACATCGCCACACAAACAGACTCTTAAAGTTTGGCTGAATACGGCAGGTGTCCGGCCCTCGGCGGTCATCCGCGATTCGTCCTGACTTTCCAACTGAGGACCGGTCTCGGGAACGTTATGGCACCGCGAGATCGCCAAATCCGGCAGTTATGGCTGGCCCCGAAGACGAGTGCGGGACTTGCTCGTCGACGCGCCGAGCTTGGTTTCTTCACAGCCTGCTGTGGAAACCTTGCTGGTGAATCACAGTGACTTGCCCTGGCATTCGCATATCTGTAATAGTGAAACCCATGGGCATATGTATCCACGCTAGGCACGGTTTGAGGCTGATCTTAGGACTCGCGAGCAGCTGTAGTCTGTTTGCGGTCGCCACCCCGGTGGTCGGGCAAACGTCAGAGGCCGACTTTGCGGTCTGCACCGCGCGCCTCAAGCAGGAGGCGCAGGCAGCCGGGATCAGTGTCGGCGTCAGCAACGATGTGCTGGACAATGTGCAGTGGGTCGAGCGCGTGATCGAACTGGACCGGCAGCAACCGGAGTTCACCACCACCTTCTCCGACTACTACCGCAAACGGGTGACACCCTCCCGGGTGAGGCAGGGCCGCGAGATGCTGAAAGAACATGGTGAACTGCTGCGCTCGATCAGTGATCGTTACGGTGTCCCGGCGCACTACCTGGTGTCTTTCTGGGGTCTGGAAACCAATTTTGGCGGTTACCTGGGCAAGATGGCCATCCCCGACTCGCTGGCGACGCTGGCCTGCGATGAACGGCGCAGTAAGTTCTTCGCCGCGGAGCTTATTTCAGCGATGCGCATCATCGAAGCGGGCGACGCCAGCCGGGAGTCCATGATCGGTTCCTGGGCCGGGGCGATGGGCCACGTGCAGTTCATGCCGTCGGCCTTTCTGCGCTATGCGGTGGATGGCGACGGCGACGGCCGCCGCGATCTCTGGGGCAGCATTCCCGACGCATTGGCCTCGGCGGGAAATTTTCTGGCGATGCTCGGCTGGCAGACCGGTCTGCGCTGGGGTCGGGAAGTTCTGCTGCCGGCGGGTTTCGATTACGCGCAGGCAACACGCGAGGTAAACAAGCCCCTCAGCGTCTGGTCTCAGGCCGGCGTCACCGATGCCTTTGGCAGTCGGCTGCCTGACGTCGACCTGCTTGGGTCCATTCTCGTTCCCGGCGGCGCTCAAGGGCCGGCATTTGTGGTCTATGACAACTTCGACGTGATCATGCGTTGGAACCGCTCGGAATTCTATGCATTGTCGGTGGGTCGGCTAGCCGATCGCATCGCCGGCGCCGGGAGTCTTACCCGACCGCCGCCCGAGGACGGGCTGCGTCTGAGCCGGCAGACCGTGATGACACTGCAGGTCCATCTCAATCAGCTGGGTTACGACACCGGCACGCCAGACGGCATTTTCGGCTCCGGCACGCGCCGGGCGCTGAGAGAATTTCAAAGCGACCGCAATCTGGTTGCCGACGGCTACCCTTCAGAACAGATCATCGCGGCGGTGGCGGCAAGCGTCCGGGGCGAAAGATAGAGTTCATTTCAGCAAAAACAAACTATCCCGGAGTCTGGTTTGCACATTCGGCAGAAGTGCTCGTTGGCCAGGGGCGCTCCTCCCTGACACAAAACCAGGTTTCAGCACCTCCCGAAAGCAGACTGGCGTCGAAGCCGTGCTGTACCAACAGGCGCACCGCATTGTAGGCGCGCGCGCCTACTGCACAGGATATATGAATCGCCTTGTCGCGGGGAAGCTCGTCCAGCCGCCCGCGAAGTTCGTGCAGGGGGATGTGGATGTTGGCTTCAATGGGTGAGCACTGGGTCTCGTTCAGCTCACGCACATCCAGCACCACGGAACCTTGCTTATGCATGTCCTGCCAGGGCACGATCCGGAGATCGCCACGCATCACGTTCGCAGCAATCATACCGACGATATTCACCGGGTCCTTCGCGGCACCATATTGAGGCGCGTAACACAGTTCCGCCTCTTCCAGATCGAAGACCGTGGCACCCATCTGGATCGCCATCGCTATAACATCGATGCGCCGCTCGACCCCCTTTTTGCCCACCGCCTGGGCACCCAGAACCCTGCCACTCGACTTGTCGAACAGCACTTTCATGAAGATCGGCGTGGCTCCCGGATAGTAAGCGACATGGTCGTTTGGGTGGGCGTACACCGCGTCGAAGTCGATGGAAGTCTGTTGCAGTGTCTTCTCATTAACGCCTGTGTTTGCCACGGTGAGCCCGAATACCCCGCACACTGCGGTACCCTGGATTCCACGGAAGAAGCGTCCTCGATGCGTGATCACGTCCGCGGCGATGCGCCCCTGGCGGTTGGCCGGTCCTGCCAGTGGCAGGGCCGTGCGTTGATCGATGACCACGCTGCGCACCTCTATCGCATCCCCTACCGCCAGAATGTGCCGGTCGCTTGTGCGCATGTTGCTGTCCACGACGATGTGCTTCTGAGGGCCGAGGCGCAGGCCGCATTCATGGGCCAATTTGGTGTCGGGGCGCACGCCAATGGCCAGGATCACCAGGTCTGCGTCCAGTTTGAGGCCACGCTCCGTTTCCACCCCCAGACAACCTCCCTGAGCGACGATCGCGCTGAGCCCGTCATTCAACTCCACTCGCACACCGGCCAGTTTGAGTTCATCCAGCAGGGGGAAGGACATCTCCCGATCGATCGGCGGCATTAACTGCGCGGCTTTTTCGATCAAGGTCACGTCCAGACCCCGATGGCGCAGGTTCTCTGTCATTTCCAGACCAATGAAACCACCACCTACGACCACCGCGTGCCTGGGCTGGTGCCGCTCGATCCACAGGCGAACCTCACGTGCGTCGGGTACGGTTCGGATGGAAAATACACCGGGTAAATCGATGCCCGCCAAAGGTGGGCGGATCGGCACGGCACCCGGCGACAGTACCAGCATATCGTAGGATTCTTGGTATTCCTCACCCGTGTCCAGGCGTCTAACGGTGACAGCCCTGGCCTGACGATCGATGGCGATCACTTCATGTTCGACTCGCGCATCGACGTTAAAGCGTTGCTTGAATAACTCGATGGTCGCCACCAGCAGCTTCTGTTCGTCCTGGATCACGTCACCCACGTAGTAGGGTAGGCCACAGTTCGCGAAAGAGACGAACTTGCCTTTCTCGAACATGATAATGCGAACGTGCTCGTCCTGGCGGCGCAGCCGGGCCGCGCAGGAGGCGCCGCCGGCGACACCGCCGACGATAATTACGGTTTTGGCTCTCATAAGACTAGGGTCGGTAGCGAGATTACATGTGTCGGGGAAGTCAGATACAACCAACGACGAAATTCGGAAATCCCGGGTATGCCATTGGGATGGTTACGCCGCTAGGGTTGCGAGAAACCAATATCATAGTACGTGGGCCTGGAGGACGCTATGCAGGCTAATAACAAGAGCGCGGCGACTGGATCAGCGGATGTTTCGTCATGGCGGCATTTTCTTCAAACCATTTTCGAGCAGCTTGGGGGACATTGCCTGCAAATACAGATTTCGTCAGGTTGCCGACCGTGGGCAATTAGGCATTGTGACTGCCAGTGATCAGCCTCGAATCCATTCCAGGCTATCCCTGTATGATACCGAATAATGGTGAGTTAGTGTTGCCCCCATCGTGGACACATATCGAAGTTTAAGAGGTCACCAGTCGTGGTTAGCTTTACTGCGGGGTCAACTCCATAAACAGCGGCTTTTCGTGGTATTGTCAGATATCGTAGATCCTCGGGGGTCCTCAGGCATCATGCGAGTGCAGCGGCCGAGGTGCGGGCGTCGATTTCGCGTAACAGCCGCCTGTACTCCGGCGACCCCTTTTCGGCGTAATTGAAGTTCTTGAACAGACCGGTTAGCCGCGTGAAGTAACGGCGCACGGCCGCCTTGTCGGAAAACGTATAGTCACGGGTGACCAGTCCGTAGACCCTGGCGAATGCGACGTGCTGCCGTTCGAGAGGGACCGAAGCGTCCACTTTGTCGAAGGCGTCCTGTTGCAGATAGACCATGTCCATAAACAGGGACTTCTGGTACGTCACATAATCCTCGGTCGTAACACCTTCCTCGCCGGTCACCTGCATCATCTGCTGCACAGCGTCACCCTGCTTCAGCAATGTCCTCATGGCAGTCACCCGTTCCACCCAGTTGGGGTCGACGTTGTCGTAGAACCAGGATGCGAGTTGTTCCAGATAGCGGGACCACGAGATCAGAGGATCGATCGCCGGGTAGAAACGCTTGTAGGCGCGATCATATGACAGGCCCAAGAAGCACTTCACCGTACCCAAGGTAGACTGGGTCACTGGCTCCTCGAAGTTGCCACCGGCGGGTGATACAGTACCGACCATGGTAAGGCTGCCTTCGGCGCCATCAGCGGCGCGAATGAGGCCGGCACGTTCATACGCACTCCGAATGGTTGAATCAAGATAGGCAGGAAATGCCTCCTCGCCCGGTATTTCCTCGAGGCGCCCGGAGGTCTCGCGCATGGCCTGTGCCCAGCGCGAGGTGGAATCCGCCAGCAGGAGGACGTGGAATCCCATCTGACGGTAGTATTCGCCCAGGGTGAGGCCGGTATAGATCGACGCCTCACGAGCGGCCACCGGCATGGACGACGTGTTGCAGACAATGATGGTACGATCCATCAGGGAGCCACCGGTCCTCGGGTCGTTAAGCTGAGGGAACTCAGTGATGGTTTCTACCACCTCGCCAGCGCGTTCACCGCACGCCACCACGATGACGATGTCTGCCGCCGAATGTTTTGCCAGCAGATGCTGAAGAACCGTCTTTCCCGCACCGAACGGCCCAGGAATGCACCCTGTTCCACCGCGCGCTATTGGGAAAAAGGTGTCTATCAAGCGGACGGTCGTGGTTATGGGTTCGTGGGGGTAGAGGCGTTCGCTGGCACCTGAACGCAACATGTGATCCGCAAGGGGCCGGCGCACGGGCCAGCGCCGCGTCAGATCCAGCGAATGTTCCTGACCCTTGGGGTCGCGGAGGCGTACCACCGGCGTATCCAGGGTAACGCTGCCTTCCTGGATCCAGGTAACCTCGATTTCGTCCTGCTGATCGAAAGGCACCGTGATCTTGTGCGTGAAACTCCCTTCCTGCACGGTCCCCAGTAGCCCACCAGCGCGCAGCCGCGCGCCGGTCCGGACTCGGGGAACGAAAGACCACTTCCTGTTGAAATCCAGAGGTGACAGGTCCACGCCCCGCGGGAGAAAGGTCCCATGCTTGATTGCAATGCTTTCCAGGGGATTCTGGAGACCATCATAGACCTGCCCCAGCAGCCCCGGGCCGAGCACCACTGACAGCATCTCGCCAGTCTGCTCAACCGGGTCGCCCACCGCGACCCCTGACGTGTCCTCGAACACTTGTGCGTCTGCGAGCTCGCCGCGCACCCGGAGCACCTCACCCTTGAGGCTTTCCCGACGTCCCTCGACGCCGATGCGATCGGGCTTGATATAGACCACTTCGTTTTTCTTCAACGGCAACCGGCGGCCGTCACGCCCGCCCGCCTGGATGGTCACGAGGCTTTCCTGCACGGCTACCACACGGGCGGGTGCATCACGACGCTCCGTCGCCTGGGTGCCTTCCTCCCTTGTCCGTCGCGGCAGCATGGTAGATGTCCCGGCCACGGTCTAGCTTCCTGGTGTCAATGCCTTGAAGAGGTCTTCGGGCTTCACATCATCCAGGCCCTCCTGGACCATCTCCTCGAAACGGGCCGCCGCCTCATCACCATGGCAAACGGTCCAGCGGGCGATCAGGTCCCAGCGCATTGAATAGATGAGCACGGCCTCGAAATCGAAATGGTGGCTATCCGACACACGGTCCAGGTGTTCCCAGACGGCGTTCAGCAGAAGCCGCTCCAGTCCGAGCGCATCGCCAGCCTCGAGCATGGTCCGCGCATCCGCCAACCAGGGATATACCCGTTCCAGCCCGAACTGTGGTTCGTCCCAGTGGCGACGGATGTGAGCCAACCAGCGACCATAGCCCCATGCGTCTTGCCTCGATGGCGCGGCCTGACCACCATGGCGGCGGCGCAGCGCAGCGACCACGGTGCGCAATTCCAGTCTCCAGACGGCCAGATCGTGCGCGAACTCGTTGTCCAGTTTCGGCAATTCCGCTTTTGCCTGTGCAATGATGGCCTCGTCGGTCCGTTCAATGCCTTGGCGCGACCACTCCAGCAGATTGGCGAGGACTCTCAGACAGGCGCGATCGGCCTCGTCCAGCAGACGCTGGCGCTGGCGCAGCCGAATGCGGGATAACGGCGCCCGCCTGGCGTCAAACAGCGAGCCGCGATAGGGCAGGCTGCTGATGAGCATGGCATAGCGGTGGGAACCTGGCATGCTTAGCCGATCATCACTTGACGGTACCTTCCAGAATGGCCCGGAATCGGGGCTGCAGGTGCTGCAGCAGCAAGGCGCTCACCGCCTCGTCTGTCAGCTCGACCTGCACGTTCTTGTCCTCCAGGCGGAGGCGTATGCCCCTGGCATCATCGTCGGCGATCCCGAAGGTGATGCCCTGGGCCAGCACATTGCCGGCAACGGAAAGCACGAAGTGGGACAGGGAACCCTCGCGCAGTTCCAGTGGGTTGCGCCGCAGCTCCTCCAGACCCACCAGCGCGCGCGGCAGCAGCACTTTGACCGGCTGCTCGGCATTGAGGCCGGCCTGTTCGCGCGCACGACCGGCCACTTCGAGGATAAGCTTCTGCAGGAAGTCCTCCTGATCCATGGCGACCGCGATCAGGCGTCGCACTTCCGCATTGAAGTGTTCCATCAGCTGTCCCTTGAGGTGCAGGACTGTGTCCCGCATGGCGATGTGCAGGGCCTCCTCGCCCCCTTTTTGCAGCGCGCGGGACTCCTTGCGTGCCTCAGCCACCAGTTGCGCTGCGCGGTCCTGCGCTTCCTGCACGATTTCGGCCGCACGCCTGCGGGCATCCGCCTTGATCTCTTCGGCCGCGGCGCGCCCCACGGCCACGCCCTCGGCGCGCAGGCGTTCAATCAGGGCCTCAACACCGGAAGATGCCAGCTCTGCTTGCTTGTCGGTATGGCTATCGGGCATGATCTGCACTCTGCCTCAAACCGGAATGTTTCCTGCCAGCACCAGCGCAAAAACGAAGGCGAACACCGCGAAACCCTCAACGATGGCTGCCGGGGCCAGCGACAGTCCGAAGATTTCCGGCTTGGTTTTGCTGGCGTGTATGGCGGAGGCGCAGGTCTGGCCCTGGCGCATGGCGGAAAACATCAGGGCCAGCCCTGCGAGGATGCCGATACCGAACAAAGCCGGGGCATTGTCGGCGGTAACGGGCCGCTGCAGGGTAAACATGGTCACGATGCCGTAGATGACCTGGGATGACGGCATCACCGAGACGCCGATGAAGCGGCCGTGACCGGACTCAGTATCGACCATGGCACCAATGGCGGCCTGCCCGGCCACCGCGCAGCCGACGATGCTGCCGATGGCGCCGAGTGCCATGGCACCGTACATGCCGGCCCAGCCCAACGCGATGACGAGCTCGTTCATTCCCGTGTTTCCTTCTTCCTGAATGGCTGAAAGGCGTAGCCCTCTCCGGAAAGTGCCCAGTTGTAGAACTCGATGTAATTCAGCCGCAAGCCATGAACCGCGCCGCTCATCACGGCCAGCAGAAGGTTGAGCAGGTGGCCGGCAAGCAGAATCAGGATGGCGAACAGCAGTCCCATACCCTGCGCCTGCTCAGCCTGCGAGGCCAGGTTATTGAATGTCAGCGCGAGGGAAGCAGAAGCCAGCCCCAGGGCGAACAGGCGCAGGTAGGACAACACGTCGCCGAAGATCCGCGTGACGCCTGTGAGCGCCCGCACGCCGTCCAGCAGCCTGAGCAGCGCACCGCGAAGATCATGCACCGTCCGCTCGCTGGTGAACGCGAACACACCGAGCAGGCCAAACCCCGATACCCATAGACCTGTTTCGCCGACCCAGCGCGGCGCCTCCTGTGCGCCCCCGAGCCACATGGCGAATGCACCCAGCATGGCCGCGATCCAACCGGCGTGCGACCAGGCCCCGGCCCGGTGCCGCTTGAGCCATGCCTGTTCCAGGTGGGCGAGCACGAGATGCAGAACACCGATACCCACCGACAGCTTCATCATCGTGTCGAAGTCATGCAGGTCCAGCAGCTTGAGGCGTCCCCAGTAGTTTTCCGGCGCCAGCGCGACACCGAAATAACTGCCCACCAGCACACCCCAGGTCAGCGAGGCGCCGACCAGTATCGCGCAAAGTATGCGCAAACGCCGGCCTCTTTCGTTGCGCCCCATGCGCGGCCAGAGCGCAGCCAGTAACAGACCCAACACCA
>JASFKW010000127.1:0-11043 GCA_050118435.1 Gammaproteobacteria bacterium | reverse complement strand
AGGCTTCCAGGCCCTCGAGGAGATCCTGACCCGCTACCCTCACACCAAGGTCATCGTGGTCACCGGAAACAACGACCGGCAGAACGCGCTGCGCGCCGTCGGCGTGGGGGCCTACGATTTCTTCTATAAGCCCATCGATCCGGACCTGCTCGGCTTCATCGTCAATCGCGCCTACCGCCTGCACGAGCTGGAGTCGGAGAACCTGCGCCTGCACGTCACCACCGGCGGTGAGTCTCCGCTGGAGGGCGTCATTACCGGCAGCCGGGAGATGCTGAAGGTCTGCCGGACGGTCGAGAAGGTCGCGCCTTCGGACGCCACCGTGCTGGTGCTGGGCGAATCCGGCACCGGCAAGGAGCTCATCGCACGCTCCGTGCACTCACTCGGTAGCCGCGCCGACGGGCGTTTTGTCGCCATCAACTGTGCGGCCATTCCGGAAAACCTGCTTGAAAGCGAGCTGTTCGGCTACGAGAAGGGCGCCTTTACCGGTGCGGTCAAGCAGACACCGGGCAAGATTGAAATGGCCCACGGCGGGACCCTGTTTCTCGACGAAGTCGGCGACATGCCGTTGCCGCTGCAGGCCAAGATGCTGCGCTTTCTCCAGGAGCGCGTGATCGAGCGTGTCGGTGGCCGGCAGGAGATCCCGGTCGACGTGCGGGTCATCTGTGCAACCCACAAAGACCTGCCGCAGCAGGCGCGGGAGCAGAATTTCCGCGAGGATCTCTACTATCGGATCAGCGAGATCGCCATCCGCATTCCGCCGCTGCGCGAGCGCGAGGGCGATACGCTGTTGCTGGCGCGGGTGTTTCTCGACAAGTTCAGCCAGCAGATGGGCAAACAGCAGCACCGTTTCAGCAAGGATGCGCTCGCGGCCATCGAAGCCTACCCCTGGCCGGGCAACGTGCGCGAGCTGGAAAACCGCGTCAAGCGTGCCGTCATCATGGCCGAGCACAAGCAGATCACCGCCTCCGACCTGGAGCTGGGCGGTGCGGGTGCCGACGATACCCGTACCTTCAATCTGCGCGAAATCCGCGAGCAGGCAGAGCGGCAGGCCATCGTCAGGGCCATGAGCCATGTCGGCGGCAAGATCTCCCAGGCCTCCGAGCTCCTCGGCGTGAGCCGCCCGACCATGTACGACCTGATCAAGAAATACAACTTGAAATGAGGATTCGCCGCGCAGGACGTCAAGGGCGTGAACGAAGCCCGATTAACCGATAATCATTAACCGCAAAGGCGCGCCAAGGCGCACGAAGGAAAAGCGCTTTTTGCATCTGGCCGTTCGCCGAGCGTCTGCGCCAACCATCACGTACTCGTCCGATTGATTGGTATAAAGATCGCGGCTTCGACTGAGCCAAGAAGAGCGCAACCCGGCATCCGTTTCCACCGGTTTTCCGATGACGACGAGAGCACATGTCAGCCCGCGGGCAGGGCGCGTCTTACGGCGCCACGCGAAGCCGAACCTTTTATTTTGTTTGTCCTTAGCTTGGTGCGCCTTTGTGCGCCTTTGCGGTTAAAGAAAGTGTTACCTTGGCGTCCGGTAAGGACCTCACAACCGCCCCACGTGCGCCACGAATTCATCGGCCGGCTCGAAGCCCACCAGCCGCAGCTCCGGACGCTCGGTGCCGGTTTCGTCAAAAAACAGGATGCTCGGTGGTCCGATGAGGTTGAAGCGCTTCAGCAGCGCCTTGTCGGCCTCGTCGTTGGCCGTCACATCGGCCTGCAGCAGGACCATGCCGGACAGCGCCTCCTGGACCTCGGGCCTTGCAAAGGTGTATTTCTCCATTTCCTTGCAGCTCACGCACCAGTCGGCATAGAAATCCACCATCACCGGCTGGCCCCGCTTCTGCGCGGCTGCCAGCGCACGATCCAGATCCTGCGGGGTCTTGATCAGGTCAAACGCCAGTGCCTTCTCTGAGGCGAAATAGGCCGCACCCGACTGGGCGACGATCCCCTGCAGCGGCCGCAGCGGATCGTGCGCCCCGCTGGCGGCGCCGATCAGCAGCAGCACGCCGTAGACGAGGGACAAAACCCCCACGCCTTTCCACAGCCGGCTCCAGCCCGAGGCTTCGACGGGCAGGCTGTCCACCGCCCCCAGGTAGATGGCCGAGAGCACCAGCAGCGCGGCCCACAGGGCCAGGACCACAGGGGCCGGGAGGATCCGTTCCAGCAGCCAGATGGCGACGGCGAGCATCAGCACGCCGAACACGGCCTTGACCTTGTCCATCCAGACGCCCGCTTGCGGCAGGAGCTTGCCGGCCCCGATGCCGATCAACAGCAGTGGCGCGCCCATCCCCAGGCTCAATGAGAACAGCGCCAGCCCGCCCAGCACCGCGTCGCCGGTCTGGCCGATATAGATCAGCGCACCCGCCAGTGGGGCGGCGACGCAGGGTCCCACGATGAGCGCCGACAGCAGTCCCATGATGGCAACGCCGACCAGGGTCCCGCTCTTCTGGCGGTTGCTGATTTCACTCAGACGACTCTGAAGGGACGCCGGCATCTGCAGGTCGTAGAAGCCGAACATGGAAAGCGACAGCAGCACGAACACAGCCGCGAAGCTCGACAGCACCCAGGGGTCCTGGAAAGTGGCCTGGAGGTTGTGGCCGAATTTGCCCGCGATCACGCCCGCGACGGTGTAGGTGGCGGCCATGGCCAGCACATAGACCAGGGACAACAGGAAGCTCTTGCGCACCGTGATGTTTGGCCCCTGACCCACGATGATCGACGACAGGATCGGGATCATGGGGAACACGCAGGGGGTGAAGGCCAGCAGCAGGCCGAAGCCGAAGAAGGCCAGCAGGGTGGTCAGCTGACTGCCCTCGGTGAGCCGCTTGGCGATCTCATCCTGCTCGCTCAGCGCTGCGGGCGGTGGTGCATCGCCGGCACCCGGCGCCGCGGCGGTCGCCACCGCCGGCAACAGCAGGTCGAACTGCTGCGTCATGGGCGGGTAGCAGACCCCCCGCTCCGCGCAGCCCTGGTATTTGACCGTCAGCGTGATCGGGATCTCGGCGCGGCGGCTGCGCTGCAGCGGCAGGACGGCGTTCGCCGCGTTGTGAAACACCTGGATGTCCCCGAAGAATTCATCCGTCTTGTGCTCTCCCTCCGGCAGTTGCGCGGGCAGCAGGGTGACGCCGTCACCCGCGTCGAGGGCAAACTCGAGCTTGTGGCGGTACAGATAGTAGCCCTCGGCAATGGTCCACTCCGCGGCGAGGGTGTTGGCATCGCGCACCTCGACGTCGGGTTGGAACGCCTGGTCGGCCGGCAGCAGCTCGTCCTCGTCGCCGAATCCACCGCCGATGCCCAGATCGCTGAGACTCTGGAGCCCGCCTTCGGACGTTGCGGGCGGCGGCGCGCTCGCGGAGGTTCCGCTTGACGGTGCACTTGCGGGCAGCGTCAGCGAGGCGACCTGAGTGTGCGGCGGGTAACAGACGCCGATGTCTGCGCAGCCTTGCGAAGTGGCCTTGAGGTCGAAGCTGGTGGCCGCGCCGCTTTCCCGGATGACCGGAATTTCGACCGTCACCTGGCCACGGTAGGTTTCGATTTCGCCGAAAAACTCATCCTGCTTCACCTTGCCCGGCGGCAGATCGGGCTGGCCGAAACGGATGCCGGGAGCGTCGGTGGCGAAACGGAATTTGCTCTTATAGAGGTAATAACCGTCGGCGACGGTCCAGGTGGCCAGAATGCGATCCGTGGACAGTGCCGAGGCGTCGAGTGCGAACGCCTCGTCCGCCGGCAACAGGTCGTCGTCGGAATAGGTGGCCTGGGAAACCGATGTCCAGACTGCGAGCAGAACCAGGATCCAGAATCTCATGTTGCCTCATCGTGCTTGGCCACCCAGTCCAGGTAGGCCGGCAAGCCGCCACTGAGTGGGACTGCGACGATTTCAGGAAGTTCGTAAGGGTGCAGCGCCATGATCGCCGCCTCCACCTCAGCGTAGTCGGAGGCGCGGGCCTTGATCAGCAGCAGCACCTCGCTGTCGCGCTGGACCTCACCCTGCCAGCGGTATACCGATTCGATGCCCGGCAAAAGATTGACGCAGGCGGCCAGCCGGTATTCCACCAGCTCCTCGGCGATGCGCCGACCCGTGTCGCTGTCGGGTGCGGTACAGAAAATGATCAGTATTTTGGTGTCCTGTTCCATGGTTGCAGAACCATACCGGAGCAACCATGCCAGGTACAGATCCCGTCCGGGCTTGGGGGACGTTCCGGTCGGGCCCTCTGGCCGGGCCGCCTGCTTGTGCCGCATCGGGCGCGGCGGTATGGTGCAGGACATGAGCCCTGTCGGCGTGCTGTTCCTGCTGTTCCTCCTGGTTCCCCTTGTCGAAATCTACTTCCTGATCAAGGTGGGCAATCTCATCGGTGCCATCCCCACCATCGGGCTGGTGGTACTCACCGCGCTGCTCGGCGCCGTGCTCCTGCGCTTGCAGGGCTGGGTGACCCTGCAGCGGACCCGCATGACCCTGGCGCGCGGAGAGTTGCCGGCACTCGAGGTGCTGGAGGGGGTGCTGCTGCTGTTTTCCGGCGCCCTGCTGCTGACCCCGGGCTTCGTCACCGACGCCGTCGGCTTTGCTTTCCTGGTGCCTCCGCTGCGGCGGGCTCTGGTCGTGCGATTCATCCAGCGCTCGAACGTCCATGTCCAGGGATTCAGCCATGATTCCCGGGACCAGGGGCCGCGGCGCCACACCATCGAAGGGGAGTACCGGCGCGACGACGACTGAGCATCGCTCCGTTGACGGGTTCGCAATTCGGGCCCGGTTTTTCTCTTGACTCCCGGCTTTTGCTGACTATGATTAGCACTCACTTAGGGCGAGTGCTAACAACGCGCTCGTGTAAACACAAAAAGCTTCTGCAGCTAAAGGAGAAATCTCTGATGAATCTTCGTCCACTTCATGATCGGGTGATCATCAAGCGCATGGAAGAGGAACGCACCTCTCCGGGCGGTATCGTCATCCCCGACACGGCGACCGAGAAACCGATCCGGGGGGAAGTCGTGGCGGCCGGGAACGGCAAGCGCACCGAGAGCGGTGACGTCATTCCGATGGACGTTAAAGTTGGTGACAAGGTGTTGTTCGGCAAGTACTCGGGCACCGAGGTCAAGGTCGAGGGGCAGGACCTCCTGGTGATGCGCGAGGAAGACATCATGGCCATCATCGAGGGCTGAGACACCGTATAACAGGCTGAATGACATAGAGGAATAGTTCAATGGCAGCAAAAGACGTGAAGTTTAGTGACGAAGCCCGCCACCGCATGGTGTCCGGGATCAACATTCTGGCCGACGCGGTGCGGGTGACGCTGGGACCCAAGGGCCGCAACGTGGTTCTGGAGAAGGCCTTCGGCGCCCCGACGGTCACCAAAGACGGTGTTTCCGTCGCCAAGGAAATCGAGCTGGAAGACAAGTTCGAGAACATGGGCGCTCAGATGGTGAAGGAAGTCGCCTCGCAGACCTCCGACGTGGCCGGTGACGGCACCACCACAGCCACCGTCCTGGCGCAGGCCATCGTCCGCGAGGGTATGAAGGCGGTCGCCGCCGGCATGAACCCCATGGACCTGAAGCGCGGCGTCGACAAGGCGGTGTTCGCTGCCGCCGAAGAGCTCAAAAAGCTCTCCCAGCCCTGCTCCGACAGCAAGGCCATCTCCCAGGTCGGCGCGATTTCCGCGAATGCCGACGAGAACATCGGCCACATCATTTCCGAGGCGATGGAGAAGGTCGGCAAGGAAGGGGTCATCACCGTGGAAGAGGGCTCCTCGCTCTATAACGAGCTGGACGTGGTCGAAGGCATGCAGTTCGATCGGGGATACCTGTCGCCCTATTTCGTGACCAACCAGCAGAACATGCAGGCGGAGCTGGAAGATCCCTATATCCTTCTGCACGACAAGAAGATTTCCAATATCCGCGACCTGCTGCCCGTGCTCGAAGGTGTCGCCAAGGCCGGCAGGCCGCTGCTGATTGTCTCCGAGGACGTCGAGGGCGAGGCGCTCGCCACACTGGTCGTCAACAGCATCCGTGGCATCGTCAAGGTGTGCGCCGTCAAGGCCCCCGGCTTCGGGGATCGTCGCAAGGCCATGCTGCAGGATATCGCCATCCTGACCGGTGCCCAGGTCATCTCCGAAGAAGTCGGCATGTCGCTGGAGAAGGCCACCCTGGACGATCTGGGCAGCGCCAAGCGCATCCTGGTGTCCAAGGAAAACACCACCATCATCGACGGCGCCGGCAGCAGCAGCGACATCGAGGCCCGCGTCAGCCAGATTCGTGCCCAGATCGAGGAAGCGACTTCCGATTACGACAAGGAGAAGCTCCAGGAGCGCGTGGCCAAGCTGGCCGGCGGCGTCGCCGTCATCAAGGTCGGTGCCGCGACCGAGGTCGAAATGAAGGAGAAGAAGGCCCGCGTCGAAGACGCCCTGCACGCGACCCGCGCGGCGGTCGAAGAAGGGGTGGTACCGGGTGGCGGCGTTGCGCTGCTGCGGGCGCGTGCCGCCATCGCTGATCTGAAGGGTGAAAACCATGACCAGAACACCGGTCTGGACATCGCCCGACGAGCCATGGAGGAGCCGCTGCGCCAGATCTGCTCCAACGCCGGCGAGGAGGCCTCGGTGATACTGAACAAGGTCGTCGAGGGCAAGAGCACCTACGGGTACAACGCGGCCACGGGTGAATACGGTGACATGCTGGAAATGGGCATCCTGGATCCCACCAAGGTGACCCGCACCGCATTGCAGAACGCTGCGTCGGTGGCCGGCCTGATCATCACCACCGAAGCCATGGTGGCCGAGCGGCCCAAGGAAGAGCCGGCGATGCCCCCCGGTGGCGGCGGCATGCCCGACATGGGCGGCATGATGTAAAGCCCGTCAGTGCACTGGCAGAAAAAAGCCCGCTTCGGCGGGCTTTTTTTTCAGCTGGCATCAACCGCTGAGCGCACAAAGCACTGGTAGGTTGGGCTGAGCGCAGCGAAGCCCAACAACAAAGCCTAAGGAAATGAAGGGAACCTCGGTTAGACGAAAACCATCAACCGCCAAGGCGCGCGAAGGTGAGACAATAAATTCCCTGGGTTTCCTTTGCGCGCCTTCGTGCGCCTTTGCGGTTATATTATCCACCGCCCGTCAGACGTTGATATACACCCAGCCTTCTTTGAGGCGCTCCAGGATGTGCTCCAGCGCCGAGGGCGTGACCGCGACATCCGGGAGCAGGCTGACGTTGCTGTCCGGTCCTTCCAGCTCCTGGATATGGTCGATGGCGTCCTTGCAGGCAAGGAAAGTGAGATTGAAGTAGCGGTCCTGCAGCTGGCGCACCCGGTCCGAGTACGGTGAATAGTCGCTGCGCAGCATGCGGATCGCGCTGGCATTGGCCACCACTTCGATTTCGCTTTCCTGGTCGCCGCTGCCATAGGTCTCCAGGAGCTGCTCGGCGGTGGCCAGCGCTTTCTCGAATTTGTCGGGGCTCGAGGTGTTCAGGTGCACGATGACGCGCTTGGGCCCTGACTGGCTCGACACGCTGTTCAGATCGGCGTTCTGGAATGCCCGCTGCTCGTCCCAGTACATGGCGTGCAGATCGGGTGCGGCGCCCTGCGGCTGGGGCGGCTGATGGCCGACCCAGCCCACGGCGGCGCCGACCGCCAGGAGCAGCGATGCCGCGGCGGCCCGTCCCCAGGGGCCGAAAGGGCGTGCCCGGGGCCGGCGGTAGCTTTCGATCGCCGGTGGTCTGTCGTAGGCGTGGCGCACCAGCTCGCTCAGCTGCCTGAGCTCGCAGGCCTGCTGGTTGAGCCCGCTGTCGCTGCTCAGCGCCTCGAAAACCTCGCTTTTTTCGGCCGCGTCCAGCTCATCGTCGATGAAGGCGTTGAGCCGTTCCTCGGAGATACTCTTATCGATCATGTTACCGTCCTGAGATGACGCACTCTCTGGCATCCCTCAACTTCGGTCTCCAGCAGCTGATCCTTCAGCGCCTTTCTGGCGCGCGACAGGCGGCTCATGACCGTGCCGATGGGGATCTCCAGAACCTGCGCGACTTCGATATACGAGCAACCCTCCAGATCCACCAGCGAGATCACCTGCCGCTGGCCCATGGGCAGGCGTGCAATGGCATTGCGGACCCGGTCGATGACCTGCTGCCGGTCGTGTCGCCGGTCGGGGGTATCCGATTCCACCAGGACGATGTCATCGATGTCCACGGTATCGCGGCTGCGCCGGAAATGGTCACGCCAGCAGTTGGTGAGGATCCGGTAGAGCCAGGCCCTGAGCGTCTGCCGATCACGCAGCTGACCGCTGTTCTTCAGCGCCTTGGCGAGCGTTTCCTGCACCAGGTCATCGGCCAGCGCCGCGTTGTGGCACCAGGAATAGGCGATGCGATACAGGTTTTCGCGGTACTGGGCCAGCTCGCGCTTGAACTGGTGGTTGTGACACAACGTCGAGATCACGTTCATGGTCCTGGCATCCTTCTACGCTGCTAGACGGTTCTGGGCGCCGTTTATTCCGATTAGTATACCCCCAATCGACGCCGACACCCCTGGGAGCATTTCCGCCAGGGCGCGCCAGCCGCGGCTGCGGCCCGTGGGATTTCACGGTAATCTACTCAGATGGAAGGCAAAACAATAATCACGGAGAGCACAGAACCCTGGTCGGCGCTCCCGGCGCTGCTGCAGCAGCCCGCCTCTGTTCGCTGGAGCAGCTACCTGGATGCGGCCGCCGAAGCCGGCGCGCGGATTCCCCTTGATGCGGCTTTCCGGGCCTGTGCCTGCCGGGTTTTCGCGCTCAGCGAGTTCGTGGCCGAGACCTGTATTCGTCACCCCGGTGCTCTGGCCGAGCTGCTCGAAAGCGGCGAGCTGTTGGCCGATGGCTGGCCGGGCGGCCTCGCGCGCCGCGTCGCCCGTCGGATCCGGGATTGCCGGGATGAGCGCGCGCTCAGGCAGCGCCTGCGGCAGCTGCGCAGGCGTGAGATGCTGCGCATCGCCTGGCGCGATCTGGCCGGCTGGGCTCCCCTGCACGAAACCCTCGAAGACCTCACCGAGCTGGCGGACGCCTGCATCGAGGCGGCCCTCGATCGGCTGGGTGCCTGGCAGGCGGAAGACAGCCCGGCGCCCCTGGGCGCCGACGGGCAACCGGCCTCTCTCGTGGTGCTGGCAATGGGGAAGCTGGGGGCCCGTGAGCTGAATTTCTCTTCCGACATCGATCTGATCTTTGCCTATCCGGACGCGATCCCCGCACCCCGACGCGGTGCCCTGAGCCCGGAGCAGTATTTCACTCGCCTGGGGCAGTCGCTGATCCACACCCTGGCGGACGCCGACCACGACGGCTTCGTGTTTCGGGTCGATATGCGTCTGCGCCCCTACGGCAACGCGGGCGCGCTGGTGTGCAGTTTCGAGGCCCTGGAGGACTATTACCAGTCCCAGGGGCGGGAGTGGGAACGCTACGCCATGATCAAGGCGCGACCGGTGACCGGAGATGCCGCTGCGCGCGCGGAGCTCACCGAGCTGCTCCGCCCTTTCGTCTACCGGCGCTATCTCGATTTCCACACCTTCGAATCGCTGCGCGACCTGAAGAGTCAGATCGAGCGCGAGGTGCAGCGCAAGGGCCAGCAGGACAACATCAAGCTGGGCCCGGGCGGCATCCGGGAGATCGAGTTCATTGCCCAGGCCTTTCAACTGGTGCGCGGCGGGCGCGAGCCGCGCCTGCGTCACCCCGGCGTGATCGAGGTGCTGGGAACCCTGGCGGATCTGGACCTGGTGACGCGGGATGCTGTGGCCGAGCTGGTCTCGGCTTATGTGTTCCTACGCCGCACCGAGAACCGACTGCAGGCCATGCGCGACCAGCAGGTCCATCATCTTCCGGAGGCCGAGCAGGATCGCGCCTGCCTGGCGCTCGCCATGGGCTTTCAGGACTGGACCGGCTTTCGCGCCGCCCTCGACAAACACAGGAGCCAGGTCGAAGGCCATTTCAAACAGGTGTTTGCGGTGCCGGCGGACGAACCCGGGGAGAGCGCAGACCCCCTGGTGGATCTGTGGCTGAAGCGCCTTGCCGAGGGCGAAGCCGGGCGGGCGCTGGAAGCGGCGGGCTTCGATGACGTGGCTGAAGCCCAGCGCTGGATCGAGCAGCTGCGCTCCGGCACGGCGCCGCGCTATCTGGGCGAGCAGGGGCGCGCGCGCTTCGACGCCCTGGTACCGAGGGTGCTGGGCGAGGTGGGTGCGCAGGCCCAGCCCGCGGAAACGCTGGGACGCCTGGTGCACGTCCTGGAACAGATCGCCGGACGCACCACTTACCTGGCGCTGCTGCAGGAGAATCCGCCGGTGCTCTCACAGCTGGTGAAGCTCTGTGCGGCCAGCCCCTGGATCGCTCAGCAGATCGCCCGTTTCCCGCTGTTGCTCGACCAGCTGCTGGACCCGCGCACCCTCTACGCGCCGCTGCAGCGCGAGGAGCTCGAGGAGGAGCTCGAGCAGCGCCTGCACGACGTGGGCAACGCCGACCTGGAGCAGCAGATGGACCGTCTGCGCCAGTTCAAACACGCCATGGTGCTGCGGGTGGCCGCGTCCGACCTGGTGGGGGCGATTCCCCTGATGGTTGTCAGCGACCGGCTGACGGCCATCGCCGAGGTGACGGTGCAGAAAGTCCTGTCCCTTGCCTGGGCGGAGATGGTCAGCCGCTATGGGACGCCGCGGTGCGAGGTGGCTGGCCAGGCGCGTCCGGTCGCCTTCGCCATCGTCGGCTACGGCAAGCTCGGCGGCATCGAGCTCGGCTACGGATCCGATCTGGATCTGGTGTTCCTGCACGACAGCCGTGGCAGCGCGCAGCACACCGATGGGTCCAGGCCGGTCGACAATGCGCTGTTCTTCACCCGACTGGGTCAGCGCATCATCCACATGCTGGAGACCTTTACCCCGGCGGGCGTGCTCTACGAGGTGGATATGCGTCTGCGGCCCTCAGGCAGCTCCGGGCTGCTGGTCAGCTCCCTGGATGCATTTGCAGACTACCAGCACAACGAAGCCTGGACCTGGGAGCACCAGGCGCTGCTGCGCGCCCGTGCGGTGGCCGGAGATGCGGATCTGGCCCGGCGCTTCTCGGCGGT
>JASFKW010000126.1:0-11047 GCA_050118435.1 Gammaproteobacteria bacterium | reverse complement strand
CAGGGGCACACGAGCCCGTTCCCACTCCGGCACGCCCCATGCCTGGAACAGCTTTTTCAACGCATGATGATGATCGCGTCCGACCGGCTGCAGCACTTCTCCGCCGCGCCGGAAGCACACCTCGAAGAGACCGCCCTGCGGCGGCATGCGCAGCCCGCAACCGTTTGCGGGCTGTGCCGACAGCCGCCCGCCGGCGCGCTCCAGGGTCAGGGTCTCGCGGCCGTCCCACGCATGACGCGCGTCGGCATACACCTGCGACAGCGGGGGCATAAGATACAGGCGGTCGCGATGCCGCCGCACCTCGGCGCCGGGCCAGTGGACCCGCGGACGGGCGTCGTCGCCGCTGTAAAGCATTTCCCGACGCACGCGCTCCACCACCGCCTCGGCCGGAAGCGGCAGGGCATTGAGCCCGACCCAGTAACGCAGCAGGTTGCGCTGACGGGCCGGCGACAACCCGGCGAGCGCGGAACGCGACAGCCAGCGTCCTGCGCCGATGGCACAGGCATTGAAATCCTGTCGCGCCAGCGCATCGGCGAGCTCCAGCTGATCGGCCTGGTGGCGCGCCGCGCGCGCCAGAACCCGGGCGATCCCGGGCCAGTGCAGCCGCAGCTCCGGCATCAGCCGCTGCCTCAGCAGGTTGCGGTGGTAACGCAGGTCGGTGTTGCTCGGATCCTCCACCCAGCGCAGGTGCTGTTGCCGCGCATAGGCGAGAATCTCATCCCGGCGCACCGGGAGCATCGGCCGCACCAGCCAGCCCCGCCCGAGCGGCGCGCGCTCCGGCATCGCCGCCAGCCCCCGGGGACCGGCCCCGCGAAACAGCTGTAGCAGCAGCGTCTCCGCCTGATCGTCGAGGTGCTGGCCGCTCACCAGCACGTGCCCCTCCCCCAGCCAGTCGGCGAGCCCGCGGTAGCGCGCCGCGCGCGCGGCCGCCTCCGGACTCTCCCCCGGTCTGGGACGCGCCTGCACCTTCAGAGCGTGAAAGGCGACCCCCAGCTCTTCGCACACGGCACGGCAGTGAATCGCCCAGTCACCCGACTGCCCTTGCAGCTGGTGATCGACGTGTACCGCCCCGAGCGGTCCGGGCAGCTCCGTGCGGTTCCGCCAGAGCAGGTGCAGGAGAGCGTGGGAGTCGACGCCACCGCTGTAGGCGACCCAATAGGCCGGTGCCGGCGGCAGCCTGTCGAGCAAACGCGCGAGCGCCTTATTTCTCGATGAAGTCACCGTAGGACATGAGGCGCTCGTAGCGCGCGGCCACCAGCTCGTCCACCGGGACCGCAGTGATCTGTTCGACCTCATCGATCAGCCGGGTCTTGAGGCGCTCGGCCATGTCGTCCGGATCGCGGTGTGCGCCCCCGAGAGGCTCCTCGATGACATCATCGATCAGATTGAGCTCCTTGAGACGGGCGGAGGTGACGCCCAGCGCCTCAGCGGCCTCGGCGGCTTTGTCGGCACTCTTCCACAGGATCGAGGCGCAACCCTCCGGCGAGATCACCGAGTAGATGCTGTACTGCAACATCAGCATCCGATCGCCCACGCCGATGGCCAGCGCGCCGCCGGAGCCGCCCTCGCCGATGACGGTACAGATGATCGGCGCCTTCAGATCGGCCATCACGTAGAGATTGCGGGCGATGGCCTCACTCTGGCCGCGTTCCTCGGCGCCGATGCCCGGGTAGGCGCCGGGGGTGTCGATGAGGGTGATGATGGGCAGGTGAAAGCGCTCGGCCAGCTCCATCAGACGCTGGGCCTTGCGGTAGCCCTCGGGCCGCGGCATGCCGAAGTTGCGATGGATCTTCTCCTTGGTGTCGCGGCCCTTCTGGTGACCGATGACCATCACCGGCCGGCTCCCCAGTCGGGCCAGCCCGCCCACGATGGCGGGGTCGTCGGCGTAGGCCCGGTCCCCGTGCAGCTCCTCGAAGTCGGTGAAGATCCTGCGGACGTAGTCCAATGTGTAGGGCCGCTGCGGATGGCGGGCGAGCTGCGATATCTGCCAGGCATCGAGCTTGGCGAAGATCGACTCGGTCAGAGAGCGGCTCTTGGCCTGCAGGTGACCGATCTCCTCGTTGATGTTGATTTCGGCGTCATCGCCCACGTAGCGGAGCTCTTCTATCTTCGCTTCCAGCTCGGCGATGGGTTGCTCGAAGTCGAGAAAATTCAGATTCATGAAATACCGGCAGTTGGATTGCAGAGCGTCGCGGCGATTCTACTGGAAGCGCCGGGCGCCTGCATCCGCCAATCGCCAGGAGGAGCCTGTCCGAGTAATCTGCGCGTAGCGAGGCGCGTGGGATTTCGAGGACAGGCTCCTACAGCGCGGCTCGGATGCGATCGGCCACCCGGAAGGCGTTGGCGTAGATGGTCCAGGTGAAGGGCACGCTGCCGCCCGTGGGCATGAAGCTGCCGTCGGTGACGTAGAGGTTGTCCACGTCGTGGGCGCGGCAGTCGGCGTCGAGCACCGAGCTGCGGGGATCGGCTCCGAAGCGGCAGCCGCCGGCCACCAGGTTCTGCGGCGGGCTGCCGCTGACACCGGAGCGGATGCTCTTCGCCCCCATGCGTTGCAGCACCCGGCGCGCGCGCGCATCCAAGTAGCGTCCCACCTCGAGGTCGCGCGGGTGATACCCGATCCGCACCCGCGCCACCGGCGTGCCCCAACGGTCGCGCACCCCCGGATCCAGGCTGACGAAACAGTCGTCCGTGGGAAGCCAGTCGCAGAACAGCTCGTAGCGCAGGTACTGCGCCTCGGTAAACAGGGATTTCAGCCTGCGCTGCAGGGGGCGGCCCCACACCAGCCGGTCATCGTCGTCCCACTTGAGCGACATGGCCCGCGCGATGGGATTGGGATGGCGCAGCAGGAAATCGATGGTGCCGCCCTTGGCCCGGCCCCCGAAAGTCGCGTCGTCGATGCAATACCAGTCCTGCAGACTGCGGTTGACGAAAGGACCCCGCGCCCGCAAGGCCGCGGCTTCGGCCGCGTCCAGATCCGCGTAGGGAAAATCGCCCGTCCCGGCACCGCCCGCCGAAAACACCAGATTCCGGCCCACCTGGCCGTGGCGATTCGCCAGACCGTGCGGATGGCGCGGGCCCGTCGAGCACAGCAGCAGCCGGCTGGTCTCGATGGCCTGGCAGGCGACCACGAAAATCCGCGCCCGCACCCGCTGCCTTTCACCCGCGGCGTCGAAGCACTCGGCCGCCGTGACCCTTCCCCTGCCGTCGCTCACCAGCCGGTGCACCTTGGAGTGCGGGCGCACCTCGCAACGGCCGGTCGCAACGGCCCGTCCCAGCAGCGCCGCGCGTGAGCTGCCCTTGGCGCCGGTGGAACAGCCGTAGCTGCCGCAGTAACCCGAGTACTCGCAGCTGCGCCGCCCACCCTGTGGTCGCGAAAGAATCGCCCGCGGGGTGGGAAAGGCGTGAAAGCCGAGCGACTCGCAGGCCGCATCGATGCGCCGGGCGATGGGATGCTCGGCGGTCGGGGGAAAGGGAAATGCGGGCGTCGAGCGCGGCTCGGCGTGCGGGTGATCACTCACGCGCCCCGACACGCCCACCTCCCACTCGACCAGCGCGTACCAGGGCTCGAGCTCATCATAATCGATCGGCCAGTCGGCCACGTTAGCGCCGGCGATCGGTCCAAACTCGGACAACAGCCGGAAGTCTTCCGGCTTCAACCGGTAGAAGAAACCGCTCATGAAATTCGAGGATCCGCCCACGCAGTTGCCGTTCCAGAAGTCCCAGCCGGACTCGGAGGTCGGCTCGCCGACCCACTGGCCGTCACTGTCGAGGTCCTCGATGACGTGCTGCTCGTCCTCGAGCCGCGGCGTATAGACGCTGCGCCGGCAACAGGCCAGCTCGTCCTTGTAAAAATCCTGCTCGGTGAACCAGGGCCCCTTTTCCAGCACTAGCACCGAATGGCCCGCCTGCGCCAGCGTCAGGGCGACGGGTCCACCCCCCGCCCCGCTGCCGATGACGCACACGTCGCAGTCGTAACTCACTTGCCCTTGGGTGCGACCTGCCGTCGCGATGCCAAACGGTGCCAGGTCTTGTCGAGCGGCGGTGTGGGAAAGCCCGGCTGGTGTTCCAGCCACTGCCAGCCGATTCCGTTCGGATTGCCGCCGTAGACCGGATCGGCGAGCAGCGCTTCCAGCAGATAGGTCAGCAGCAGCGACAGCCAGTTGCGGCCCGCCCGACTCTTCTCGATATCGCGAAGCGCGGCTTCGCGCGTTTCCTCGGGCAGCGCCGCAAAGGGCCGGCCATGGCGCTCCCGAGTCAGCTCGTTAAGCCAGCCCACGCCCTGCATCAGGAATGTCTTGTCCTCAGCGTCGGCATCGGGGTTTTCGATCGCCCGGCGCAGGTAGGCCGCCGCGCCGATGTCGCCCGCCCCGGGCACCGCGTCGGTGGCCGGGAGCAGGTGCTCCTGCACGGCGGCCAGCGTCTTCCACGGATCCCGATCGAGCCAGGCTTCGCCCTCCGGCCCCGCCGTGTCGGCGCGCCGCTCGGCCAGCGCAGTAGCCGGATAGACGGTCGCCAAGCCCGCGAGCAGCGCGAGCCGGTGCAGAAAGATGCGGCGGCTGATGCCCGGGTGCTGCTGCATGAAAAAGACTCCCGTGCTTTCCTTCGGGCCTGTTAACAGGCCCTGGGCACAACTTAACACACACCTGCGACCGCCGCCGTCTCCGGTGCCGACGACCGCCGCGGTGGCCGGCGAGGCGCCTCCGGCGTGGCGGTTTCTGCAGGGATCGGGCGATGCCTTGTCGACGCCTCGACCGGATCTGAGCGCCCCGTCGCCCGGCGCTGTGATTGAAGTCCAGGGCCCTTTTGGATTAGCCTGCCGGTGATACCGGATGCTCTAGCCGCCAGCATGGCAAGCCCACTGCGCTACGCAATTCCTTTCCGAGACAGCCTGCCCGGCTGGCGCGACCGTCTCCTCGAGGCCCTGCCCCTGGAGGCCGACAGCCCGGAGCGCTACCGGATATATTTTTTCGACAGCTTCGACTGGCGGCTGTTCCGGGCCGGCAAGGCGCTCAGGTGGGAGGAGCGCGACGCCGATTCCCGCTGCTCCTTGTCCGCCCGCGACGGCGGTGGGACCGCGGTGTCGATGCCCCTGCACCAACCGCCCCCGCGGTTTCCCTGCGAGCTGCCCGAGGGGAAGCTGCGCCGCCGGCTTGAGTCCCTGCTCGGCCCGCGCGCCCTTTTGCCGGTCGCCACCCTCGCCACCCGCAGCCAGTGCCTGAGACTCACGGACCCGGAGGGCAAGACGCGGGCGCGGCTGTTTCTGGAGCAGCACCGCCTGCTGACGCCTGATTCGACCGCCCGCCCCCTGGTCAAGCAGCTGCGGGTCGAAGCCCTGCGCGGCTATGCCGGTGCCGCCAGCTCGATCACCGACAGGCTGCAGGAGGGTTTCGGGCTGCAGCCCGACGCCCAGGACCTGCTCAACTGCGCGCTGAGCCGTCAGGGCACCGATCCCGCGGCGAGCGCGCACCGGCTCGACATTGAGCTGGACCCGGAGCTGCGCGCCGACGCGGCCGTCCGACGCATTCTGCTCGTGCTGCTGGACACCATGGAGATCAACGAGCCGGGCCTGCTGCAGAACCTCGACAGCGAGTTCCTGCACGACTTCAGGGTCGCCGTGCGGCGCACCCGCTCGGCGCTGGGCCAACTCAAGACGGTGTTCCCGGCGCAAACCCTGGCCCGCTATCGCGAGGAATTTGCCTGGCTGGGAGCCCTGACCACCACCACCCGGGACCTCGACGTCTACCTGCTCAAGTTCGGCGCCTATCAGGCCCGGCTGCCCGAGGACCTGCGCCCCGAGCTGGAACCCCTGCGGGCGTTCCTCGAGCGCCACCAGCGCCAGGAGCACGCTGCGATGTGCAAGGCGCTGCGCGGGGCGCGTTACCGCCTGCTCAAGCAGCGCTGGCGGCGCTACCTCAGCTCGCCGTTGCCGAAGCGACCGGCCGCCCCTGACGCCCGACTGCCGGTGTCGGTGCTGGCGCGCCGGCGCACCTGGCGGATGTACAAGCGCGTGCTGCGCGAGGGCAAGGCGATCACCCCGGACTCGCCGCCGCCCGAGCTCCATGAGCTGCGCAAGTCCTGCAAGAAGCTTCGATACCTGATGGAATTCTTCCAGACGCTGTATCCGCGAAAGAAAATCCGGCGGCTGATCAAGGAGCTCAAGGCGCTGCAGGACAACCTCGGCGATTTCCAGGATCTGGACGTCCAGACCCACACTCTGCGCCGGTTCCGGGAGCAGATGCGGCAAGAGAGCTCCATCGGCACGGGCACCGAGGCGGCCATGGACATCCTGCTGGAAGGGTTGGGCCTGCGCATGCAGTCGGTGCGCGGCGATTTCGAGGCCCGATTCGCGCAGTTCGCTACGCGGGCGAACCGGCTGCGCTTCCGCGCCCTGTTCAGGCCCGAACCGCTGCCGCAGGCCGGTGCGCAATGAAAGTCATCGCCTCCTACAACATCAAGGGCGGCGTCGGCAAGACCGCCGCGGCGGTGAACCTTTCCTGGCTGTCCGCCTGGGGAGGCGGCAACACGCTGGTGTGGGATCTGGACCCCCAGGGTGCGGCCAGCTTCTACTTCCGGGTGAAGCCCCGGGTTAAAGGCGGCACCCGCGGTCTGCTGAAGCGCAAGCGCGAGCTGGACGAGGCCATCAAGGCCACCGACTATCCCCGCCTCGACCTGATCCCGGCCGACTTTTCCTATCGCAATATGGACCTCGGGCTGGAGCAGTTCCGCAAGTCCAGCACCCGGCTGCGCAAGCTCATCAAGCCGCTGCGCGACGAATACGACTATCTCTTTCTGGACTGTCCCCCGAGCATCTCGCTGGTGTCGGAGAACGTGTTCGAAGCCGCCGACGTCCTGCTGGTGCCGACCATCCCGACCACACTGTCGCTACGCACCCTCTACCAGCTGCTGCATTTCTGCGAGGCGCGCAAGTACAGGCACCTCACCATCCTGCCTTTCTTTTCGATGGTTGACCGGCGCAAGGTCCTGCACCGCGACATGGTGGAGGATCCGCCGCGCATGAGCTGCAGCCTGCTGACCGGGACCATCCCCTACGCCAGCGAGGTGGAGCAGATGGGCGTGCGGCGCGCCGTGCTGGAGAGCTATGCCCACAGCAGCCGGGCCGCCGAAGCGTACCGGGCGCTGTGGCAGGAGCTCAAGACACGGCTGGGGACGCTGGAATAGCAGAGGCGTCTCTATGTGGCCGACGGCGCCGTCCGGTTCGGGAACGACACTTCCAGGACCAGACAGCCGACGTCGGTCCGGAACGGACCGTGAAGCTCGCCGGGCGGCCGGCTCGCATAGTGGCCGGCCTCCAGCCACAGATCGAATGCCTGGTCATAGAGGCGGCCACTGACGATATAGATTTCCTCGGGGTAGTCGTGGCTCTTACCCCCGAAAGCGGTCGTGTCCGCACCCGGATGGAAGCGCGTCAGGCGCGTGTACTCGCCCGTGTCCGGATCGATGCTCAGGGTCAGCTGCTCGGCGACGCCTTCGAGCCCGGCGACAGGCTCCCACTCGCCCTGGTGCTGCGGCTGCAGGGGATTCCAGTAGGTCGCGGTGGTTTTGGTCATCCGAGATAATTCCCTGGCTGACACGCAGCGCTGCACGCCCTTGCGGCATCATGGTTCGATGCCGCAAAGATAGCACGCTCCGGGCCCTGGCGGCAGTGCGGGCAGTCGGGGCTCGTCCGGCACGCCGGGCTGTTCCGCGCTGCCCGCCATCACGTTTTTCGTCACGACTCCGGAACGGACGCGCGGCAAGCGGCCGCACCGTTCATCGAGCAGGCTCTTGCCCACTGCCCCAAAGCAGCCGCACGCAAGGCGCTGTGCAAAGCACGCTATCACACGCCGTGCAGCACCCCTGGAATTGACACTCCAGGATGTTCGTCCTATTTTTATTAGTACGTTTGTCCTATTTCTGCGTCAAGGAGGAACATCCATGGGCACCACCACGGTACTGGTCACGGGCGCCAATGGCTTCGTCGGCAGCCATATTCTCGAGGCCCTGATGCGCCGCGGGGGTGTCGCACCCATTGCCGCCTGCCGGGACCGCCGCAAACTGATCCCCGCGTATTCGGGCGAGGTGCGCGAAGGGGATCTCCGGAACGAAGCCTACCTGCAGAGGCTGCTGACCGGCGTTGACGTCGTCTGTCATGCCGCGGCCTGGACGTCTGCGTGGAACCACGCCGAAACGTCGGAGCGACTGTTTCTGCAGCCCTCGCTGGCCTCATCGACCGGGTGCTGGCAAGCGACGTCGGGCGCTTTGTCTTCCTGAGCTCGACGAGCGTCGCGGCACCCGGTGCTTCGGCCGACCCGATGAGCCGGGCCGACGAGAAGCGGCTGGCGCTCTGGCCGCACATGCGCAACGTGGCGCGCATCGAGCGGCATATGCGGAACAACGCAAGCGGGCGCTGCGCCATGATCACGCTGCGCGCAGGCCTCTTTGCCGGGCGCCGCTATGGCCTCGGCCTGCTGCCGCTGCTGGTGCCCCGGCTGAGGACCCACCTGGTCCCCTGGGTCGCCGGTGGTATGACCGGCATGCCCATTGTTGCCGGCGACGACGTCGCTGAAGCATTCGCACTCGCCGCGACCGTACCGGGGCTCAGCGGCTATCAGGGCTTCAACATCGTCGGCCCCGCCGTGCCCAGGACGCGCGAGGTCATCGGATTTCTGGGCGAGACCTACGGGCTGCCGCGGCCGCACTTCGGGGTACCCTTTTCGGTCGCCTACCCTTTTGCCAGAGGCATGGGGCTGATCGACCGCTTCGTACCCTGGGAGCCGCTGGTCACCAGAAGCATCGTCCACCTGCTGGAGGAGACGGGCGCGACCAACGAGCGCGCGGCATCACTGCTGGGCTATGCGCCGAAGATCCACTGGAAGGACGCGATCCGGATACAGATGCGGGAGATGGCCGAACGCCAGAGCACGCTTATGAAAATGTACACATCTATCCGTTCCTGACGCTGTGGAAAGCCTTTGCCAGGCCCGATATCATCCGTTCCACTGACCCCAGGGATCGTTCGAGCATCGCGCAATCCGTCGGCAAGCATATGCCCGCCAAGGGAGAGCAAACACGACAGGACATCGTCGAGGCCGCCAAGGCGCTCTTCTACCAGCGCGGTTATACGAATACGTCGTTCAGCGACATCGTGGAGGCGACAGGGGTTCAACGCGGCAACATCTACCACTATTTCAAGAGCAAGGAAGACATTCTCGAAGCCGTCATCGAGCAGCGTATCGCCGAATACGAGGCGATCCTCGCCGGCTGGGATCAAAAGTACGCCGACCCGAGAGATCGGCTGCATCGCTACGTGCAGAGGGTTGCCGCGAACAAGGGCGAGCTGGCGAAGTACGGCTGCCCGATCGGGACCCTCGGCGCCGAGCTGGGCAAGGAATCCTGCAAATTGCGGGAGCCGGTCCGACGCCTGTTCGATGTGTTTCGTGACTGGCTGGCCGCGCAGTTCAGGCAGCTGGGACGCTCACGGCAGGCCCGGGCGCTCGCGCTGCATCTGCTAGGACGCACCGAAGGCATCAGCGTCATGGCACACGTCTACTCCGACCCCGCCCTGATCACGTCCGAAGTAGGCAGAGTCCGGGAGTGGATCGATGCCCTCTAGGCTGCTGCCGGCCAGTTAATCGCCCGGGCATCGCCTGTGGCATGTTCCCGAGACCGTCGGCTGGCCGCCGGATCCGTGGGTGAGACCATCCGGACTTCTTTGCTGGACGCCGTTGTCCAGGAACGCAAACGACCATAGGGGATTACCCTAAGCATTGAAAGATCCATAGGGTATTCCCCGAGCCATGTCATAGTTAAGAGACTCCTAATCTCCGTTTCTTTACAGCATTTTCACCATTCGGTCAGGCTCGATAGAGTCAAGGTACTGATATCACTCGCGAGCATTTCAATGGCCCGAATGCTGCTTGTGCATTTGGGCGGCGTTCAAGAAGAACAATCCAACAGTGACGTCGCTTCACAGCAGACCAAGGAAAAAACGGAGGTGATGGCTCATGAATTCCCATCCTATGCCTGTGGGCCCCGCGCCTGCGTGCTCATCGTGTTTGAGACTGAAGCAGTTGTTTATGGGCCGAGGGGAGATGTGGCATTGCTTCCCCTTGTTGAGCAAACCCTCGCGAGCAACAAGGAGTATTGGCACTGAGAGCCCGACAAAGGCCGGCTATTGGCGCCTCGCGCTCTCAACGGCGACGTTGATCATCCTGACAGTCGTCGTGACCTCATCCGCGCGTGCCCGGGATAGCGGAAGCGCTCTTCCGCAGCCCGAATGGCAGGTTCCCGTCATGTGGTGTGCCGTGACGGGCAGTGACCTGGACGGCGACAGCGAAGCGGCGCAGACCGAGCGTGATACACAGCTGTGGAAACTCCACGAGATAGTGACGGACAAGGTCTTCCACAATCAGGCGAATATCACGTTCCGCTCAGAACTCGTTCGCGAGCTGCTCCCGCATGTACACTGGAAGGTGGTGACCGACACGGTGGGTGGCGATGGCAACCTAGTGACGAGTGAGGAGATGCGTGACACCGCCCAGGCGTGCCGCGATTTGTACGAGGCCGACCTCGACGCTGCCGACGTCGACGCGGCCAACTGGGGGATCGTCGGCCTGTACGCCAAGCACGTGAATCGGACCTCGCGGCCGGACGCGCTGTCCTGGAGGGGACGGGGAGGACCGGGTGAGACCTTTGGGACAGTCTGTGGAGCGGGTGGGCCACCGGCAGTAACAATGATGGCCGGCGGCTTCGTTGCCACCGAGGAGACGATCCGCGACATCGCCGCGGTCGATGAGGAGCTCGCCGGGATCCTTCTCGGCCATGAATTCGGACACGCGCTGTGGCTGGGCCACGGCAACGGGCAGGACGACGGAACCAACGATCTGTGGGATGACTTTTGCGACGAGGGTGAGGAAGACACGACCACAGAGATGACGGGAGATCCGGAGTGTCTGGCGCCGAATACCATCATGACGCCCGGTTCCTGCGGGGAGACGCGCGTGGCGACGCTCGGCTCCCTCCAAATCCAAATGACCCGGGGTATCGC
>JASFKW010000125.1:0-11114 GCA_050118435.1 Gammaproteobacteria bacterium | reverse complement strand
CTATCGGCAATGAGGACCGGCGCGAAGCGAGCGCCAGCGGTGTGCGCGCACCTTCGCTGACGCCCCTCCACGCCACCTTCGACCGCAGCCACGACGCGTGCATCCTGAGCAGCCAGCGTCTGCCCGTGCTCGATGATGCCCGCGGGCCCGGACCGGCGGACCCGCCCTCGATCCGCGCACAGGCTGCCGGCCGATGAAGGCACGGCGCACGGGGGTGCGGCGTCCCCTGCACGACTGGCCGACCGATGTCCCGGCGGCCCGTGCCCTACAGGAACGGCTGCGCGATAAGGTGGTCCGTGAAGATGCGGTGGGGCCGGTGCATCGTGTCGCCGGCGTGGACGTGGGCTTCGAGGACGGCGGCAGAACCACGCATGCGGCGGTCGCGGTACTCGCCTTCCCCGGCCTGGAGCTGGTCGCCCAGGCCGTGGTGCGCTGCCCGACGCGCTTTCCCTATGTGCCCGGTTACCTTTCGTTCCGCGAGCTGCCCGCGGTGCTCGAAGCGCTCGAGCGGCTCGCCGTGAGACCGGACCTCCTGCTGTGCGATGCGCAGGGACTGGCGCACCCACGCCGCTTCGGGCTGGCCTCCCACCTGGGAGTTTTTACGGATATTCCCAGCATCGGCGTGGCGAAGTCGCGGCTGATCGGCAGCCACAGCGAGCCGCCGCCGGAAAAAGGCCAGTGGACACCGCTGATGGACGGCGAGGACATCATCGGTGCCGTGCTGCGCACCCGCGCCAATGTCAGTCCTCTGTTCGTTTCCATCGGCCACCGCGTAAGCCTCGAGACGGCCATCGACTACGTGCTGCGCTGCACCACGCGCTATCGACTCCCGGAGACCACGCGCTGCGCGCACCGCCTGGCCTCCAGCAAGCCCTGAGGATGCTGGCATCTCAGCGCCGAGCTGCTTTATTTAAGATAGGTGCGATTGATTCATGGTTGATGAAGGCAGCGACGAAGACGAGGAAGTTGGCAAGGCGCTGTCGGCCTCAGCGGAGCTCGAGAGGAGGACCTCGCGATGAAACACCGCTTTGCAGCGTGGGCTGCACTGCTGCTGGCAGGCTGCATCGCCGCGCCCCTGTCCCACGCCCGCGACGGCGACTATGCCCGGGAGCGCGCCCGGATGGTCGACACCATCGTCGAGCACGTGCGCGAGACCAGCGATTACCTCGGCCGCGGGAAACTGGATCCGAAAGTCATCGAGGCGATGAGCACGGTGCCCCGTCACCAGTTCGTCCCGGCCAGGCTGCGTGAGCGCGCCTACGACAACCGCCCGCTGCCCATCGGCCACAGCCAGACCATTTCCCAGCCCTACATCGTGGCGATCATGACGGATCTGCTGGGGCTCGATCCCAATGACCAGGTGCTGGAGATCGGCACCGGCTCCGGCTATCAGGCCGCAATCCTGGCCAGCCTGGTCGATGAGGTGTACACCATCGAGATCATCGAGCCGCTCGGTGAATCGGCGCGCCAGCGGCTGCGCCGGCTGGGCTTTGACGGGGTGCACGTCCGCATCGGCGACGGCTACTACGGCTGGCCCGAGCACGCCCCCTTTGACGCCATTGTCGTGACCGCCGCCGCCAGCCACATCCCGCCGCCGCTGATCGAGCAGCTCAAGCCCGGTGGACGCATGGTGATTCCGGTCGGCAGTCATTTCATGACCCAGCAGCTGCTGCTGGTCACAAAGAGTGAGGAAGGACAGGTACGCACCCGGCAACTCCTTCCGGTTGCCTTCGTGCCGCTGACCGGCGGTCACTGATACCGGGAGGCGAGCAATGGACCCGCAGCCGGAGAGCCCCGTCGGCGCGCTGCCCCGCTACTCGGTGCTGCTGGCCTCGGCGACCGCCCTGGCCTACGAAATCCTGCTGGTGCGCCTTTTCTCGATCAGTCACTGGCATCACTACGCCTACATGATCATCAGCCTGGCGCTGCTGGGCTACGGGATCAGCGGCGCCTTCCTGGCACTGCTCCAGCGGCGCCTGCATGCGCGCTTCACGGCGGTGTATCTTTCCAACCTGGTGCTGTTTGCGCTCTCACTGCTGATCAGCTACATGCTCGCCGAGCGCGCCGGCTTCAGCCCTGAACAGATCTTCTGGGATCCAAGCCAGTGGCTGAAGCTCGCCGGTGTCTATCTCTATCTCTGTCTGCCGTTCTTTTTCGTCGCCAACGCCATCGGTCTCGCCCTGATGCACTACCCCGCCAGCGTATCGCGTATCTATGGCGCCGATCTGCTGGGGGCCAGCCTGGGCAGTGTCGGCATCGTCGCGGTCCTGTTTGTGTTGTTCCCGGCTTCCACCTTGAAGCTGCTCGCGGTACTGGGGATCGGCGCGGCCTGGGTGGCCAGCCTGGAGCTGCGACTGCGCAGCGCGGCGCTGCGGGTCGGCCTGCCGGCGGCCGCGGTGCTCCCCTTGCTGCTGCCCTCGGCCTGGCTGGAGCCGGAGATGTCGCCCTATAAAGGGCTGAGCGAGGCGCTGCAGGTCAAGGGGACCCGGGTCGTGGAGGAGCACTCCAGCCCGCTGGGTTTGATCAGCATCACCCAGCACCCCGAGATCCCGCTGCGCTACGCCCCGGGCCTGAGCCTGGCCGCGACCGCGGGCCCGCCGCCGCAGCTCGGTATTTTCGTCGACGGGGACGGTCCCAGCGCCATCACCCAGGTCAGCGACGACCCCGAGCGCCTGTGGTTCCTGGACCAGCTGACCTGGGCGCTGCCCTACCACCTCGAGCCGCCCGAGCGCGTGCTGGTCCTCGGCGCCGGCGGTGGCAGCGAGGTGCTGCAGGCGCGCCTGCTGGGCGCGCAGCAGATCGACGCCGTGGAGCTCAACCCGCAGATCGCAGCCCTGGTCCGGGACCGCTACGCGGGTTTCGCCGGCCACCTGTACGACGCCGACAACGTGCGGGTCGCCACGGCGGAGGCCCGCGGTTTTGTCGCCACCGCCGGGCAGCGCTACGACCTCATCCAGGTGGCGCTGGTGGACAGTTTCAGCGCCTCGGCCGCCGGACTCTACGCCCTCACCGAGAGCTATCTCTACACGGTCGAAGCGCTGCAGGCCTATCTGCGCGCCCTGGCGCCGGGCGGCTACCTGGCGATCAGCCGCTGGATCAAGATGCCTTCGCGCGACGCGCTCAAGCTGTTCGCGACCGCCGTGACCGCCCTGGAGGGCGCGGGCATCCAAGACCCGGAAAACCGTCTGGCGCTGATTCGCAGCTGGCAGACCAGCACCCTGCTGATCAAGAACGGAGGCTTCGATGCCGGGGAGATCGAGGCCATCCGAACGTTCTGTGACCGCCGCAGCTTCGACGTGAGCTACTACCCCGGCATCAGCGCCGACGAGGTCAACCGCTTCAACGTCATGGGCGAGCCCCAGCTTTACCGCGGAGCGCAGGCCCTGCTGGGTTCCGAGCGGGAGCGTTTCCTGGCCGACTACAAGTTCAACCTGCAGCCGGCGACCGACGACCGGCCGTACTTTTTCCGCTTCTTCACCTGGCGCGCCCTGCCCGAGATCATCAGGCTCTACGGGCGTGGCGGCGTGCCGCTGCTCGACACCGGCTACCTGATCCTGGTCGCCACTCTGCTGCAGGCGATCGCCGCCAGCCTGCTGCTGATCCTCCTGCCGCTGTGGTTTCTTCACCGCTGGGCGTCGTCGGAGGCGACCCCCGGCGGGCAACGCGGACGGGTGTTCGTCTACTTCAGCGCGCTGGGGCTCGCCTTCCTGTTCGTCGAGATCGCCTTCATCCAGAAGTTCATCCTGTTCCTGCACCACCCGCTCTACGCCGTGGCGGTGGTGCTGGCGGCCTTTCTGCTGTTCGCCGGCGCCGGCAGCCTCTATTCCCAGCGCCTGGCACGCTCCCATGCGACCGTGACGCTGCCGGTGGCCGCCATCGGCGTTGTCAGCCTGGCCTATCTGCTCGGGCTCGACCACGTCTTCGCGCCGCTGGCCACCCTGCCGGACAGTCTGCGCGTCCTGGTGTCGGTGCTGCTCATCGCCCCGCTCGCCTTTTTCATGGGCATGCCCTTCCCGCTCGGGCTCAGCCGCGTCGCCGCGCATTCGCCCTCGCTGGTGCCCTGGGCCTGGGGCATCAACGGCTGCGCCTCGGTGATCAGCGCCGTGCTCGCCACACTGCTCGCCATGCACTTCGGCTTCAGCGCCGTCATTGTCGCCGCCGTCGCCATCTATGCCATCGCGGCGGCGAGCCTGCCGGAGTGAGTCGCGGGTCCGTTCACGAGCGGGAACCGGTACTACGCCGCCTCCCAGCTCGCAGCCAGCACCGGCTCGAGCTGATCGCGCAATGGGGGCGACAGGTCCAGCTCGCCCTCGCTTGGCGGCGCAAAGGCGGCCATGGCCTGCACGAGCTGATCGACCCGGCTGCTCGCAAGTGCGAAGCCGTCGCCCGCCCGGATCTGCTCGATCTGATGGTCGGCACCCCCATACCAGCGGTCGACCACGACCTCATCGGCGCTGCCGATAACGTCGATTTTCAGGTCGTCTTCTATGCGGCTGAACCAGAGCTGATCGTGACGGATATCCGCTCCCAGCGCCAAACGGTCACCCTCGAGGTCGGAGCCCGTTTCGAGCAGGAGATCCTGCCCGTCGCCCCTGCCGAACAGATAGACGTCGTCTCCCGCTCCGCCCTCGAGGACATCCCGTCCCCTTCCTCCGTTCAGCCGGTCGGCGCCGGCCGTCGCCGCGACCCGGTCATCGCCATCGCCGGCATCGAGCTCGTTCATGTTGTAGACCACCGTCGCACTGAGATCGATCACATCGGCTGTCGGGCTGCCCGAAATACGATTGATGCCGGCACCACCGTCGATGACCTCTATACTGTTGTGGGCCGCGAACCGATGCAGATGAACAGCGTCGTCGTCGAGTCCACCGACGATACTGTCCCTGCCGCTGCCGCCGTAGAACTGATCGTGCCCCGCGTCATCGCCGGCAACCACAAACCGGTCGTCTCCGACGCCCCCGAACAGAAGATCCCGACCTTCGCCGCCGAAGATCAGGTCGTTCCCCTTCAGGCCCAGCACTATATCGTCCCCCGCATCGGCATCGATCCGGTCATCCTGACCGGTGCCGATCATGACATCCCGGCCGGACGTTCCGAGGATCGGCTCCGGAATGCTGTCTGCAGGGATCAGTGCGGCGAGTGGAATCGTGCTTCCATCGTCGAACTCCAATGTTCTCACCACGTTGGACGGATCACCGGCGATCGGGTCGGGATGCTCCAGCTGGATGAGATCTCCGCCATCGCCGACTTCGATGATGACGCTGCTGCTGTGGGCCGCCAGGTGCAGGTCCGCCGGCGCAATACCCGGGCCGAAGCGAATGCGGTTGTCCGCGTCGGCGGCTTCGCTGTCGATGAGCCTGTCGATGCCGTCACCCAGGGTGAAAACATAGGTGTCGGCACCGGCGCCACCCTGCAGACTGTCGTTGCCCGCTCCGCCGGCCAGGGTGTCGTCGCCCTCGCCGGCTGACAGCCTGTCGTCTCCGTCGAGACCCACCATCCGGTCCGTGATGTTGGTCCCGGACAGCAGGTCGTCGCCCCCGGTTCCGGTGATATCGAAGCCCTGGCTGATGAATTGCGCATAGCTGAGCTCGACACCGTCACTGAACCGGAAACTGCCGATGGTACTGAAGCCATAGACATCGTGGGGGTCGAAGTCGGTGAGGTGCAGCTCGCTGCCATCCTCGGCGTGGATCACGAGCGACCCGAGCCCGAAGGAGAACCGGCTGCTCGAATCGTAGCCGCTGAACGTCGCCACCGGGCGTGCGCCCGTACCACCCCAGCCGCCGCCATGGATAGTCACGCTCCCATAGTTGCTGCTGAATATATAATGGTTTCCCCCTGAGCCGGCGGTCACCACACTCGAGCCGCCGGGATTGGAGGCAAACCACAGCGTGTTGTCGCCCGCACCTGTGTCGATCACATCACTGCCGTTGATGACGATGCTGTCGTCGCCCTCACCAGCGAACACGCGGCTGCCCCCGGTTCCAGTAATGAGAGTGTCGTTGCCCGCTCCGCCGTCCAGGATATCCCGGCCCGGGCCACCGGTGAGCACATCATTGCCGTCGCCACCGGACAGTTGATCGTCGCCGGCGTCTCCCTGGATCGAGTCCTCACCTGGACCACCGGACGCGATATCGTCGCCCGCGCCAGCCGAGAGATCATCGTTTCCCGCACCACCGATCAAGGTGTCATCGCCCGCATAGCCGTACACCGTATCGTCACCGCCCAGCGCGTCCATGGTTTCGCCGGCGTCCGTCCCATACATCAGATCGTCGAGCTCGGACCCCGGGGTCGCCTCGATGCGCTCTAGGATCTGCTGCAGACTCCAGGCGCTGCCGTCATCGAATTCTATCCGCTCGATTTCATTGGCCAGGATGCCGGCGTAGTTCGGCTCGAAGAAGCCATCGACGGTGACCCTGTCCCGCTTGCCGCGAATGCCCACAACGAGGTCACGGTCAATATCGGAACCGTCGACAGTCTTCGACACGAAGACGTCGGCTGGCGTGATGCCCGGGAAGCGCAGCACATCAAAACCTCCACCGCTGTCCTGGAGAACATCCTGGCCGTCGCCCAGGTTGAAGATATAGGTGTCGGCGGTGCCGGGATCCCGGTCGAACAATTTGTCGTCCCCGGCACCGCCGATGAAGGTGTCCCTGCCGTCATCAAACCCGGTCCCGATGAGCTCATCGTCGCCGGCACCACCGATGAGCAGATCGTCACCGCCGCGGCCGTAGAGGTAATCCTGCTCGTCACCCGCGAGAATAACGTTTTTCTGCGTATCGCCAAGAAGGGTCGCACCGTACCCGGGACCGATGGTGAGGTTACTGTCCTGCGGCACCTGTGTGAACGCCGCCTTGATCTGATCAAGCGTCCAGGTGATGCCGCTGGTGAAGCTGATCTCTTCGATTTCATACGCAGGATCCAGGAAGTAGTCTTTCAGCGTCACCGCATTCTCGGTGTCGGCAAACGCGATCTTGAGATCCGAGCCCGAACGCACGAGCCGCGCCCGGATCACCGTCAGCCAGTCCCCGAAGACCAACTTGTCGGTGTTGGCGCTCGCTTCGCGGTCGACGATCACGTCGTCGCCGTCGTCGGCGTCGATCAGGTAGACGTCATCGCCTTCGCCGCCGATCAGGGTATCGTTGCCTGGACCGCCGTCGAGCTGATCGGCGCCCGAGCCGGCAAACAGGGCGTTGTCGCCCGCATCCCCCGTCAGGCTGTCATCCTGGTCCGTGCCGATCTGAAGCGCCTGCCCCATCGGCACGTCGGCGAACGCCGCGCCGACCACCGCAGGGCTCCAGACCACCCCGTCCGCGAACCGGAGCTCCTCGATTTCGAACTCGGGACCTTCGAAGTAATTGGTGATCGTCACCGAGTTGGCTGTGTTCGCAAAGCCGATCACCAGATTCGATCCCAGTCGCGTCAGGCGCGCCCGATCGGAGGTCAGCCACTTGCCGAGCTCGACGCGGTCGGTGTTGAGCGCCGTGTCGCGGTCCAGCACCACGTCGCTGCCCTCATTGGCGTTGATGACGTAGACATCGCTGCCGGCGTCGCCTTCCAGTCGATCATCACCCTGGCCGCCCTCGAGCCTGTCCTCACCCGCACCTCCGATCAGCGTGTCCCTGCCGCGACCGCCGCGCAGGTCATCGTTGCCTTCGCCCCCGTCGAGATGGTCGTCGCCGGCCCACTCGGGCTTGCTGTTGAAATCGCCCTGCAGGACGTCGTTGTCGTTGCCACCGAAGATGACATCGTCGCCAAACCCACCTTCCAGCAGGTCATTGCCGCTACCACCGATCAGCACGTCGTGGCCGAGGTTCTCGGGATCGTCGATCAGCGCGCCCACCTTCACATCGCCGCGCAGGTGGTCGTCACCCACGCCGCCGTCGAGATAGTCGTGACCGTACTGCCCCAACAGGGTGTCCCGATCGGCTTCCCCGAACATCAGGTCGTCGTCGCCGCCGCCCAACAGCAGATCGTCGCCATCCCCGCCGTACAACTCGTCTACAGCGTCATTGGACGAAATGTCCGCACCCGTGATGTTGGTGTAGCTGAAGCCGAGATCCACCTTGAAGCTGCCGGTCCGTGCTGCCGCCCAGGTGGGATCGATGCTCGACCAGGTCGCGTCGCCCCAGAGATCGTCGTCGCCGGCACCCCCTTTGAGAGTGTCACTTCCGGCACCGCCGGTCAGCACGTCGCTGCCGCCGTTGCCTTCCAGGTAATCCTCACCGTCCATGCCGGCCACAAGATCCTGCTCGGTGCCGCCGGACAGCCGATCGGCCCCCGCGCCCGCCTCCAGGGCATCCCGGCCCGCCTCGCCGTGGAAAGTATCGTCCGACGGGCTCGTGTCGCCGGTGGAATCCTCAAAAACAATGTCGTCCCCGCCGCCCGCGAAGACGCGGTGTTTCGCCGGTCCGCCCAGGGTCAGAAAGTCACTGTCAGGAAGGCCCCAGATCTCCTGATCGATGAGGTTGCCGATCGCCTCTGGGTCATCGCCGGCTGCCAGGTTGATGACCTGATAGACCGTCGTATCAGTGAAGGGCGTCTCCGCGTAAGGCTGGAGGTTGATACCCAGCTCGCCCGACTGGAAGTCAAGGACCTGCAGATCGTCATTCCCATGCGTGACGGTCAGCAGGCCATTGCCCTGGCTCGTGTCCAGTGTGTAGCGGATATCCAGGGCGGCGTCATACCACGTGTTGGCGCCCGTCGTCGTCTGCGCACCGCCTGAGAGCGCAATGCCGTTGAACCGGATCTCACCCAGACCATCGCTGTCGAAAATCGTGTCAAAGCCGTCGCCCGAGTTGTACACGTAGACGTCAGTGCCCTGGCCACCGTCCAGGTAGTCGTCACCGCCAACACCTTGCAGAATGTCATCGCCCTCACGACCGTAGATGTGATCGACGTGATGCGAACCTTGAAGAGGATCACCACTGTTTGTGTCAGCATCAAATATGATCGTTGTTCCTAGCCCGGCATTAGCATAGACATCGACATCATAACCACTGGCGATATCAACATAGTGCACTGGCTCCCCGGCGTACGGCCCGCTGCTGAAGGGGTGCGGACCGAAATCGCTTACCGCATAATCGTTCACCGCTCTCAGCAGTTTGTCTTCCAACAAACTGGCGCGGTCAATCAGATACTTCTCTGAAAAATCCACAAAATCGAGCCCGCCATACAGAGAGCCATCACCAATGAGCGCAAAAGAATTGAGCTCCTCCAGTGCGTAAAGATACCCGGCTGACACCTTCGCCGCCTCCGACAAACTGCCCGGCGAAAGCCTAGCCAAGTTAACAAATGTAAGTTTTCCTTTAGCCGAGTCGAACTTCGCATTGTCTTCCCTGAGATTGATCAAATTGTCATAGAACTCATCCCGTGCCGGTGTCGTGTTTCCGCTTGAAAATGAATTGGCGTAGGGGTCGTCCGGACCTACGAATAATCTTCTCAGCGTGGCCAGAAAAGTCTCGATACTCTTGTGTGATTCGTTTGCCGTGGCGTTGAGAAGATCGGCGAATGCCTGGAAGCCGGTCGCAGGCGACAGATCTGCTACCAGATCGTGCAATGCCAGCGAATCAGTAAGTATCATCTGGCTGTGATTTTTTGCTGGCGGTCGGTCCGGTTCTGTCGTTGGCGGCGTCTGCGTTTCCACATACGCTCTGTAATCGGGCTCCCCGCCCGGGAGCGTGTGCAGGCCGGCAATTGCCTCAAACCCTGGCTCGTCGGAGCTCAAAGATTCATTCGCAAAGATATTAGTGATCTGTTCTGCTGCAGGAAAGCTGGTTGCGTCCCCGCCGAGCATGTCGAAAAACCCATCAACGTGTGGGTCCTCGACCGTAAAGCCGGGGGCGTTGTAGGTGTAGACGTGATCGGTGAACTCAGGGAACAGACGTGCAAACGCAAGCGCCAAGTGCCCTCCCAGCGAGTGCCCAGTCACGTCCACGGACCCACTCAAAAAAGGTACAGGCTCCCCTGACCTTGCAAGACCGTCGGCTAAAGCGCCAGACTCCAGCTGGAGATATTCCGCAGTTGGCCTGCCAGGAGCGGCAGGAATAGTAACGAATGCTCCGCTCTCGGGCATGGTAGCAGATCTTACCAGCGTCAACTGGGTGGCTTGTGACCCGACCGGAGTGATTAGGCGTTGAACATAGTTGGAAAGCGAAACGGCCTGGCTAAAGGCCATGCCTTTAGTCAAGACGTCAACATCCGCGTCAAATACGTCGGGATTGAACAATGGCTCTGTCCCCCGAATGGCTAGAGTATATTTTTTCTGAACATTGTCGTAAAACAGCGTAGCCGAAAAGCCATCTGCGAGATTTTCCTGATGGTCATAGATCTCGTAACGCTGAGCAAACGCCCGTGCCTGGGCTTCAGTAAAATCCGCCCCATTCTCCGCATAAACCAACACGTTGATCAAGGCACGGTCTGATTTGGCTCTCTCATCGTCAAAGACCGCATACGACGCGAGTGCAAACTCGCTACCCCGGAAAATGGAATTTACTGATGCCATCTTATCTCTCCTCCTGCTCTCACCCTGCGTCTAATGCCGGTGCTAAAACTTCTAACACCATCGCCGCATCTGACACAATTTTCTTCGGACACGGGTCTTTCTGTAGCCAAGGTCGCAGCGTGGTCATTGTTGCCCCAAATACTGCTTTACGTGCGATCACGCGCCCACTTTGAATGTCGACCACCTCATAAACACTTTTTCCAACGTTAAACAAATAACCGGAAACCTGCCTTTTTCGTAGTTTGTATTTACTCTTGAAGTTCTTAACGGATTTTCTCGAGACCACTCCCTTATCATGCGAGTATCGAAAACCGTTACCTTTGTACCAAGTTTCGACGAATTGATATCGACCGTAATTCGGCTTGCTGCGAAACGATCGCTGCCAGTACTCCTTGTCCTGCCCCCAGTCGAACCCCTCAATTAAATATCCTTCGACACTATCCACCTTGTGATATATCTTGACGCCTCCCTCTGTGGCACACAGATATTCAAAGTACATGTAGCTGAGCGCCGCATCGGCTACCGGCAACGCGATAAAAGCGGCAAACACACCCCAGCCAACTTTGGCGCTCTTGGCCTTGCCGGCGAACCCCGATGCGATCAGCGACGC